>SVOR01000001.1 GCA_015066295.1 Oscillospiraceae bacterium
AACTTCTGTAAACGCATAGGATACGTGAGCAGCGGCATTGTTACCGTCCATGGTTTTGAACTGTCTTGCCATGTTTAATTTCCTCCCTTAATTTATGAGAAACCTGCGGCCCGACTCAACGCCGAATTGCCGCGGTTACATTCATTGTATATTTTACTACTTTTAAAACCAATTGTAAATAGTTATATCAAAAATAATTTTGGAAAATGATAAAATTTTCACAATTTTTTACCTTTTTAACCAACGCGTGCGAACAAATTTATGTTGACTTTTAAGAAAAACTGTCTTATAGTATACTTGTCGTATTATTATATATAAAAAGGAGTTTAGTTAAAATGGACGACGACCCTGCGAATTTAATAGTAAAATTACTTGTTCTCTTTGCACTTATTCTTGTTAATGCATTCTTTGCGATGAGTGAAATTGCGATAATCACTCTAAATGATATGAAGATGCAGAAAATGGCCGAGGATGGAGACAAAAAGGCTCGGAAAATTTTAAAGCTTACCGAAAATCCGTCATACTTTCTTTCGACCATTCAAATCGCCATCACGCTTGCAGGCTTCTTGACCTCTGCTGCGGCTGCCGAAAACTTTTCCGGTCCCCTTGCCGATACTTTGGCCGGATGGTTTAGCTTTGCTCAAGTTCCCGAATGGCTTGACACGCTGTCGCTTGTGCTTGTGACGATAATTATTTCGTTTTTCTCACTTGTACTCGGCGAGCTTGTACCCAAAAGAATTGCAATGCAGAAATACGAGAAGATTTCATTCGCAATTGTAGGTATTCTCTCATTCTTTAAGGCACTTTTCACACCGCTTGTTAAAATTCTTTCATTCTCGACCAACCTAATCGTTCGCCTTTTCGGCCTTGACCCGAACGCAAGTGAGGAGAAGGTTACCGAGGAAGAAATACGAATGATGGTTGACGCGGGTGAGGAAAAGGGCGTTATCGAAGAAAGCCAAAAGGAAATGATAAATAACATCTTTGAGTTTGACGATATTGTCGCCGCCGATGTTATGACCCACCGCACCGACGTTAACGCGGTAGAAATTACCGATAGTTTAAGCGATATACTTCCCCTCGCTATTGAAAGCGGATATTCGCGTATACCCGTTTATGAGGAGGACCTTGACGACGTTAAAGGTATACTCTTTGTAAAGGACCTTTTAAAATACGTGGGCAAGCCCCTACCTAAATCCTTTAAGCTTGCTAACATACTGCGCCCCGCTTACTTCTTCCCCGAATCTAAGCGTTGCGGCGACCTCTTTAACGAAATGAACGAGCAGCGCATACAAATGGCATTCATTTGTGACGAATACGGCGGAGTTGCCGGTATAGTTACAATCGAGGACCTGCTTGAATCCATCGTTGGTAATATGCAGGACGAATATGATAATGAAGAGGAAGAAATCGAACAGGTTAATGAAACGACCTTTAACCTTGATGGTGCAACCGATATTGAGGAAATTGAGGAAATTTTAGATATTGAAATTCCCGATGGTGAATATGATACCATCGCAGGTTTCATTATGTCGGAGCTTGGTCGAATCCCCGGTGAAGACGAGCACCCCGTAATTGAATTTGCGGGCTACACCTTTACGGTTGAAGAGGTTGACGAGCGTAGAATCGAGCGTGTAATCGCCGAGCGCCTGCCCGAAGAAACGCAAGAAGAAACCGACGAAGAAAAAAATTAAAGAGCAGATGCGAAAAGCATCTGCTCTTTTTATATTTAAATTTAGTTGTTATATCTATTACGGCTGTTCCACAACAGAAATCCCCGTCTGCTTTTTGTGTCTTTATAAAATTTGTTTCATACTGCTAAATTCATATTTTTCTGAATCGTACTCAAATTTCTCTTTGGGCCAAGAAACATTATATACCGTTTCCCCGGTAACACCATCTCTTAAAATTATGTTGATATTTATGGATTTTGGCTCTTTCCCACTTAACAATTGCTCAATACCTAAAGATTTATGACCAAATGCCAAACACACAATATCACCTGTAGCGGTTTCTTTATAACAGTTGACTATTACTTTTGTATAATCATCAGATATTTCAATATTTTCACTATTTTGCAACGTTTCTAAATTGTATCCCCAAGAATTTTCATTACGCCAAACTTCTTTTTGTTCCTCAGTTAACCAAATAACTAAATTTCCATCCTTATCTATGCTGGCATTTTGACGAAAATCGTTTTCGGATGTATAAAAATCAAACTCAATGTTAAAAAACTCTTCCGGTTCAAAACTAAAAAGTGCTACACATATATTCGGCGGCAACACATACTTAGTGTGCGTTTTAGACAGATCGGGGTGCAAAGATGATTTACCCATAAAGGTGTTTAAATTAAATAACACAAAAAACGCAACCGAAAGAGTGATTGCCACAGCACCTGCTATTATTAAACCTTTATGAATTTTACGCATAAGACCACCACCTAAAATATACTAATCAACATTTCTAAATACACGGCATCTTTAACAATCAACCCTAAGATACACCTAATATAAGAAAAATCATTGGCAAAATCAGCAAGGGCTCTGCAACCGATGCCACAATATTTAACAAAATTCGCATACCAAGCAAGTTTGCCACCGACGTTCCGCCCTCTTTTGTTTTGATATTATTTAAAATATGCTTTTTATAAAGCGCATCACCAAGCAAGCCAACTGAAATACACTGAATAGGTATTATCCATAAACTGTTTAATAGGATATCTACCTGTATTTCAAATAGTTGCTTCTCGGCTGCCGCACCTTTTTTAACAACGTCAGGTGAATACCGCGTGCCGTACGAGTTGTATATAACCGTCTGACCACCACCTTCAAGGTATGCTTCATACGCTGCGATATCCTCATTTAAAGTCTTCATTTCATCTATGTGCGGGATAAACAAAAGGGTTTGTAAAACAACCGAAAGTAACGCAAAAATAAAATACGAAATAAAAGCAAGCTTATTCATTTTACGGTACAGCATCCAGTTTAATCCAAAAAACATCGCCGACAAATTTATATTCAAAAATATTTTCTTGCCCTCATATTTTTTATACACTTCTATGTATCGGTCCGAATTTTTATCTATAAAATTTTCCCATTCAGATTGACCGACACCATCTATAATAAAATCGTTCTGCTGACTATCACAGGGCAACTTTTTCCAACAATTTTTGCAAAACCCGTCCTTTAAATTGCAAATTGTCCCGCAATGCTCACACTGCACTGTACTATTAGCCATAAATGCTCTCCTTTTTTATTTTAGAATAAAACAACACAACAGAACCGTCCCCTTTTGTGTCTTTTTATGCTCTATTGCAAAAACTTCCACTTAAAACAGTGTATAAAATTTCTCCAACCGTTTTGGTCCAGCGTCAAACCAACGATTTTTGATGTGGCAAAAAGTGAAATTGCAAAAGCCTTTTCTAATTTTGTCATATTATTTGACTTAATGGTTTTTACTATTATCAATATATCTATCGCCAAAATGGCCAGTAGAATTACAATACCAACCGGAATAAACATAGCTCCTTCCGGATTATAGCATATGCCTTTTCCAAAATTAAAAGCAACACTCATAAAGGCAGGCGTGTACATAGCAGAAAACAATCCGTACACTGTATAAAAAACCATTTTTAGTATGTTTTTAAATTTTTGCACGCTTCACCGCTCCCTTAAATATATTTTTATCGATTATAGCTTTATTAAGACACAGAGCTGTCTTCTGTCTGCTCTGCAAAGCCCTCACCACCTACATACGTTAACGTAAAAGCAGATGCTAAATGTCTTTGAATTTTGTCGAGGTGATTTGTGCCAGCTTCGATACGGTATAAATTTTTACCGTTAAAGACCATACCTTTTGCCGATGACATACCGGCGCTAAACTCATAGCAGAAATCGTCGTCTAATTCTAAATCTTTAGTCGAGCAAGCTCTATAATATGATTTTGCATCCTGTATACTACTAAATTCATAGGCAAATATTTTAAATTTAATATTTTCATATTTTACAGTGCCGATATATGCTTTCTCATAAGGGATATTTTCAATGTATTTGTCACGTAAATTATCGTTTCTTTTAAAATTCAGTTGCTCAACCTCACTGATATTTTCAAAAATGGTTACGGGCTCGTCATCCGAATTCCTTATAACCATAACTACAAACGATATGGCTATTATCAATATAAAGGCTGTGGAAAATAAGATAATTCTTTTCTTTACAGACATGAAATTACTCCTTTAAATTTGCAATTTATTAAGCAAGACGTAACCCAAGGATAAAGTAATCCCTTAAAATTATACCAAAAACACTTGTAAAGGCTATAAACACCCCTATACACCCCCAAGGGTTTTATATAATAACGATGCAAATAATCGTTTTGTGACAAGTTTTTTAAAAATAAATATTTCTTTTTTTATATCCCGCAAAAATAAAAGATTTTTGTAGATTTATGTAACAAACAATGCTATAATTATTAAAAATTTTAAGATAAAGGTGATTGATTTGCTACTTTTCTATTTAGGACTATTGGATACCGTCGAGGAAAAATCTAAATTCGAAAAATTATACGAGCAATACCGCCACTTAATGAAAAATACGGCTATCGGATTTTTGCACGATGAATATCTTGCCGAGGATGCTGTGCACGAAGCATTTATAAAGCTCACACGTCACTTAAATAAAATAGATGAAATTGACGGTCACAAAACGGCAAGATATATCGTTATTATTGTAGAAAACATCTGTAAGGATATGCTTAAAAAGGACGGCAAGCACCCGACTATAGAATTTGACGACAATTATATGCAGAGTCCCGCTGTTTCTTCAAGCTTTGATTTTTCAAAGCTTGAATTCGAAGTTATTGTTGAAAAAATTAAGGAAATGCCCGACATTTACCGCGACGTTATGCTGCTTAAATTTTATAACAACCTTACCGATAAGGAAATCGCTGATACCTTGGGTGTTTCTAACGCGGTTGTAAGAAAGCGTCTTGAACGCGCCAAAAAAGCTTTTGCCGCCACACTTAGTGAATGGAGATAGTTATGTATAAATCCAAACAAAACCTTGATATACTATACCGTGCATTTGATGAGTATTGTAAGTATTATATGACCACACTGCCCGATAAGGACGAACTTCGTAAAATCACCTTTTCGCCCGAGTTTGAGGCAAAAATGCAAAAGCTTATAAACAAACAGAAAAAACTTTACTTTTATATGATAAACACGGTAGCAAAGCGTGTTGCCTGTATTATTGTTGCCTGCCTTGCGGTGCTTACAACCCTCACCTTTAGCGTAAAGGCTTTAAGAGAACCTGTCGTTAAATTCTTTGTGCATACCTTTAGAAGATTTTCAACAATAGTATTTGATGACGAGTATATTGACGACAGCTTTAACCAAGGCATAACCACCTTCTATGCACCTACGTATTTACCCGAAGGATATGTAAATGATACCGAAGTTAAAGGCTTTGCAACGTACTATATAAAATATAAAAATTCCACAAATGAATGCATAATATACCAGCAAGACCTAATCACCCCATCTGCTCTCTACATAGATACCGAAGATGCTACTACAAGCTATATTAATGATGGTGCAACATTTTTAATAGTTAAGGACGATACCAAAACAATTACTTGGCATAATGAGAAATATATGTATATATTAACAACTCCGGGTCATTTTAGTGAGGAAGAATTACTTAAAATAGCAGATTCCATTGCAGAAATTGAATAGCGTCTAAAAAAACGCACTACCCTGGCGTTTTAATAATATAATTACATATCAGAGGTGATTTTATGAAAAAAATCAGTTTATTGTTATTCGTTATTTCTTTAGTTCTTGTTATGTCAGCTTGCAACAAAGCACCGCTAAAACAAAATGATATCAATTCGCAAAGCGGTGATGATTCACAGGTTAACTCGTCGGTTGTGTTGGACGACGGCACAATTCTGTACAAGCAAGCAAAGCTCAGCAGTAACGTTACTGCTGAATTTCGGGACGAGGATGGCAACGTTTTGCTCGATAACAACGACATAGAAATGGTTTACGTTAAATTTTCTGAATATAATAACTATTTTATTGAGTTTGCCTTCACAAAAACGGGTGCAAAAAAATTCGAAACTGCAACGAGTGAGAACGTTGGCAAAACAATTAGTATTTGTGTTGATAATAAAGTTATTATTGCACCCACCGTCCCTGCCACCATCACCGATGACAGTGTAATTTTATCAAGTGCGAAAAGCTATGAGGAATTATCGGCACTGTTTGAACAACTGACATAACGTATAAGGAAAGGATGCCATCAAATGAAAAAAATACTTAAAAACGCCATATTCACAATTGTTTTATGTTCATGTGTTTTTCTTCTTTCAGCATGCAAAGGAGGAATAAAGGGTTCTGAAGCAAAAGCGTATATTAATGATTTTTTTACCGCCGTTGCCGATGAGGATTACAGTAAAGCAGAAACGATGCTTCACCCCGAACGCCCCGCTGACTTAGAGAATTTTTTCGTTAATATTGAAAAAGAAAAAAGCATTGATTTTCAAGAAGGCATTGAAATCGAAAGATATACCGGATTCTCCTCGGCTCTCTATGACAGCACTATAAAAGGTTCAAGTTATGAGCTGACTATGACAACAACGGTAGGCGGAAAAACGGTAGAATTTACGATTGAAATTGTCAAAAACGATGCGGGATACGGAATTTATAATCTTGACTTGAACTCCTAATAAATAATTACAAATAAATATTTATGGTGGTTTTATGAAAAAAGAAATCTTGACAAGAAAAAAGTCGGTTTCAATTTAAGGAATAAAAAAGAGCAGATGCGATGCATCTGCTCTTTTTAATTTTTAAGATGTTTTATTTTGTTCTTTCAAGAGTATAATAAAATTTCCCTTGGTACCAAGCTCTATCTCTTTCTCCCCAACAATCATTATCAAAGTCATACCATAACGTTTCACTTTCTACATGTCCATAATGTGAAGAGCGCCCGCAAGTACATTCTGTGTCAAATTCTATTGACAATTCTCTTGTATCTAAGGGTGCCTTGAATTTTGCTGTATATTCGTCATCCGAATACGTGTTTTGATATATATATTGACCTTCTATCATATTTGTATCTTTATTATACGATGTGATTTTTAATTCCCTTTTACTAAAAAAGGCACCGCCAAATTCTTTGTAATAATAAAAAGTGCCAATTAAAGCGTCATAATCTAGTTTTATATCATACACGACCGCCGCTATCGAATCGTTCCCCAAGTTTGATGTTTGCCAACCATACTTCTGATCAAAAGTAAAAGTCACACTAGAATAAACCGTATAATTGTTTTCAGGCGATTCAATATATACTACATCTACTCCATTTGTCAAATCCGTTTCTTGCGAAATAGTATAATTGGCTAACGTCGGATTTACCCATTCTTCACAACTTTCTCTTTTATAAGAACCGATATTCAACATTTTATAGTCTATTCCACGCAATGGCACTGTAGTTTTTCTTACCGTTTCATGCTCATCTAAAATCCAACCACCATCGTCATAATAATTATATACTAATTTAATTTGAAGTTCTGTTTGATAATACTCATTTGATATACCTACATTACAATAAACAATATCCTCTTTATCTTCAACATTGGTTTGTCTTTTATCAATTTCAACCGAATCCACTTTATACGATGAAAACGGCGTATACAAACATTCTATTACACCTTCCGTAACGACTGGCAACTCACCAATATCCGCCTTAATTTTATTCATAGGCGTTCCTGTGTGTTTTGAGTTGGATAGAATTACAGTAACGATTATCGCAATGCACACAACTACTGCTGCAATTATTCCAATCTTTTTATAATTCATCGGCCTTTTGTCTGTTGTTTCATTATAAGCCTGATTATACGCTTTTTCGAGTTTGTCTGAAAGGTTTTCTTCTTTTTTCTCTAACAAACATCCGCAAAACGTGCAAAATTCCGTCTGTACATCATATTTGCTCTTACATTCGGGACAAACTATAAACTCGCCTCTTTTATTTTCGTTTTCCATTTGCAGTGCACTCCAGTACTATTTTTTCTTTTTCACTAATTTTCCTTTCAACAGTATTATAGCAACTACGACACCCGAAACCGCTATAACCGCCGCTAAGATATTGAGCATAAGCGGAAGCGACCATTTCCCGCGATTATCTGTCTTTTTTGCTGACGTGTTTTTTTGCGCATCACTCACAATTTTAGGAATCGTTTCCTCTTCTTTAATTTCGCACACACCGCATTTCCTTACGGCTAAACCTTCCGAATCCACAGTTGCTTCGTTAATTATAGTCCACATTGAAAAAGTATGACCTGTTGCAGAAATTGTTTGTTCCTCTATTTGTTTACATATGCTACATATACGTTGTTGTGAACCATCTGTCGTACAGGTCTCTTGTGCCGTTGTTTTCCATTCGCCAAAAGTGTGTGTATGACCGTCGGCCGCTAATTTTGCGATAGTCACCGTTTCGGTTTTTGAGCAACCATTTCTTGTGCATTTTCTCGTCTTTTTACCCGCAGAATCAACTGTTGCCTCTTGAGTTACCGTCCACTCAGACCAAGAATGGCCCAAAGACGAAACCGTAGTTATACTACTTTTCGCATTACATCTTGAGCAATGATGTGATTTACTTCCTGCTACAGTACAGTTAGCCGACTTATCAATAGTCCACGACGACGAATAGTTGTGACCAAGTGCTGAAATTGCCTGTGTATCGGTAGCAGAACACACTGAGCATTTACGCGTTTTACTGCCCTCCGCTATACAGGTTGCAGCCTTTGTTGTACTCCATGCACCATAAGAATGCCCCGTTGCCGCTATAGCAGTTACGCTTGTCTTAGCACTGCAACGTGTGCAATGCTTTGACTTACTACCTGCCGCAGTGCAGGTTGCCGCTTTATCTACCGTATATGAAGAAGAATAGTTATGCCCCAGTGCCGAAATCGACGCCGTTTCGGTCTTTGTACAACCCGTGCATTTTCTTGTCTTGCTGCCCGCCGCAGTGCAGGTCGCAGCCTTAGTAGTGCTCCAGTTACCATATGAATGCGAGCCGGTAGTGGTAATAGAAAATTCACTACTCCAATATTCTTCACCGTTTACAACCGCATAAAATTGGTAATAATATTTGGTAAGGTGAGTAGGCGTAAATTTAACCTCATTTTTAAAATCCCACGTCCCTGGAACATTATCTTTTTCGCTATAATTACCATATGTGGGGGCTTGATAATGGCTCCATCCATCTTTATAGGTGGTCCCATCTTTTCTAACTCGTATACCGATTTTTGTAACCGCATAACTCGATGGTTTACTAACATTAAAATGAACTACTGCATTATTATCACTGACTGTATTTTTACTTGTATTACTAGTAATACTAACCGACTTACACGCTGCACATGTAGAGATGACAGCCGTTTCTCCCGTATAGTAATAATCTCCACAACTGCACTTTTTATAATATTTATGGGGATGCGCCGCTTCTTTCTCATGTATAGTGTAGTTGTGCGTATGAGTACCGCCTGAAGAAGATTCTGTAAAATAAATGAATCCTAATAAAATGTATGATGAATATGAATCTTTTTTATTTCCCACCGTACTGTTAACAGTCGCTCCCGTTCTTATACCTGTTCCATTTAATGCAGCTGTTTGAGATTCATTAAGCATTCCACCTTCATTAATGGTCATTTTACTACCATTTACTTTAGTAACAAAAGCAACATGTCCGTACGAACCACCTTGATATACTGCAATAGAATTTGCTTTAGCAACACTTCCAGTACGATATCCGTTCCGAGCAGCACTATCCAACCAATTCTTAGCATCACCAAAATTAGGCATAGCAACACCTAATGTATCGTAAACCTGCTGCCATACATAATATGTGCAACGAATCGTTGTGACACCATAAACTGTTTGATATTGAGGGTAAACATTTTTCACAGCTAAGACTGGTATCGGTAATATAGTTAAAAATAATGAGCATACTATTAGGCATATCAAAAAACTTTTTAAAACCTTTTTCATAATTTATCCCCTTTTTTAATTTTTTGTCTTGTCATAGGACAAGTTTTATGATTTCCTATGATAACATTATTTTTGTCCTATGTCAAGACAAAATCGAATGAGGTGAATGAAGCGTGGCACGAATAATTGACGGCAATAAGATGAACTTAATCGGTGCACAGGTCAAAAAATTTCGCGCACAACGAAAAATGAGCCAGCAAAGCTTATCCAATAAATTAGAATTACTTGGTGTTTATGTTTGTCGCGGCTCAGTTTCAAGGGTTGAGGACTACTCAAGGACTGTTACCGATATTGAATTGTTCGCAATTGCAGAAGTTCTTGGAGTTTCAATCGAGGAACTCTTTGACGCTAATTTGCAATAATTATTCTATTTAACATTTATAAAAAATGATGCCCAGTCTCAATTGCGAGACTGGGCATCATTAATGTTTTACTTTTAGTTATTATATCCGTTGGGGTTGTTCTTTTGCCAATTCCACGTATCAGCGCACATTTTTTCAACACCAAACTCTGCCTTCCAGCCGAGTACGTCAAGTGCCTTTGTAGCATCGGCGTAAACTTCGTCGGGGTCACCCGGACGGCGTGGGTCAATAACAAAGGGAATTTCTACACCTGAAGCGGCTTGGAAAGCATCCTTAAGCTGAAGCACGCTGGTGCCGTTACCTGTACCGAGGTTAAACTCGTCGCACTTCTCGTTTTTAAGTGCCCAGTCAACCGCTTTAACGTGACCGACTGCCAAATCGCACACGTGTATGTAATCGCGCACACCTGTGCCGTCGACGGTATTATAATCGTTGCCGAAAACGTGCAACTGCTCGCGTCTGCCAACCGCAACCTGTGCAATATACGGCATAAGGTTGTTGGGTATTCCCTTGGGGTCCTCACCTATTGTGCCGCTTTCGTGTGCGCCAATTGGGTTAAAGTAACGCAAGATTGCGATACCCCAGCTGTTATCCGACACATAAAGGTCACGCAAAATTTCCTCAATAAACAGCTTTGTTCTGCCGTAGGGGTTAATTGCGCCTGTGGGCATACCCTCTTTAAGCGGCATCTCCTTGGCTACACCGTAAACGGTTGCCGAGGACGAGAAAACAAACTTTTTAACGTCAAACTCACGCATAACCTCAAGTAAATAAATTGTGCTTATAAGGTTATTATCATAATATTCTATCGGCTTGGCAACCGACTCGCCAACCGCTTTAAGACCTGCAAAATGGATAACGGCCTCAATTTTATTTTCGCTGAAAATCTTTCTGAGAGCATCCTTATCTCTTACGTCGTTTTCGTAAAATTTAACCTTTTTACCAACGATTTTTTCAACTCGGTTTAGTGACTCGCGATTACTGTTGTCAAGATTATCGACAACCACAACGTCGTAACCCGCCTTAATCATCTCAATACAGGTGTGGCTACCTATGTATCCTGCGCCACCCGTTACCAAAACTGCCATAGCTACATCTCCTAAAATATATTACCTACATATTATAGAACTTTTTATAACGTAATGCAATAATAAAAAAATTTTTCATCAATATTTTGTAGAAAATCGGCTGAAAAACGCAATTTTTTTCAATTTGTTGTGGAAAATCATTTTAAAGCAAAAATCGGGTCGGTTTACAAGCAAAAAAAATGATGATATAATGTATTTGTATTTTTATGTTTTGGAGTATTATATATGAATTTTTCTATAAATACTGCGGTTTTTCAAAACACCTTTTCACTACCCGCCGATATTGCAGACAAGCATTTAAAGCTTGCAAGTGCGACACAGTTAAAGGTTATTTTGTACATATTTAGAAATATAGCAAGCGGATGTGACACAGAGAAAATCGCGGCAGAACTAAAACTCGATATAAGTGAAACCGAGGATGCCCTTTTATACTGGGCTAATGCAGGCATACTCACCTGCAATAATGCGGTTAATGAGGAAGTAGCAGCACCTGCACCTAAAAAGAGGGTTCGCGCTAACATAATAAAGCCGAGCCGTGAGGAAATTGCGCGTCGCGGTTTTGAAAATCCACAAATACAGCTACTCCTTAACGAAGCGCAGATGAAATTTGGCAGACTCCTTAAAAACAGCGAGGCTTCCACCCTTGTGTGGTTACTCGATGACGAGGGTATGGATATTTCACTAATACTTATGCTTATTGAGTATGCTATAACCGAAAATAAATGCAACATAAGCTTCATCGAGCGCACCGCTACCGATTGGCTTAACAACGGCGTTTCGTCAATTCTTGACGCCGAAAAGTATATTGCCGACCAATACATAAAGCGCACCGCTTGGAAGATTGTCGAAGCGGCATTCGGCATTGATGACCGTATGGCAAGCGCAAAGGAGCTTGAATTATCAAACCTTTGGATAAACGAATGGGGCTTTGACCGCAAGATGCTGCGCCTCGCCTACGAAAAATGCGTCGATGCTAAATCTAAATTTATAATGTCATACACCGCTAAAATTTTAGAGGGTTGGCACGCGTCAGGCTTTAAGACCGTCGAGGACGTTGCCGCAAATAACAACAAAAAAGCAGAAGAAAATACCGACTTTTCAACGCACGACTTTGACCTAATAGAAGAAATTTTAAACAGAGGATACGGAGAGAATTAAAATTGGCTTACAGTAACGAAATCTATGCCCGCGCATTAAAGGAAATACGCGATGATGCAAACCGGCGCGAGCAAAAGTATAATTTTTTACTCGAACAGTTATATAAGGACGTACCGAGACTGACGGAAATTGACAATGCACTTGGTCGCATTGGCTCAAGGGCGGCCATTACTGCCCTTTCGGGTGATATGAAGGCGTTGTCTCAAATACAAAAGGATTCCGAGGAACTACAAAAAGAAAAGCAAGAAATTCTCCAAAGTGCAGGCATTAAGAAGCCCGAGCCGAAATGTAATTTTTGTAATGACACGGGTTATATCGGCAATAATTATTGCAGTTGTGTTAAATCGCTCGCTAAGAAAATGAGCTTTGAAGAATTATCAAAGCACATGCCGCTAAACAACCAACACTTTGATAATTTTGATTTAACCTTCTACCCGGATAAAGCGGATAAAAACGGTATTGTACCTCGCAAAAATATGACAAGCGTTTTAAAGATGGCTAAGGAATACGCCATCAATTTTACACCATCATCAAAGAGTCTTTTGTTTATTGGCGATGTGGGACTCGGCAAGACTCATCTTTCACTATCCATCGTGTCAGAGGTGTTGGCTAAGGGCTACGACGTAGTGTACGGCTCGGCACAAAACCTTTTTTCTGCCGCCGAGCGCGAGCATTTTTCATATACGGGTGAGAGCGCCAAAACCGATGCTCTGCTGCAATGCGACCTGCTTGTAATTGACGACCTTGGCACCGAGTTTATGACCTCGTTTACGCAGTCGTTATTTTACAATATTGTCAATACACGTTTGCTTACAGGCAAGCCCACAATAATTAACACTAACCTTAATTTTAGGGAGCTTGAGGAACGTTACACAGCGCGAATTTCATCACGCTTTATGGGCGAATATAAATTGGTTAAATTCTTTGGCACAGACATACGCCAACAAAAAATGATTGCAAAATAAATACATAAATTAAATCCCCGAGTTTTAAACTCGGGGATTTTTCATTATAAATTTTTAATTGCTTCGTCGTCATATTCGCCGTCGCGACAAATAACAACGCCGTCAACCTCGATGGTTGGGAAATGTATATCGAAATCGATATGCTCATCCGAGTGGATAATCTCCTTACGATTGCGGTTGTTACCAATGGCAACGTGCACGCACTTAATGTGGTGACTGCCGTCAACCTTCCAACCGTAGATATCGTTTTCAACCGAGGTGGTTGTAACAATACCAAGCTCGTCACAAATATCGGGCTTGGGCGACACGTCCTCCATAAGCTTATCAAGACGTGCAACCTGAATTTCGGGGCCCGAATAATCTACCAACATACTGTTTTCGAATTTAAGCACCATCGGGTCCATATAAATTTCTCTATAACCGGGTATGTTAGGTCTAATTGGGAAGCCATGCTGATTATATGCACACTCCGACGCGCCGTCGATTACGGCAACACCGGTTACACTGCCAAGGCTCGGCACAATGGCAACCTCAGAATAGAACGGAATGATACCGTTTACGGGGTACATACCGTCGGGAGCGCCGCCACCGAGAGCCTCGTCAAAGGTGCAGGTAATATCGGTGCCGCGCTTTGAGGTAACGTGAATTTGCTTAGCGCTTTTAAGCTTTTCGTAAAGAAGGTTGGCACGTGCGCGGTCGGCCATAATTCTCTTCTCGTTTATATCCCACTCGCCAATACCGCCAATTTCAAAGGTGAAACGCTTGTTGCCGCCAACAAGGGAGGTATCTCCATCCTTTTGGCTGCCCAAATATGTAGTAAAGCCCGTTTTAATTTGGGGAGTTGTCATAAAGGTAATATCAGCCGCCAAAATTGCCTGACGAAGCGGCTCCATAACGGGTATCTTGGTATAACCCTCTCTGCCGCCGTACATATCAACGTCACAAATGAAAACGTTTACGCCCCACTCTCTGGCTGCATCAGCAAAGGCTCTTGCATCAGAATACGACTCGCGGTCGGCAATAATCACAACGTTATCGCCTTTTTTTGCATCTGCAATTTTCTCTAAAACAAATGCGGTGTTCTCTTTAATTTTCGGATTGTTTTGGTAAATAATCATATTACACCTCTTAGAATATATTATCCCAAAAGACCTTTCAATAAAAACAAAAAAACTATCTATGATAAAGCTTTTTTGTTTCGTGTTTTGGCTCACTCGTTACATTAAAACCAAGCTTTCGAAGCACGTGTTCATCTGCTCCCGAAAGAATAACAGTTGAATGAAGCTCAAGACCTTTAAGCTTCGGCAACTGCTCCAGTGCCAAGGCGGCCGTGGGGTCGGTTGCGGCACAAATCGACAAGGCTATAAGCACCTCATCGGTGTGGAGTCGCGGATTTCGGTTGCCCATATAGCCCGTTTTTAAATGCTGCACAGGCTCGATTATGACAGGCGAAATCAAATTTATTGAATCGGGAATGCCCGCCAACACCTTTAAACTATTTAAAAGTGCCGAAGCGCAGGCGCCGAGAAGTGATGAGGTCTTACCCGTAATTATTGTGCCGTCCTTTAGCTCAATCGCGACGGCCGGCTTACCCGTAGCCTCTGCCTTATCGAGTGCAGGTTGAACGACGCGGCGAGCATCCTCGTCAATATTCGCCTGCTTCATAAGAAGCTCAATTTTTCTTACCTGCTCTTTATCGGCATGGCCGAGTTTTACATCGACCAAGGTTTTATAATATCTTCTAACAATTTCCTGACGTGATGCTTCGCATACAGCATCATCGTCAAATATTGCATAGCCCGCCATATTTACACCCATATCGGTAGGACTCTTATAGGGTGATTCACCAAGAATTTCGCCCATCATGGCGTTAAGCACGGGGAAAATCTCAACATCGCGGTTGTAGTTTACCGTTGTTTCGCCGTAAGCTTCAAGGTGGAACGGGTCAATCATATTAACGTCGTTAAGGTCGGCGGTTGCCGCCTCATATGCGAGGTTTACGGGGTGTTTTAGCGGTATATTCCAAATCGGGAAGGTTTCAAACTTAGCATAGCCCGCCTTAATGCCACGCTTATTATCGTGGTAAAGCTGAGATAAACAGGTTGCCATCTTGCCGCTACCGGGGCCGGGTGCCGTAACAACAACAAGCGAACGGCTTGTTTCTATGTAGTCGTTTTTGCCGAAGCCCTCGTCACTAACTATAAGAGGCACGTTTGCAGGATAATCTTCAATAATAAAGTGTCTGTAAACGTTTACGCCGAGGGATTTTAATCTTTTCTCAAAACCGATAACCGAGGGTTGATTATTAAAGCAGGTTATAACGACGCTACCTACGTATAGGTCTATTTCGCGAAAAACGTCGATTAGTCTTAATACGTCCTGGTCGTATCCGATACCAAGGTCGCCGCGTTTTTTATGCTTTTCTATTGCATCAGCGTTAATGACAATTACAATTTCTGCCTGGTCCTTTAGTTTTAGAAGCATTTTAACCTTACTGTCAGGCTCAAAGCCCGGCAGAACGCGCGAAGCGTGATAATCGTCAAAAAGCTTACCGCCAAACTCGAGATAAAGCTTGTCGCCGAAAAGTTTGCGACGCTTCTTTATATTCTCGGTTTGAAGCGCAATATATTTTTCGTTGTCGAAACCTATTCTGCTCATAATTACCCCCGTAATTATTTTAAAAATATATAACTATTATAATCCCGCCAATAGCTTGTTGCAAGTCTTATTTTATCTTATTTAAAATAATTTATATAATACTTGCTCATTTTTGCTATTTGTGGTAGAATAACATAGGTAATACTTTCTTAAAGGTGGAATAATAATGGAAGAAAATAGAAAGAAAGTTTTAAGCTGTATTCAACCGAGCGGTATGCTAACCCTCGGCAACTATATAGGCGCTCTTAAAAACTGGGTAGCTATGCAAAATGAATTTGACTGCACCTATGCCGTCGCCGACCTTCACGCAATAACCGTAAGACAGGAGCCGGCAAAGTTCCGTCAGCAGATTTATTCAACCGCTGCACTTTTGTTAGCGCTTGGCATCGACCCCGAAAAAAACACCATGTTTATTCAGTCACACGTTGCCGCCCATTCGGAATTGGCGTGGATTTTATCCTGCTATACCCAATTTGGCGAGCTTTCACGTATGACACAGTTTAAGGATAAATCAGCAAAGCACGCCGATAACGTTAACGTAGGACTTTTCTCCTACCCCGTTCTTATGGCGGCAGATATACTTTTATATCAGTCTGATTTAGTGCCGGTTGGTGCCGACCAAAAACAGCACCTCGAAATTGCACGTGATATTGCAACACGCTTTAATCACGTTTACGGCGACGTATTCACAATTCCCGAGCCCTACATACCCAAAATCGGCGCTCGCGTTATGTCGCTTCAGGACCCGACTAAAAAGATGTCGAAGTCTGACGAAAATATAAACTCTTGGGTTGCTATACTTGATAGCAAGGATGATATTATCCGCAAATTTAAGCGTGCCGTTACCGATAGTGATAACCGCATTTGTGTATCGGAGGATAAGCCCGGTGTCAGCAACCTTATTGGCATATACTCTGCCGTTACGGGCAAGAGCGCCGAGCAGGTTACCGCCGAATTTGAAGGTAAGGGCTACGGCGACTTTAAAATTGCCGTTGGCGAGGCTGTTGCTGAGGAATTAAAGCCGATTCAGGAAAGATACCAGACCTTTATATCGGATAAAAAACAGCTTGAGGACATTTACCGTCAGGGTGACGAAAAGGCATTCTATGCCGCACGCAAAACTCTTTCTAAGGTTAAGAAAAAGGTTGGCTTTGTGTTATGAGTTTCACTTTTGTAGGAAACGAGCGCATAATAAGCACGGTAAATCAGTTTATATCGGCAAATCACATCCCCCACGCCATAATTATTGAGGGCGACGAGGGCACGGGCCGCAAAACCTTGGCAGAATATATCGCCAAGGCAGCAGTTTGTCAGGGTGAAACGCGTCCTTGCGACAACTGTAAATGTTGTCGGCTGGTTGATAACAAAAACCACCCCGATATAATTTACATAGGCCCCGAGGAAAAGAAAAAGAATATAAGTGTCGCGCAAATAAGGAAAATTCGAAACGACGCCTTTATTAAGCCCCACATGTTAGGGCGAAAGATTTTTATTATAAATAAGGCCGACACCCTAAACGAGCAGGCGCAAAATGCTCTGCTTAAAACCCTTGAGGAGCCACCCGAGAACGTTCTGTTTATACTTATAACCGAGTCGGTTTCTTCCTTTCTTGACACCATTATTTCACGTTGTGTTTGTTTATCTCTCCTTGCACCATCAAGGCAAGAGAGCATTGATTATATAAAGACAACCACCGACCTTTCTTTAAAGGATATCGAAAATGCCGTTGACTCGGCACGAAACAATATAGGCAAGGCTCTGATGCTGCTTGGCAGAAGCAGTGCGCCGACCAATGCTTTGGCAGAGGAATTTGCAATACAGTTGTTCGAAAATGCGCCGACCATTGAGTTGCTTAAAAGTGTGCGACCGCTTGAGAAGGACCGCGTCTTAGCAGGCGAATTTGTGTCCCAGCTTAAAACGCTTATTGCCGACAGAATACGTCAAGAAAGCAATAATCCCATTGTTTTACCGCGACTGCTCGGTTACTACGACACATTAAGCGAAATGCAACCGCATTTAATTACCAATATAAATTTAAGCCTTTTTTTCACGGCTTTGATAAGTAAATTAAAATAGATTAAGGAGATATATATGACTGAGGTCATTGGTGTAAAATTTAAACAGGACGGTAGGGTGTATTATTTCGACCCCGATAACAATACCGTTACCGTAGGACAATACGTAATAGTTGAAACCTCACGTGGTACCGAGTGCGGTATTGTAAGTGAGGCCAATCACTCGGTTTCGGACAGCAAAATTGTTGCTCCCTTAAAAAAGGTGCTTAGAATTGCGACCGATAAGGATATTAGTCGCATGGAAGCCAACCGCAAAAAAGAGGCCGAGGCACTAAAGGTTTGTGAGGAGTTGGTTGCCCAGCACAAGCTTGATATGCGCCTTACACAGGTTGAATATTCCTTTGACGGCAGCAAAATTCTATTTTACTTCACAAGCGAGGGTCGAGTAGATTTTAGAGAGCTTGTTAAGGACCTTGCCGCTAAATTCCACACACGAATTGAGCTTAGACAAATCGGCGTTCGTGATGAGGCAAGAATGCTTGGCGGACTCGGTATATGCGGTCAGCCATTCTGCTGCGCAAGATTTTTGCCCGACTTCCAGCCCGTTTCAATTAAAATGGCAAAGGAGCAGGGCTTATCCCTAAACCCCACCAAAATTTCGGGTAGCTGTGGCAGACTTATGTGTTGCTTAAAGTACGAGCAGGATTCCTACGAGCACCTTATGAAAATTACTCCCGGACTCGGCGCTATTGTTAAGACCGGCTCGGGTAACAAGGGTGTTGTTACCGACGTAAATCTAATCACAGGCAATATGCTTGTAAAGCTTGACGGCAACGAGCTGCCCACCAAGCTGCACAGAAGCGAGGTTAAGCTTATCTCCTCGCCCAAAAAGAAGAACATTAAAATTGAGGCAGAAGAAATACAAGAATAAAATAGTTCTTGCATTTTTATTATATTGTTGTTACAATAGACTTACAAAGCTTTGGGAGGTGTATTTAAATGGCTTTCAAAATTACTGAAGAATGCATCAGCTGTGGTGCTTGTGCTGCAGGTTGCCCTGTTGAAGCTATCAAAGAGGGTGACGAGCGTTATGTAATCGACGCTGACACTTGCATCGATTGCGGTGCTTGTGAAGCAGGTTGCCCCATCGGCGCTATCGTTGCTGACTAATTTTACTTAGAAGTAAGGCGGTGTGAAAATTCACACCGCCTTTTTCCTTTTATCTATTGAAAAATTTATAAAATATGTTAAAATAAAAATGTAAATATTTTTTCTAAGGGGATATTAAAATGGAAAAGACAGTTTTAGTTGAAATTAGCGCACGTCACGTGCACGTAAGCGAAAAAGACCTTGAAATTCTTTTTGGTAAAGGCTACAAGCTTACACCCAAAAAAGACCTTTCTCAGCCCGGTCAGTTTGCTTGTGAAGAGAGAGTTACCGTTGTAGGTCCTAAGAAGGAGCTTGCAGGCGTATCTATCCTTGGTCCTTGCAGACCCGCTACACAGGTTGAACTTTCTTTAACCGATGCTCGTTCAATCGGCGTTAAGGCTCCTATCCGTGAGTCTGGCGATATCGCTGAAACAGGTGCTTGTAAACTTGTTGGTCCTTGCGGCGAGGTTGAACTCAGCGAGGGCGTTATTTCTGCAAAGCGTCATATACATATGACAACCGCTGATGCTGAAAAGTACGGCATTGTTGATAAGCAGATTGTATCTGTTAAAATCCCTACCGAAGGCAGAGCTCTTATTTTCGGTGACGTAGTTGCTCGTGTTAGCGATTCCTATGCACTCGCTATGCACCTTGATACCGATGAAGCTAATGCCGCCGCTATTCCCGGCAGCTGCACAGGTATTATCCTTGACTAATCCGATAGGAATTTATATTCATATTCCGTTTTGTCGCAAAAAATGTAATTACTGCAGTTTTTATTCAATAAACGTTAACGACTGCCTAATACAAAAATACTGTGACAAAATAATAGCTGAACTTACCCAACGGGGCAGGCAAATCGCCCGCCCCGTTTGTTCTGTATACATTGGCGGTGGCACACCCAGTGTTTTGACGGGTGGACAAATTTCGTCGATTATAGCTGCGGTTAAGGATAATTTTACACTGCTCCCTGATGCCGAAATTACGGTTGAGGTCAACCCCGCAGACGACCTCACTCTGTTTTTAAGGGAAATTAAAAATGCGGGCTGCAACAGATTATCAATCGGTGTGCAAAGCGCATCTGATAAGGAATTATCGGTGCTCGGGCGTCGTCACAACACAGTTCAATCTGAAAAGGTATTTAATTTAGCGAGAAAAATCGGTTTCGGCAATATTTCGCTCGACCTTATTATCGGTCTGCCCGATTCTGATTTAGAGTCGCTTAACAACAGCATTGATTTTGTTTTGCGACTTAATCCTGAGCATATATCGTCATATATATTAAAAATTGAGCGCGGCACCCCGTTTTTTAACACCCCGCTTAATCTACCCGATGACGATGCGGTTGCCGAGCAATATCTGCTATTATGTAATCGGTTAAAAACGGCGGGATATGAGCATTACGAAATATCCAACTTCGCCAAAAAGAATTTTCGCGGCGAGCATAATCTTAACTACTGGAAATGCCGAGAATATTTAGGTTTTGGGCCTTCGGCGCATTCTTTCTTTGAGGGTGAGCGTTTTTACTACCGCGATGATATTTCGGCTTACATCGAAAATTCTGAGCCTATTACCGATGGTAAGGGTGGAAACGAGCAAGAGTATATTATGCTTGGGCTTCGCACCGCAGACGGAATAAGCAATACACAGTTTAAAAGTTTATTTTCAAAGGCTCTACCGCCAAAAATTTACGATTTGGCCTTGTTGTACCAAAAAAACGGGCTGTGCATTACCGACGGCGATAAAATTTCACTTACCGACCAAGGTATGCTGGTTTCAAATAGTATTATTACATCGTTTATAGAGGAGTTACCTAATGAAAACCTATAAATTACATCTCATACGCCACGGTATGACCGAGGGCAACATAAAAGGGCAATATATCGGCAGAACCGAATTGCCCGTAACACCCGAGGGTATAGCGATGCTTAAAAATTTAAAGGAGCAGCTCGATTACCCCTTTGTTGACAGGGTGTATTCAAGCCCTATGCTTCGTTGCAGACAAACGGCAAATATGCTCTACCCCGAGCGAGAGATTACCTTAGTTGATAACCTTATTGAATATGACTTTGGTGATTTCGAGGGTAAAACCGCAAACGAATTAGAGCATACGAAGGAATATGTCGAGTGGACCTCGGGTAAGGTGAACGGAACACCAAACGGCGAGGATAATACCGAATTTACCAAGCGCATCTGTCTTGGCATAAACGAGATTGTTCGCGATATGATGAATAACGATTACAGCGATGCGGCAGTTATTATGCACGGCGGCACCATAATGACCTTTTTAGCCGCCTGCGCCCTTCCCCGTCACTCGCTTGTAGAGTGGGCAACCGAAAACGGACGCGGTTACACAATTATGGTAACCCCCACACTCTATCAGCGAAGCGGTATTGTTGAGGTTATTGACCTAATATAACAAATAAAAAAACAACCCCCGAGTTATCCAAGATAACTCGGGGATTTTTGTTTAATAGGTGCTTTTGTATTTTGTAAACATTTCTTTAAAAATCGGTGCTAATGATTTAGGTGCGACCCGCATAACTACGTCATCGGCCGAATAATCAACCACGTAGTAATTTCTTTTATCCTTAATTATATCAAAAGTACCACCATAAAAGAATAAATCTGAGCTTCGCAATTCAATGCTTAATTCCTCGGTATGCACATCATATTCAAAATCATCATAGCTTTGTTTTTTGCCTTTGGTCATGGTCTGATTTATGGCGTCAATCTCGGCCTTACTCAGTCGCGCATAGGTTAATTCCGATGTGTAGGTATCGTCATTATATTCATAATATCCGCAGCAATACGTGTCGAATTCGGCGCCGCTCTTAATCTTTGCACAGACCTCGTCGTATTTATCCTTGCGGCAATAATTCTTTTCGGTTGTAATGACAAAAATACCGTCCTCACTTACGTCCGCCCAATCGCCAAGAGCTTCGCACAGCAGTACGGGGACGTCCGCTTTGGTAACGTACACTAAGTCCGAGCTGATAATTGGGTCAAGCGTTTCACATTCGGGCAGAGCAACATATTCAGCACCACGGAAGCGTATGCCGTCATCTGTCCAAAACGCCTGTGTCTTACGCATATCCTCAATAAACTGACATCCCGTAAGGCTAAGGCAAATAGCTATGACCAAAAATAACGCCGTAAAAAGCTTAATTGTTTTTTTCATATCTATTCCCCCCCTATTGCAAATTCAGTTTCTTGGTTATAATTTTGCGGCAAATCAAAAAATAAATTAGTGATATTACCGCTGTAATAACAATTGCCGCCAGCAAGCCTATATGGATTGCCGGAATATAGTTCTTAGTGAGATATTTTACAAACGGCTCCCAAGCAGTTTCGGGCACCATAAGGCAAACAAACTGTATTATTGATATTATGGTTTGGGTTATAACGTAGATTATAAAATACGCTAAAATCGCAAAACCGATGCGTCCCTTGTTGGCTTTTTGACCTATGGTTATGCAGGTGTTGTGGAGAAGACGCGTCGCTATGATATTTACGATTATAAAAATAATTGCCTCTATGACGTAAAGAGCGAAGTTAAAGCCGACCTTTGCCGTTGCCAAATTTATAAGGTAACCGAGCGCACGCATAACCTCTACAAAAAGGTCACCCGCCGAAATAATGCAGAACGACACAAAAGCCATAATTATCGAGGCTACGCTGAACATTACCGACGTTGCTACCTTAACGAAGATATGCTGTGAGGCCGTAATCGGCAACGTAAAGCTCAAATATCCTTCGCTTGTAAAGAGGTTTTTATAATATCTGATAAATGAATAGATTAAATTAAAGACTATCGAAGCAGTAACACAGAGCATATATATTCCAATTGAAAAGAACATAAGAACCGCAAAAAAAGCGGTATCCGACTCAAATATCTGCATCACTTTGCCAAAAATTGACACAACAAGCAGTAAAAGCTCAACGGGAAGCCACACACGAAGATATGCGGCTATTTCATATTTAAACAGCTTCTTTACCATTTGAATACCTCCCTAAACAATTCGTCAACACCCTTGCCGTGCTCTGCTTTTATGTCTTCAACCGACTGTTTAAGCACGATGTTGCCATTTTTGATGAAAATTACTTCATCTAAAATCGGCTCGATATCGGCGATAAGGTGGGTAGAAATAATTACCGAAGCATCGGGGTTATAGTTATTCATTATGGTTGAAATAACGTAGTCACGGGCGGCAGGGTCAACGCCCGCTATCGGCTCGTCAAGCACGTAAAGATGCGCATTACGACTCATAACGAGTATAAGGCAAACCTTCTCTTTATTTCCCTTCGAGAGAGTCCTTAACTGTGCGCGTGGTGAAATGCCCAATTTTGTAAGCATTTCATAAGCGACCTCAACGCGAAAATCTGCATAGAAGTCGGCAAAATAGGTTATTATCTGTTCAACGCGCATCCAACCATTTAGAAAAACGTTGTCGGGCAGATATGCAACCACCTTTTTGGTTTCAACGCCGGGCTTGTTGCCCTCAATGGTAATTGTACCCTCGGTCGGTGTAAGCAGACCGTTGATTAGCTTAATTAAGGTTGTCTTGCCCGAACCGTTTGGTCCCAAGAGGCCTATAATTTTACCTCTTTCGATGGTCAAATTAACGTCGATTAGCGCCGGCGTATTACCGTAGTTTTTAGTAAGGCCAACGCAGCTTAATAATTCACTCATACAGTTTCACTCCTTTATACAATAAATTTAACACTTTTGGTAAAATTTTTCAATTTACAATATTGTTACCAAAAAATTTAGTCCCCGCATTGTAAGACTTTTCTAAGCCTTGCAATGCGAGGACCAAAACTTTACATTAATGAGAAATTAGATTAACTCAATAATAGCCATTTCGGCAGCGTCGCCACGACGGGGACCTGTCTTAGTGATACGGCAGTAACCGCCGTTAACGTCCTTATACTTAGGAGCAATTTCGTTGAAAAGCTTTACAACAACTGCTTCCTTAGTAATGAAGGCTAAAGCCTGACGTCTGTTGTGAAGACTATTATCTTTAGCGAGTGTAATGTATTTCTCTGCCATAGAACGAACTTCTTTAGCACGAGTAACTGTGGTTTCAATCTTGCCGTTTTCAAACAAGAAGGTTACCATAGCTCTGAGCATTGCAGTTCTGTGGTCGCTGGTTCTTCCAAGCTTTCTTGTACCTGGCATTATACTCACTCCTTAATACTTAATAGTAGTATATGGTCTTATTCGTCTTCTTTTTTGAGTGTATAGTCAAACGAAGCAAGTTTAGCAATAACCTCTTCTAAAGACTTGCGACCAAGGTTTCTGACCTTCATCATATCTTCTTCAGACTTGTTGATAAGGTCTTCAACTGTGTTGATGCCTGCGCGCTTTAAGCAGTTAAAGCTACGAACAGACAAATCAAGTTCCTCAATTGTCATATCGAGTACCTTTTCTTTATCGCTGTTACCCTTTTCAGCCATAAAGCTTTCGCCATCGGCTACACCTTCGGTGAGGTCGAGGAAAAGTTCGAAATGCTCAATGAGAATCTTTGCGGACATAGAAACAGCTTCATTAGCCATAATAGAGCCATCGGTCCATACCTCCAAGGTAAGAGCGTTTTTGTTAATCTCGCTACCCTGACGTGTATCTTCAACCGTAAAGTTTGATTTAAGAACAGGTGTGAAGATTGAATCTACGGGAATTAAGCCGATAATCGACTGCTCGGGCTTATTCTGCTCAGCAGAAACGTAGCCGCGACCACGATTAAGTGTTAATTCCATATTGAGCTTACCATCAACGTCGAGTGTTGCAATGTGTAAGTCCTTGTTTAAGATTTCAACTTCGCTATCTGCCTTAATATCAGCTGCGGTTACCTCGCACGGACCCTCAGCTTCGATATAAACGGTCTTGGGGCCGTCGCTGTGAAGCTTCGCAATAAGTCCCTTAATATTAAGAACTATTTCGGTTATATCTTCTTTGATGCCCTGAACGGTTGTGAACTCATGAACAACACCATCAATCTTGATAGCGGTTACTGCAACACCGGGAAGAGTTGAGAGTAAAACTCTGCGCATACTGTTACCAAGTGTAATTGCATAACCTCTTTCAAGGTGTGTCATTCTAAATTTACCGTAGGTGCCATCCTCAGATAACTCCAGCGTTTCAATTCTGGGCTTTTCAATCTCTAACATTTAAAGCTCCATTTCTCCGCACAATAAAATTTTAAGCACCGAATATATAGTACGGATAATATCCGATGAAACAGAAATTTATTACTTAGAATAGAATTCTACGATGAGCTGTTCTTCAACAGGAGCGTCAATCTGCTCGCGCTCGGGAAGATTTACAACCTTAACCGAGAAGTTGTCGCGGTCGAGGTCCATCCACTCGGGAACGGGCTTAGCACTGTTTGCTTCAATAACAGCCTTAAATTTCTCGCTACCTCTTGCCTTTTCGCAAACGGTAACAACGTCACCTGCACGGAGTAAATAAGAAGCGATATCTACACGCTTGCCGTTTACTTCGAAGTGACCGTGGCCTACAAGTTGTCTTGCTTCTGCTCTTGAAGAAGCAAAGCCTGCTCTGTAAACAACATTATCGAGACGGCTCTCAAGGATTTTTAAAAGGTTTGTACCTGTAACGCCTTGCTTTCTTTCAGCAATCTCAAAATAATGATGGAACTGGCCTTCCTGTACGCCATAGAATCTTCTTGCCTTCTGCTTAGCACGAAGCTGAAGACCATATTCAGAAGACTTCTTACGACCTTGTCCATGCTGACCGGGCGCATAAGCACGAATGCCAACAGAACATTTGTCAGAATAGCAACGCTCGCCCTTTAAGAACAGCTTCTGTCCTTCACGGCGGCATAATCTACATACTGCACCAGTATATCTTGCCATCTAAATACACCTCCAAATTATTGGTTACACACGTCTTCTCTTCGGAGGACGGCAACCGTTGTGCGGAATCGGAGTTACGTCTTTAATCATTGTAACCTCAAGTCCTGCTGACTGTAGTGCGCGAATTGCAGCCTCACGGCCTGCACCCGGACCCTTAACGTAAACTTCAACATATTTTAAACCATGCTCCATAGCAGCCTTTGCAGCTGTTTCAGCAGCGCTCTGTGCAGCAAACGGAGTAGATTTTCTTGAACCTCTGAAACCGAGCTCACCGGCAGATGCCCAAGAAAGAGCATTACCCTGTGTATCGGTAAGAGTAATGATGGTATTGTTGAAGGTCGACTGGATATGGGCAGCACCACGTTCAATATTTTTCTTTTCGCGACGTCTGCGTGTAGCAGTTGTCTTAGCCTTTGCAGTAGCCATATTATCTTCCTCCTACTTACTTCTTCTTGTTAGCTATTGTCTTCTTCGGACCTTTACGTGTGCGAGCATTTGTCTTGGAACGCTGTCCTCTTACAGGCAAATTCTTGCGGTGACGAAGTCCACGATAGCTACCAATTTCGATAAGTCTTTTGATGTCAAATGCAACGGTACGACGACGGTCACCTTCAACCTGAAGGTTGTGGTCGATGTACTCACGAAGCTTTGAAATTTCATCTTCTGTTAAATCCTTACAACGAGTATCAGGATTGATGCCTGTTGCCTTAAGGATTTCTCTTGATGTAGTAAGACCGATACCGTAGATATAAGTGAGTCCGATTTCAACTCGCTTTTCATTCGGTAGGTCAACACCGGTAATACGGGCCATTTATCAATGCACCTCCATTGTAGTTAGCGCGTCATTAACCCTGACGCTGTTTGTGCTTGGGATTTTCACAGATAACCATTACTTTTCCCTTGCGTCTGATGATTTTGCATTTCTCGCAAATCTTTTTTACAGAAGGTCTGACTTTCATTGGATTTTACCTCCTAAATTTCTCTCTGATTATTTTGAACGCCAGGTTATGCGTCCCTTACTCAGATCATATGGTGACATCTCAACCGTTACCTTATCGCCGGGAAGTATGCGTATGAAATTCATACGTAATTTACCGGAGATGTGGGCAAGAATTGTATGTCCTCCCTGAATTTCAACCTTGAACATTGCGTTAGGCATAGCCTCAACTACTGTACCCTCGAGTTCTATCATATCTGACTTTGACATTATGCTTCCTCCTTATAACCTTTGAAAATTTCAAAAATTGCTTTTCTGATTGCCTTATTGGTTTTATATTGTTCGGCATCAAGCTTAAAATCTAAAAACTTTAGATGCTTGATATTTTTACACTTTGGTTTTTCTATTCGGCGGTGTTTACCGTCGCAAACCAAAAGTCCTTTATTTTGTTCACCAACAACTACCATTAAGCATCCCTTGTCGTGCCCCGATGTTGAGCACACAATCTGACCTATATACATCCCTTTATCCTCCGTTAGACCTTAGTCAAAATCTCGGGACCGTCGGGTGTAATAACGACAGTGTGTTCAAAGTGAGCCGACAAAGAACCGTCACAGGTCAAAACCGTCCAGCCATCAGGCATTACTTTAACGCTATGCTTGCCTAGGTTTATCATAGGCTCAATCGCTAACGTCATGCCGGGAAGAAGTCTTACTCCCCTACCGGATGTGCCAAAGTTTGGAACCTCGGGCGCTTCGTGAAGCGCTGTGCCGATTCCGTGTCCCACAAAATCGCGAACCACGGAAAAACCACGAGCTTCTACATACGACTGTATCGCATAACTGATATCACCAATTCTGCCGCCTGCACGAGCCATCTTGATGCCTTCGTAAAGGCTCTCACGGGTCGTGTCTATCAGCCGCTTTGCCTCGGTGCTAATATCACCTACGGCAAAAGTGGCGGCATTATCGCCGTGATATCCGTTAATTGTGGCGCCTAAATCAACACTGACTATGTCGCCGGCATTGATTTTGCGTTTTACAGACGGTATGCCATGAATTACCTCGTTGTTTATTGATATACAGGCTGTTGCGGGATAACCGTGATAACCTTTAAAGTTAGGTTTTGCACCTTGACTTAAAATGTATTTCTCGGCTATCCTATCGAGCTCACCGGTCGTTATGCCGGGCTCCACCGCCTGTTCAATAACCTTTAATGCTCCTGCCGATATTCTGCAAGCCTCTTTCATAAGACTTAACTCTCGGCTGGTTTTTAGAACTATCATAACTAAAACTCCAACGCAGCGAGAACAAGACGAGTTGTATCTTTAACTTCCTCTTGACCCTCAACTGTTATGAGCTTACCTGCTTTTTTGTAATAGTCCTTTAAGGGTTCTGTCTGACTGTGATATACAGCCAAACGGTCGGCAATGGTTTCGGGCTTATCGTCGTTACGCTGAACGAGCTCAGCACCGCAGTTATTGCAAATACCCTCTTTTGCAGGTTTTTTGTAATCTACGTGATAGGTCGCACCGCAGGTAAGACATACGCGACGGCCTGAAAGGCGCTGCATAATCTTTTCATCGGCAACCTCGATAGATAAAGCACAGTCGATACCGATGTTCATGCTATCAAGTGCCTCTGCCTGAGGAATGGTGCGGGGAAATCCGTCAAGGATGAAGCCGTTTTTGCAGTCATCCTCGGCTAAGCGGTCCTTAATGATGCCGATTACGACCTCATCAGGAACGAGATTTCCGTTATCAATGTATGATTTTGCTTTAAGGCCCATCTCGGTACCGTTCTTAATTGCTTCACGCAAAATGTTGCCGGTAGAGATGGCAGGAATATTAAATTTTTCACAAATAACTTCAGCCTGTGTGCCTTTGCCGGCACCGGGGGCACCAAGAAGAATTAGTTTCATATTCCTACTCCTTATCAATCAAGGAAGCCCTTGTAGTGACGCATCATCATCTGTGATTCGAGATTCTGAACTGTGTCTAAAGCAACACCAACAAGAATTAGTACCGAAGTACCACCGATGGAGATTGAGCTATATCTACCGTCACCAATCATACCGATGAAGATAGGAAGAATAGCGATTACACTCAAGAAGAGTGCACCCATCAAGGTAATTCTTGACAAAATCTTCTGAATAAAATCAGATGTGGGCTTGCCGGGACGAATACCCGGAACTGAGCCGCCGTTTCTACGTAGGTTATTAGCCATTTCAACAGGATTGAACTGAATTGTCGTATAGAAATACGCAAAACCGATAATCATTACGAAATAGATTACTGCGTAGAAAGCGCCTTGAACGCTGAAAAGATTTAAAATCTTAGCGAATGATGTGGTTTTATCCGACATAAATGAAAGTATCATTGTGGGAATCATCAAGATTGATGAAGCAAAGATGATAGGCATAACACCCGACATATTAACCTTAATCGGAATATGTGAGTTTTGACCGCCGTACATCTTGTTACCAACAACGCGCTTTGCATACATAACCGGAATTCTTCTTTCGGCATTGGTCATCCAAACGATGAACGCAACAATGAGTAAGAAAACGATTACGGTTACGATAGCAACGATTATTCCCTCGGTGCCCATATTGATCCAAGCCCAAAGGCCTGCCGCAGCCTGCGGAGCACGTGAAATAATACCTGCGAACAACAGTATTGAAATACCGTTGCCGATACCCTTAACGTCGATTTGCTCACCGAGCCACATAACGAGTGCCGAGCCTGCGGTTAAGCACAGAACAATAACAAAGCCTGCAAACCAACGGGCGCCTGCACCTGCTACGGTGAGGAAGCCGCTGCCCTTTAAATAGAAGAAGTAAGCTGTACCCTGAATAAGACCTAAAATAATGGTTGCATAACGGGTGTACTGAGCAATCTTCTTCTGGCCTTCCTCGCCCTCTTTAGACAAACGCTCAAGAGCGGGGATAGCAACAGCGAGCAGCTGCATAATGATGGACGAGTTAATGTACGGGGTAACCGACATAGCGAAGATAGCACCGTATTCAAGTCCACCACCTGTTAAAATTGAAAGATAACTGAAAAGCTGATTTTCGGCACCTGACACACTGCTTTTAAGAGCAGCAACATCAATAAAAGGAACCGGAATAACCGCACCAATACGGAAAATCAAAATAATGAAAAACGTGAAAAGAATCTTTTTACGAAGGTCCTGAACCTTCCAAGCGTTTCTTAAAGTTTCAAGCATTATTCATTCACCTCTGCCTTTCCGCCTGCAGCAGTAATTTTCTCAGCAGCTGATTTTGAATAAGCGGAAAGCTTAACGGTTAACTTCTTGGTTAACTTACCGTTACCGAGAACCTTAACCGGAACACCAGCGTTATCAATTATACCTTTTTCTGCTAATGCAGCAGCATCAACAACAGCACCGTTCTCGAAAGCCTCGAGTGCAGCAACGTTGATAGCTACAGACTCCTTAGCAAAAATGTTATTAAAGCCACGCTTCGGGATACGTCTTTGAAGCGGCATCTGACCACCTTCAAAGCCTGCTCTCATACCGCGACCGGCACGAGCCTTTTGACCCTTGTGACCCTTTCCGGCAGTTTTACCGTTGCCGGAGCCATGACCTCTGCCTATACGCTTTGATTCCTTAGTAGAACCAACAGCGGGTGTAAGTTCATGCAGTTTCATTTTTCGCACCTCCTTGCTTAGTAGCACTATTCATTTTGAATAGCTGATTTATTGAGGCATTAAGCCTCAGTTACCTCTACGAGGTGGATGATTTTGTTAATCTTACCCTTGGTTTGAGCATTATCCGGCTGGATAACTTCGTCACCGGTTTTCTTAAGACCTAATGCAACAGCAGTAGCAATCTGGTCCTTTTTGCAACCAATTACACTCTTAACCAACTTGATTTTAAGGCCGGCAGCCTTCTTTGTTCTAGCCATAGTGCTGCTCCTCCTTAACCGATTATTTCTTTAACCGACTTGCCGCGGATAGCCGCAACCTCGTCAGCATTTCTAAGTGATGCGAGACCCTGTACTGTAGCGCGTACAACATTGCAGGGGTTCTTAGAACGCAATGTCTTGGTACGGATATCAGAGATACCAACTGCTTCAAGTACGGCACGAACCGGACCGCCGGCGATAACACCGGTACCGGGTGCGGCAGGCTTCATAAGAACGCGGCCTGCGCCAAATTCACCGATAACTTCGTGAGGAATGGTTGTTCCCTTAAGAGAAACCTTAATAAGATTTTTCTTAGCGTCCTCGATACCCTTGCGGATAGCTTCCGGAACTTCACCGGCTTTACCGAGGCCGAAGCCTACAACGCCTTCACCGTTACCAACAACAACAAGTGCAGCGAACTTCATAATGCGTCCGCCCTTAACTGTCTTAGATACACGGTTAATTGATACAACCTTTTCTCTTAAAGCCTTCGGATCGTCAATCATTGTGATGTCAAATTTTGTAGCCAAAAGTACTCCTCCTCCTTGTTAGAACTTGAGGCCGCCCTCACGGGCACCTTCGGCAAGCTCCTTGACACGTCCGTGATAGATATAGCCACCGCGGTCGAAAACAACCTCAGTGATATTCTTATCAGCAGCGCGTTTAGCAATTAACTGTCCAACTTTGCGGGCTCCTGCCTTGTTGCCCTTATCTTCACCGAAATCCTTCTCGTTTGAAGAAGCGCTAACAAGTGTTACACCCTTAACATCGTCTATGAGCTGGGCGTAAATGTTGCTATTGGAGCGGAATACGTCAAGGCGCGGACACTCTGCAGTACCGCTAATCTTACCGCGAACACGTGCGTGTCTACGGATACGAGCCTTGTTTGAATCAGGCTTATTAACCATTTTAAATACACTCCTTTAATTATTTCTTTGCGCCCTTACCGGCCTTACCTTCTTTGCGACGGATATGCTCATTAGCGTACTTAATACCCTTGCCCTTATACGGCTCCGGCGGACGCTTAGAGCGAACATCGGCTGCAAATTGGCCTACCATTTGTTTGTCAGGACCCGAAATGATAATCTTGTTCGGATTGGGAACTTCGATTGTGATGCCGGGGATTTCTGACATAATTACCTGATGTGAGAAACCGAGGTTCATTACAAGGTCTTTGCCCTGCTTAGCCACACGGTAACCAACACCGTTTACTTCTAATTCCTTCGAATAACCTGTTGTTACACCCTGAATCATATTAGCGATAAGGGTACGTGTGAGGCCGTGAAGTGAACGATGCTCTTTTACATCGCTCGGACGAGTAACGATAACCTCGTTACCCTCAACCTTGATTGCGATTTCAGAATTAAAGGTGTTCTTAAGCTCACCCTTAGGTCCCTTAACTGCAACCTCGGCACCGTTTAACTTAACCTCTACACCGGCAGGAATTGCGATAGGTTTATTTCCTATTCTTGACATTCCTTAGCACCTCCTTACCAAACGAATGCGAGAACTTCGCCACCAACGTTTTCGCGGCGAGCCTGCTTGTCTGTAATTATTCCCTTAGAGGTGGAAAGAATCGCAATACCGAGTCCCTTCATAACCTTGGGCATATCCTCTACGTTTGTGTAGATACGAAGACCGGGCTTAGAAACTCTGCGGATTCCGGAAATAACCTGTGTCTTGTTCGGGCCGTACTTCAATGTTACGTGAATTACGCCCTGCTTTCCGTCTTCAATGACCTGAAAGCCATTAATGTAACCTTCATCAAGTAAAATCTGAGCAATAGCCTTTTTTACGTTTGATGCAGGTATATCAACCGAATCATGTTTTGCTGCAGATGCATTACGAATACGTGTAAGCATATCAGCGATTGTATCGGTGATTTGCATGACGTCAACCTCCTTTAGCTTTCTGTTTACCAGCTTGCCTTCTTTACGCCGGGAATTTCGCCCTTATAGGCTAACTCCCTGAAGCAGATACGGCAGATGCCGTACTTGCGAAGATAAGCATGCGGGCGGCCGCAGATTTTGCATCTGCTATATTCTCTTGTTGAAAACTTAGCGGGTCTTGCCTGCTTAACTTTCATAGATGTTTTAGCCATAATTCCTTCTCCTTACTTCGCAAACGGAGCGCCCATGAGTGTTAATAACTCACGTGCTTCTTCGTCGTTAGTTGCGGTTGTAACAAAAATAATGTCCATACCGCGAACCTTGTCAATCTTATCGTACTCAATTTCAGGGAAAATAAGCTGTTCCTTAACGCCCATAGCATAGTTGCCGCGGCCGTCGAAAGCATTGGGGTTAATTCCTCTGAAGTCACGAACTCTCGGAAGAGCTACGTTGAAGAGCTTGTAAACAAACTCATACATCTTTTCTCCGCGAAGAGTTACTTTTGCGCCAATTGCCATACCCTCACGTAGCTTAAAGTTAGCTACAGACTTCTTAGCCTTACAGGGAATAGCCTTCTGGCCTGTAATGATTGCGAGGTCGTTAATGATAGCATCAATCATCTTGGTGTTATCCTTAGCTTCACCGCAACCTACATTGATGATTACCTTGTCGAGCTTCGGAATTTGCATGACGCTCTTGTAGTTGTACTTTTTCATCAATGCAGGAGCGATATTCTGTTTGTAATCGTCCTTCAATACTGACATGTCATGTTCTCCTTATCTCTTAAAAGGTTTCGCCGCACTTTTTGCACATGCGGTCTTTCTTACCGTCAGCGTAAATCTTGTGACCTACGCGGGTGGGTTTATTACATTTCGGGCAAACAACCTGTACTTTGCAAGCATAGATTGGGCTCTCGGTTTCAATTATACCGGAAGGATCGCCGGCCTTGCGGGGCTTAACGTGCTTCTTAACGATGTTAAGACCCTCAACGATAACCTTACCTTCTTCCGGACTAACCTCAAGTACCTTACCGGTCTTACCACGGTCCTTAGCGTCTCCAGTGAGAAGTACTACAGTATCCCCTGTTTTAACGTGAAGTTTATTCATTTGTTTCTACCTCCCATTAAAGCACTTCCGGAGCGAGAGACAAGATTTTTGTATAATCTTTGTCACGAAGCTCACGGGCTACTGGTCCAAAAATACGAGTACCACGCGGGTTCTTATCCTCACGGATAATAACTGCTGCGTTTTCGTCAAATCTGATGTATGTGCCGTCATTGCGACGAAGGCCCTTTGCAGAACGAACCACTACAGCCTTAACTACATCGCCCTTCTTAACTGTGCCACCGGGCGCAGCCTTTTTAACAGAAGCAACGATTACATCGCCAATGTTGGCATACCTCCTTTTGGAGCCTCCTAAAACGCGGATGCACATAATTTCTTTAGCACCGGTATTGTCAGCAACCTTGAGGTAACTCTGTTGTTGTATCACAGTGTTTTCCTCCTTAAACTATTTAGCCTTTTCGATGATTTCAACTACACGCCAGTTCTTATCTTTTGAAAGAGGACGTGTTTCCATAATAAGAACGCGGTCACCCATACCACAGGTGTTGTTCTCATCATGAGCCTTAAGTCTAATAGTGTTTTTGATAATCTTCTTATAGAGCGGGTGCTTTACGTTGTCTTCAATAGCAACTACAACGGTTTTATCCATTTTATTGCTAACAACCTTACCTACTCTTGTCTTACGAAGGTTTCTTTCGCTCATTTTAGCTTACCTCCCTTTACTGCACGTTGGCGCCGTTTAATTCAATTTCACGAATTACAGTTTTAACTCGTGCAATATCCTTCTTAACAGCACCTATACGTGTGGGGTTGTCGAGCTGGTTAATGGCAAGCTGAAAACGGAGATTGAAGAGTTCCTCTTTAAGCTTTGCCAACTTATCATTAAGTTCGGGTAAAGATAATTCTCTGATTTCTTTTGCATTCATTACTGCTCACCACCCATTTCTTGCTTAGTAACAAACTTGCACTTGATAGGAAGTTTGTTTGCTGCGAGACGCATAGCTTCACGAGCTAATTCCTCGCTAACTCCACCGATTTCGAACATTACTCTGCCCGGTTTAACAACTGCTACCCAATATTCCGGTGAACCTTTACCTGAACCCATTCGAGTTTCAGCAGGCTTCTCGGTAATCGGCTTATCGGGGAAGATTTTAATCCATACTTTACCGCCACGTTTGATGTAACGGGTCATAGCAATACGAGCAGCTTCAATCTGGTTAGAGGTAATCCACGCCGGCTCAGTAGCCTGTAGACCGAAATCGCCGTGAGAAACGGTAGTACCTCTTGAAGCTTTACCGGTCAAACGACCGCGCTGTACTCTACGATATTTAACACGCTTCGGTAATAACATTAGCGGGCTCCTCCTTCCTTGCGATTGCTTCTTGTATCCTGAAGAACCTCGCCCTTGTAAATCCAAACCTTAACGCCAAGACGACCGTAGGTTGTTGCAGCCTCTGCAAAGCCGTAGTCGATATCAGCACGAAGTGTCTGTAGCGGGATGGTGCCCTCGTGATACTGTTCGCTTCTTGCAATTTCAGCACCGCCAAGACGGCCTGAAACCATAATCTTGATACCCTTCGCGCCCGACTTCATTGCACGGCCGATGGCCATCTTCATAGCGCGGCGGAAAGATACACGCTTCTCGAGCTGGTCAGCAACGCTTTCAGCAACGAGAGTTGAGTTAACATCGGGGTTCTTAACTTCAACGATGTTAATGTTTACAGGCTTACCGAGCTTTGCCTGGCAAGCAGCACGTAACTTTTCAATTTCAGAACCGTTACGACCGATTACGATACCCGGCTTAGCGCAGTGAATGTGAAGTCTGATTTTGTCAGCATTACGCTCAATCTCAATCTTCGGAACGCCTGCAGAATAAAGTGTTTTCTTCAAGTACTTACGGAGGTTATAATCCTCAACCAAAGTATCTCCGAAGACATTGTCATTGGCGAACCAACGGGAATCCCAGTTTTTGATTACGCCAACACGGAATCCATGTGGATGAACTTTCTGGCCCATATTATTTAACCTCCTTATTAGTCTTCACGTTCTTTAAGAACGATTGTAACATGGCTTGTTCTCTTTAAGATTCTGTGTGCACGGCCATGGTCCTTCGGACGAATTCTCTTAAGAGTAGGTCCGGGGCAAACAAAGCACTCTGCAACATAGAGCTTTGAAACATCCATATTATGATTGTTTTCGGCATTAGCCATAGCTGAAGCCAAAAGCTTTTCTAAATACTCACAAGCGGACTTGGGAGTAAATTTAAGAATAGCCATAGCCTTGTCAGCATCTTGGTTTCGGATAAGATCCAAAACGATTTTCACCTTACGCGGTGAAATACGAGCGTACTTTAATATAGCTCTTGCTTCCATTGTTTACTCTCCTTCCACTTATTTTGTGGTTTTTGAACCGGCGTGACCCTTAAATGTTCTTGTGGGTGCAAATTCGCCGAGTTTATGACCAACCATATCCTCAGTTACGTATACCGGAACGTGCTTACGTCCGTCGTGAACTGCAAAAGTGTGTCCAACGAAATCAGGGAATATGGTTGAAGAACGTGACCAGGTCTTTAATACTCTCTTCTCGCCGGCTTCGTTCATTTCTCTGACCCTTTTGAGCAACACGGGTTGCACGTAAGGACCTTTTTTAATGCTTCTACCCATAATTATTCTCCTTTACGTAGACTACTTAGAACGGCGCTTGATAATAAACTTATCAGAAGCCTTCTTCTTATCTCTGGTCTTATAACCAAGAGCAGGTTTGCCCCAAGGTGTTACAGGACCGGGACGTCCGATAGGTGATTTACCCTCACCACCACCGTGCGGGTGATCGCAGGGGTTCATTACAGAACCGCGAACGGTAGGACGCCAACCCATGTGACGCTTACGACCTGCTTTACCGTAGTTGATGTTGCTGTGTTCAGGATTACTTACCTGACCTACGGTTGCCATGCAGTTTGCAGGAACGTTTCTGAGCTCACCAGACGGAAGTCTTAAGAGTGCCATTCCGTTTTCCTTAGCCATAAGCTGAGCCATATTACCAGCCGAACGAGCGAGCTGAGCGCCCTTGCCGGGGTAAAGCTCAATATTATGAATAAAGGTACCTACAGGGATGTTAGAAAGCGGCAATGCGTTACCCGGCTTAATATCAGCATCGGGGCCGCTTACGATTACGTCACCAACCTTTAAACCAACAGGTGCGATGATGTAACGCTTCTCACCGTCGGTGTACTGCACAAGTGCAATGAAAGCCGAACGGTTGGGGTCGTATTCAAGAGTCATAACTGTTGCGGGGATACCGAAACGGTTTCTCTTAAAATCGATAATTCTGTATTTTCTACGGTTACCGCCGCCTCTATGACGAACGGTGATGCGGCCATAACTGTTACGGCCTGCATTTTTCTTAATCGGCGCAAGCAGACTTCTCTCAGGTGCCACCTTTGATAACTCGGAATAATCCATAGTTGTCATATTACGGCGACCGGGGGTAGTCGGCTTGTAATGTTTAATAGCCATTTGTTTCACTCTCCTATTTTGGCTTAGCGAAGTCGTGACTCGACTTCATACGTCACCTGAAATTAAATCACTTTAATTTCGAACAGTTGACCTAAAGAATTACATTAAACCATCGAAGAACTCGATAGGCTTAGAATCAGCTTTAAGTGTTACGATTGCCTTCTTCCAAGAAGCTGTATAGCCGCTGTAGCGACCCATACGTCTCTGTTTACCTCTAACCGAAATGGTGTTAACCTTAGCAACCTCTACCTTGAAAAGCTTTTCAACAGCGGCTGCGATTTCGATTTTGTTAGCATCGCTTGCTACCTTAAAGGTGTATTTCTTATCAGCTATACCTGACATGCTCTTTTCGGTAATTACCGGAGCGATAATGATATCCTGTGCGGTTTTCATTATGCATACACCTCCTCTAATTTAGCTACAGCATCCTTAACGATTACCAATGTATCAGCATTGATGATGTCGTAGGTGTTGATAGTGTTAATCTGCGCAGCTTTAGCACCTGCAATATTGGCGATAGATTTAACAGTGAAAGCGTTGTTGTCAGCCAATACGATGAGTGTCTTCTTCTGTGCACCGATAGCCTTTAAGCAATCGGCAACTGTTTTTGTTTTGTAGGAATCTAACTTAAGCTCATCAAGAACGATGAGTGAGTTGTTGATAACCTTGTCAGAAAGAGCAGATTTAAGAGCAAGTCTACGAACCTTCTTGTTGAGAGAGTAAGAATAATCTCTCGGCTTCGGTGCGTGAACGATACCACCGTGTCTCCACTGGGGTGCTCTTGTTGAGCCCTGTCTTGCATGACCTGTACCCTTCTGTCTCCAAGGCTTTTTGCCGCCGCCGGAAACTTCTGTACGGGTTAAAGTGGACTGAGTGCCCTGACGCTGGTTAGCAAGGTAATTTACAACTGCCATATGCATAACAACTGCATTCGGCTTGATACCGAAAACGGCATCGCTTAAAGTGATTTCGCCAACATTCTTGCCGGCCATATCTACTACTGCTATATTAGCCATTTAAAACACTCCTTCCCTTAAGCTTTGACGCTATCGAAAAGAACAACAATGCCGCCCTTAGGACCGGGTACTGCACCCTTTACTGCAATGATGTTGTTTTCAGCATCAACCTTAACTACACTTAAGTTCTGAACGGTTACGCGCTCGTTACCCAAGTGACCTGCCATCTTTTTACCTTTAAATACTCTCGACGGGCTTGAGCAGGCACCGAGTGAACCACCGTGACGGTGTACAGGACCTGTACCGTGAGATTCTTTAAGACGACCGAAATTCCAGCGCTTAATTGTGCCGGCATATCCCTTACCCTTTGAGGTGCCGCGAACGTCTACACTGTCACCCTCGGCGAATATGTCAGCCTTAATAATGTCGCCAACATTCGAACCGCTGATATCTTCAAGACGGAATTCGCGAAGAACCTTTTTAGGAGCTACATCGCCTTTTGCAAAGTGGCCCTTCATAGGACCGTTAACCTTAGAAGCCTTCATATCGCCGTAGCCAACCTGAATAGCTTCGTAGCCGTCGTTTTCAACTGTCTTCTTCTGAGCAATGACACAGGGGCCTGCTTCAATTACAGTTACGGGAACAACGTTACCGTTCGCATCAAAAAGCTGAGTCATACCAAGCTTTTTACCTACGATTGCCTTTTTCATGTTATTTTCCTCCTTTGGTTATTGGTTGGTGTTCACCAACGTGACCACACCGTGCGCTTACGATTAAAGCTTAATTTCAATCTCTACACCGGCGGGAAGCTCAAGACCTGTCAGAGCTTCAACAGTTTTGTTTGAAGGTCTGAGAATGTCGATAAGCCTTTTGTGAGTTCTTGTTTCGAACTGCTCGCGGCTGTCCTTATATTTATGAACAGCGCGAAGGATTGTTACGATCTCTCTCTCGGTCGGGAGCGGTACCGGACCCGAAACGCGAGCGCCTGTACGTTTAGCGGTTTCCACAATCTTATCTGCGGACTGGTCTACAAGTGCGTGGTCGTAACCCTTGATTCTGATACGAATCTTTTCTTTTACTGCCATTGAGTGTCGCCTCCTTAAAATAGTTGGCGGGCAAAACTTACACCATACCGCGTGTTTCTTTGCGGTACATTATAAAACCGGAGTTACTGGGGTTACAGCAAATTCCGGGTACGGCAGATAAACTGCCGCTGCACTGTTACGGCTCGCAAGTTACCGTCACTGTGCGGTTCTAAGTTCTTTCGCCCGGTTTAAAATCGGACATACTCCGCGGAAATTCCCTGACTCGAGGTCAGCCACCTCCCGCATCATCGCATATCAATACGCATAGCGTACTTGGGTATAATAACATATTTTTTATACAAATGCAAGTGTTTTTTTCGATTTTTTTAAAAAATTTTTTTGCCCTTTACTAATGATATTATTTAATGTATTATTAAGGTAGTAATTATATTGGGGAGTTGATTTTACGATGAAAAAAATACTTGCACTATTATTATGTATAGCACTTGTGTTCAGTTTCTCTGCTTGTAAGGGTAAAAACAACGACACAGGCGGTAACAATTCGAGTGTTATAAGCAACAGTGACGTTAGCAGCAACTCAAGCGCCGCTTCAACCGATAGTGATGACAGTAGCAGTAGCTCGAGCAGCAGCAGTTCGAGCAGCAATATTTCCAGCACCTTATTTGATGACGATGAGGTCGATATTGACAAGATAGTATCGGACAATAATAGCCTCCTCTCTTCTACCGATTTGAAAAAGGCTGTAAAAACGACCTACAAAAAGCCCAAAAACGTAATCATAATGATTGCTGATGGTATGGGACCAAATGATATTGAGGTTTGCAAAAAATTTAGCACCTACCAATTTAAATATGGTCTATCCTTCACCTATCTGCCAAATCGCGGCTATGCAGTAACCGATTCGTTAAGCGCAGGCGCTACCGACTCGGCCGCTTCTGCCACCGCACTTGCAACCGGCAGCAAAACACACAACGGATATCTCGGTATGCTGGGTGCAAACACTACACTAAAAAATGCAAGTGAGGTTGCCCGTGAGCAAGGCAAACGCGTTGGCATCGTTACAACCGACCCATTAAGCGGCGCTACACCTGCCGGATTTTCGGTTCACAATACCTCGCGCTATAACACCGACCAAATCGCAAATTCGCTAATTGAATTTGCGCCCGACGTTGCAATTGGCAACAGCAACTTCCACTCGTCATACGCGAGCAAAATGTCACACTTTAATCTTGCGGTTGGTGTTGATACCTTTAAATCTGCCATCGCAAGCGACCCCACCTTCTCTAAGCCCTTCTTCGGCTTTGATAATTTCCAGGTGTTCTCAAACAGCGATAGGCTTGCAACTGCAACGTCTGCAGCACTTAGCCGTCTTGAAAACGACAAGGGTTTTTTCCTTATGGTTGAGCACAGCGGCCCAGACAATGCAGGACACGACGGCAACCTAAAAGGTAAGGTAAACTCGGTTGCATCCTTTGATAAGGCGGTTGCGGTTGCTATCAAATATTGCCTTAAGCATCCCGATACCGTTCTTATAGTTACCTCCGACCACGATAACGGCGGTCTTATACTACCGAATAAGGATAACTACGAATTAAGCGACGTACGTTGGACCTCTAACGTTCATACCGATGCCGATGTACGCGTTTTCGGTCTTGGCTACGGCACCGAAATCTTTAAAGGCAAAACGGTTGACAATACAGATATTGGTAAATTCCTTATCGCCGCTATTAAAGGTAAAACCTACAAAATATAATTTGTATACGATATATATAATATAAAGGATTAAATCCCAAATGCGTAAAAGATACACGTTTTTAAAAAATATTTCCCTTTTAATTTGCCTGTGCTTATTTGTATGTAGCTGCAATAATGTAGCCCATACCGATAAAGCAACTAAGCCTACAATTAAATATAATAAACCCGCTAATATTATGAGCGAAAGCGAATATATTAAACGTGTTGAGGAGTTTTGTGCATACAAGACCTTCTCTACCGCCGACGACGCTTTTCTTAAAAAGGTGGATGCACTTGGCGACGACCTCAGAGATATGATTATATATAATGAGGATGAAATTGAAATAAAAGGCACCAAATACTACGTGTCAAACGACGGTAATGATAAAAATGATGGCTTAACCCCAAAAACTGCATGGGCTACTTTAGAAAAGGTTAGTTCTGCCGGCCTTAAAGAAGGCGATGCCGTATTATTTAATCGCGGTGATTTTTTCCGTGGTCAAATAGTTGCACAGAACGGTGTTACCTATTCGGCATATGGCGAGGGCTATAAGCCGCAAATATCTTATTCCCTTGACGGTCTTACCTATGCTGAATGGGTTGAAACCGAAACTCCTAACCTTTGGAAATTAGATAAACCTATTCCTAACGAGGATATCGGTCTTATTGTTTTCAATCTTGGCGAAAGTTATGCCGAGAAAAAGATGAGTATGGCAGAACTTAAAACCAATTTTGATTTTTGTCATTATAATTCTAACTTGGCAGAAAAGAAGCCCGACAACCGTATATATATGTATTGTGATAATGGCAACCCCGCCGACCTTTTCTGGTCAATTGAAATAAACCGCCAACACAGTGTGGTTGATATTAAAGCGGGGCAAAAAGATATAACACTGCACAATCTTGAATTGCGCGGCGGCGGTATGGGATTTTTCAAAAGTTACCTGTCGAATATTAAATCAATATACTGCACCTTTGCTTGGTCGGGCGGTTTTTATGATGGAAGTTGCCGTTTGGGCGGTGGTGCAGGTTGTTGGCACAGTTGTGACACAATGATTTTTGAGCATTGCTATTTTTACCAACAGTTCGACTCGGGTGTAACGCCCCAATATTCTATGACCGACAAAGACCCATGCATATACAAAAACTTTAGAACTACTGCGTGTTTGTTTGAATACTGTGAATATCCATTTGAGTATTTTCTTGCTCAAAAAACAAGTGAAGGTGAAAAATATATAGACACCTATTTTGGATATAACTTCGTACGCAAGACGGGTTACGGATTCGGTGATAAGCCGACACAGTCGGCCTGCGTTAAATCGTGGTCGGCACCAAATCCGCAAGAAAACTTCTTGATTGAAAAGAACATCTTTGACCGCCCCTACGTGCGACTGCTTGATATGGGCGCTAAAACGCAGGACGGGGAATTTGATTTTAAGCTTTTGCCTAAAATGAACAACAACGTATACATAACGGTTAAAAACCGAGGCGCTATTCGTCTTAACGAACAACGCTTTAGATTCAACGAAAAGGGTTATGCAGAGCTTGAAAAAATAGGCTTTGAAACCAATGCGGTATATCTCTTTTGTGAGAAATATTAAAATAAAAAGACCGATGAGTATCATCGGTCTTTTATTTATTCTGCTATGCAACCTACATCGTCAAGTATAATGGTAGGTCTATACGGGAATTCGTTTACGGTATCCCTTGTGGAAACACCCGACAACACAAGTACGGTGCTTGTGCCCGACTCAACGCCTGCAATAATATCGGTATCCATTCTGTCACCTATAACAGCTGCATTTTTAGGACTGCAACCGAGCAGCTGAATGCCTGTGCGCATCATCAAGGGATTCGGTTTGCCGAGGAAGTATGCCTTTTTGCCCGTCGCAATTTCAATAGGTGAAATTAAAGCGGCACAGGCCGGCACAATTATGTTGCCCTCGGACGGACCCGTAAGGTCGGGATTGGTGCCTATAAGCTTGGCGCCCTTCATAACAAGCTTAACCGCCTTGCTTATATTGGCGTAGTTGTAATTTTGTGTTTCACCCACTACAACGTAGTCGGGGTTAACGTCATTCATACTGAGTCCCGCCTCGTAAAGCGCATTGTGAAGACCTGCCTCACCGATACAGTATACCGAGCAACCGGGTGACTGCTTTGCCAAAAAGTGGGCTGTTGCCAAGGCTGATGTATAGAAATGCTCTTCACTAACGTCAAGACCCATTCTAAGAAGCTTTTGGCGTAATTCAAAGCGTGAACGCTCGCTACTGTTTGTTAAAAACAAGAACTTCTTATTCTCTTTTTGAAGCCAATTGACAAATTTTTTAGCCGATGGAAGCAGTTCGTTACCGTGATAGATAACGCCGTCCATATCGCATATAAAGCCTTCTTTTTGTCTTATAATATCGAGCATAATATTTTCTCCAACATATTAATATGCTTTGCCCCAATAAAGCATATGTTTAGCAGGTTTGCCACAGCATACGCATTTATCTGACAACTGTTCTTCACCAAAAGGAATACATCTTGAGGTTACGCCAACGTTTTCTTTTAGTGCATCTTCACACTCACGCTCACCGCACCACATAGCACGAATAAAGCCGGGCTTATTATCGGCAATTTCCTTCATCTCATCCATATTGTGTGCATCGTAGGTCATTTCGTTTCTGCGCTCGAGAGCCTTCGTATACATACCGTCGTGTACTGCCTTTAAAAGCTCTGGGATTTTGCTTTCAAGCTCATCAAGTGAAACCGTAATCTTTTCACCGTTATCACGGCGGCAGATTACACACTGATTATTTTCGATATCTCTGGGGCCCAACTCAAGACGAAGCGGAACGCCCTTCATCTCATACTCTGCGAACTTCCAACCGGGTGACTGCTCGCCAAGGTCGATTTTAGCACGACAGATTTTATTAACCTTATCATAAACCTCGTTTGCCTTTTCGGTAACACCTGCTTTATGGGTTGCAATAGGGATAACAACCAACTGAATAGGTGCGATGGCAGGCGGTAAAACAAGGCCGCTATCGTCGCCGTGTGTCATAATAACGGCACCGATAAGACGGGTTGTACAGCCCCAAGAGGTCTGGAAGGGATAGGTAAGCTTATTTTCCTTATCGGTATACTGAATACCGAAGGCTCTTGCAAAGCCATCACCAAAGTAGTGAGAGGTAGCACTTTGAAGTGCCTTACCGTCGTGCATAAGCGCCTCGATTGTGTAGGTGTTCTCGGCACCTGCAAAGCGCTCCTTTTCGGTTTTAACACCCTTAACTACCGGCATTGCAAGGTAATTTTCGGCAAAGTCGGCATAAACATTGAGCATTTGAATGGTCTCCTGCTGTGCCTCCTCGCTTGTTGCGTGAACGGTGTGACCCTCCTGCCATAAGAATTCACGCGAACGAAGGAAGGGACGAGTTGTCTTTTCCCAACGAACAACGCTGCACCACTGGTTATATAACTTCGGTAAATCTCTGTAGGACTGAATAATATCCTTATAGTGGTCACAGAAAAGTGTTTCGGATGTTGGACGAACGCAGAAGCGCTCCTCTAATTTTTCGTTGCCGCCATGTGTTACCCAAGCAACCTCGGGTGCAAAGCCTTCGACATGGTCCTTTTCTTTTTCGAGTAGGCTTTCGGGGATGAACATCGGCATATAAACGTTCTCGTGACCCGTTGCTTTAAATTTTGAATTGAGAATCGACTGAATATTCTCCCAAATAGCATAGCCGTAGGGACGGATAATCATACAACCCTTAACCGAGGAATAATCCATTAACTCTGCCTTTGATACAACATCGGTGTACCATTTCGCAAAGTCATCCTCCATAGATGTAATTTCTTTAACTAATTTTTCCTTTGCCATTTTTATCACCAAAAATCATTATATTCTAAATTTTTTATTTTTTCAATAGTTATAACTGATTATCCTCTGCTAAAAGCATAACCAGAGCAACCGCTACCGCCGCCTCTACCGCAGGCAATGCACGCGGCACGATGCATGGGTCGTGTCTGCCCTTTATTTTAAGCAGTACATTCTCCCCTGTTTGCAAATTAACCGTATTCTGCTCCTTAAAAATTGACGGGGTGGGCTTTAGCGCCGCCCGTACTATTATAGGCATACCCGTTGTCATACCGCCGACGATACCACCGCAATTATTGGTTGCCGTTTTAACTGCATCGCCGTCGAAATAATACGGGTCGTTTGCCTCACTGCCGCGAAGATACGCGAAGTCAAAGCCAGCGCCAAACGAAACACCCTTAACGGCAGGCACACCGTAAACCAAGGTTGATATAATATTTTCAATTCCGCCAAACATATGGTTACCGATACCTGTGGGCATTCCTATTGCAGCGATTTCAACACTGCCGCCAACACTATCACCATCTCGCGACGCGTCTAAAATATAATCGGTCATTTCCTTTTTGGCTTCTTCCGAGACCGTCGCAAAATATTTGCACGATAAATCGTCCAGCTGTTTTTCACTCACCGTAACGCCGTCAAAAGCAACGTCGAAAACCTCACCTATATTATAAACGTGACCGCCAATGGTAATTCCCTTTTGCTTTAATATCTGCTTACATATAGCGCCCGCCGCAGTGAGTGGTGCGGTGAGTCGTCCTGAAAAATGACCGCTGCCTCGCATATCGGCCTCACCCTTATATTTTACAAAGGCGGGGTAATCGGCATGGGATGGTCGAGGAGTGAATTTAAGCTCGTCGTAATCTGACGAGTGCGTATTGGTGTTTTCGATTACAATATGTATGTCCTCGCCCGTTGTAATGCCGTCCTTTATGCCCGAAATTATCTTGGGCTCGTCCGCCTCCTTGCGAGGGGTCGCAGTAGCATCCTGCCCCGGTGAGCGGCGCTTAAGCTGTATGTTTATTAAGTCGGTATCTATTTCGCGTCCTGCAGGTATACCCGATAGTAACGCCTCTATGCAGTCACCGTGACTTTCACCCGATATTTTGATGCGCACTTTGTTGCCGTAGCTCGATGTCACTGACTATCACCTTTCCTTAAAAAATAATAAAATGGTTGACAAATTAACCTTTTGCACATATTATTCTATATGGGGATATTTTATATTCTCGAAATTATTGCCACACTTTTTGGCAATAATTAAGAATTTTGGGAGGAAACATTTATGGTTTACGAAAGAATTAAAGAAATACTTGCTGACCAGCTTGACGTTGCAGCAGATAGCATGACAATGGAGTCTGACATTGCTGCCGACCTCGGCGCTGACAGCCTTGACGTAGTTGAACTACTTATGACTATTGAGGATGATTTTGAGGTTGAAATTCCTGATGAGGAAATTGAAAACATTAAAACCATCGGCGACCTCGTTAAGTATATCGAGGCCAACAAAAAATAAGTTTTTCTTGGTTTAGGGACCGCCTTTTAGGCGGTCCTTTTATTTTTTAATGCAAGAATTTTTAAATAATAATAACTGAATATAAATTACCGCACCCAAAACATTTAATACCAAGCCGACCGCTATTAGAACGGATGCGATATTTACGTTTTTAATAAACATAATATCGGCGGTGCTAAGCATTGATGTAGTAAGGAAGGTAATACCCCAACCAATTAAGGCGCCTAATAATAAGCCTGCGCCGACAGTAACTATACCCTCGGCAATAAGCTCTTTTTTGTGTTGCTTTGTAATACCGTTTAATAGGTCGTAAGCGAGCTTATCCTTTTGAAGCGAGATGTTTATATGTGTGAGCATACAAGCTACCACGATGCTGATTATCAAGCAACAAAGGGATACTAAAAGCGTAACGCCGCCAAAGCCCTGTAAAAGCAGTTCGGTATCCAGCTTTAAATCTTCATTATAGGTTACACCCTCTATAACGCCTGTGTTTTTAACTGCGACTTCAAGCGCCTGCTTGTCAGCATTCTCGGCAAGCTTTAACAAATAGCGATTAACGGCAAAGTCGGCGCCCATAACCTTTTTATAAACGTCGGGTGAAATATACACGGTATTGCCAACGTAGTTTTCACAAACGGCGGTAACCTTAAAGCTCTTAATATCGCCCGAGCGAGTAACGAGCTTTAGAGTGTCCCCCGATTTTAGATTATTTGCCTTGGCAAAATTCTCACCTATAACAACGCTGTTTTTATTTATTTCTATATCTTTACGATTATTTAATTTAAGTGTAACAAAGTCGGCTATTTTGCTTTTTTGCGGTATAACCAAAACCGTAACCTTTGCATTGTCTGCAAGGGCGGTGAAGCCCTCTCCCCTAACGCCCAGCGAAGCCGCAACCTGATTTTTATTTGATAATACCTTTTTAAAGGACTCACTCTTTTCAAGGTCAACGTCGGTTTTAACGTATACCTCAGCATCATAATGCTGAATATCATTAAATTGCCGCTCGGTTGTGTTGCGTACGGCGCCTCTTAACCCAATAGAGCTTAAAAGCAATACGGTGCAGCATAATACACCCAAGACGTTAATGCAGAGTCGCACCCTATTTTTTAAAAGGTAAATTATCATACTTTTAGCCGTGGGATTTAACGACTCTAAAGCACTCTCTATTTTTAAGGGGGCTTTTTTGCTTGTTAAAAGATTACTGTTTTGCTTAATTAAATCCGCTGTTTTGCCCTTTGCAAAATAACGGCAAATATAATAGGCTGCCAATGAAACACCGATAAATATTACGGCACAGAAAACCGCAACACTCGGCACAAATAAAATTCTTATAGGTCCGTAGTTATTTATGTTTTCAAAGATTTTGTATGACAACAAGGGCAAAATAAGCACACCTAAAACTAAACCGATAAGCGAGCCTATTGCAACCGCCCACACCGAGAACAACGTGTTTTTCTTAACGATTACCTTATCGCTGTAGCCGAGTGACTTTAAAACGCCGTTTTCATTTTGGCGGCGAGAATAAAAAAAGAATATCAGCAACAAAATTACCGCTACTGCTACTAAAACAAAAATTACGGGGATTGTTTTGGCGGTCGCCCTTATTTTTTCGGTATCTGCCTTGACGCTCATAAAACTTGCGTTGCTTGTTCTATCATTTATAAGCCAACTTTGCTTGCCGTTTTCCTGCTCTTGACCCTTATAGCCTTCGAGTTGATTTTGAGCATTGGCAAGCTCTTTATTTGCTTGTCTTAGATTTTTGTCGTAGCTCTTTTTAGCCTGCTCATAGATAGATTTATCGACCTTAAGCGAGTTAACCTTTTTATCTAAATCTTTAACGCCTTTATTATATTTTTTAAGCGCCTCGTTATATTTTTTAATGGTCGCCTTTTGCTCGACAGTCGCCGCATCGCCGAGAGCCTTTAAAGCCTCTATGGTGGGTGCCTGAATATCTAAATTTGCCTTTTGGGTTGCAAGCTTTGCTTCAAGCTTTTTGATATCCTTTTCGGATTTTTCAATACCCTTTTTAAGTGAATTTATATATTTTTTCTGTGCAGCAAGCTGAGTTCTTATGCCAGCCTCATGCTGTTTATAATCATCGGTTGCCTGACCAAGCAGTGCTTGGTGCTGACTGGTAATAGACTCATCCCTTACCTTTTCACGTTCTTTAGACAATGCCGTTAGCTTTGTTTTTGCTGTTTTTATAGCATCATCATACTTATGAGAGAAAGCATTTAGCTTGCTTGTACCCTTTACCTTAACGTAAACGTCGGTATATATACTTTGCGCGGGGTAAACCTGCCTTGAAACGTACATTACCATCTCTATTTGCTTTTCGCCCGATAAGCTGCTTTGCTTTTGGGTAGACGCAAATTCGGGAGCATTGGCAATACCCGTAACCGTAAAGGCAACCTCTGAGAGTATATTACCGCCCGAGTTAAGATAAATTTTATCACCGATTTTTATATCATTTTTAAGTGCAGCAGACTCTAAAACAACACAGCTTGTGGTGTTCATCGGGTAACTGCCCTTACTTAAAATAGGTGATGACAGCATTTCACCCGAAGCAATATCGTTATCAAAATCAACCGCATATAAAAGTGTTGCGTAATCGCCCTCACCATCAAGTGAAGAATTGACCTCCAGCGAAATTACACCGCTTGCCTCTTCTACATATTTTTGATTTTTTATGGTCTCAATGTCCTCCTCGGTGAAGCCGAGAGTTGAATTGATTTTAAGGTCCCAAAAATCTCTATCATCGTAGTATTTATCGGCGGTATATTCCATATCCGGCGCAATCGAAATAAGGCCGGTTAAAAAACCAACCGCTAAAGCAGTTATTAACACAACAGCAATAAACTTATTTCTGTTCTGCTTAACGTCCCTTTTCAAAAAATCGATACGCTTTTTCATTTTCACTAATCCTTTAGTTGTTTTCTGTATTTTCGATAACACAACCGTCTTTAAGTCTAACTACCCTATCTGCCTTTTCGACAGCATATACGTCACCCGTTACAAGCAAAATGGTTTTGCCTGCCGTTTTGCAGGTTTCATAAAGTAAATCTATAACCGTTTTCGCCATATCACTATCAAGCGCGGCCGTAGGCTCGTCACACAACAAAAGCTCGGCATTTTTTGCTATCGCTCTTGCAACGGCTACACACTGCTGCTCGCCAACCGACAACTGTGTCGGCATATAATCGGCCTTTTTGCCGAGGCTTAACGCGTTAAGCACAATTTCGGTATTAACCGAGTCTTGACGAAGCGTTGCCGCCAATTCGACATTCTCGCGAACGGTGAGGGAGCCAATTAGATTATTTCGTTGTAACACAAAGGATACCCTATCCCTTACATAGTCGTTAAGCTGCTGCTTGCTCATTTCGGCAAGGTTTTTACCGTCGACTACAACGTTGCCCTCGTCGGCAATATCTATGCCGCCAATCAAATTAAGAAGGGTTGTTTTACCGCCACCCGTAGTGCCGCTAATAACAACAAATTCTCCCCTTTGCACACTTAAATCAACCTTATTTAGCGCATATACATCTTCGCCTAAACCCTTGTATATCTTGGAAGCGTTGTTTATTTCAATAAAGCTCAGGTATCTGCGTTTAAGTCCAACGCCAAAGGGACTTAAAATAAAGTTGCCGTCTTGGTCCTTGGTTGTCTCGGGCTTATTTTGGTTTGAATAAAGCGTTAAGCTTATTCGGTTTTCACCATCGTGCAACAGGTCGCTTATATCCTTTTCATACGGATAAAAGCCCATTTTACCCGCCGGCACGCCGTTAACCGAAACATCTACCAAAGCGGCATCCATTCGGCTTAAAGAAAGCTTATATCGGCTCGACACCGCCTTGTCGATATAAACGTCACAGCTAAGCTCCATCTTGCCCGCAAAGAACCAGAAGCCGCTTTCGCGAATTTTGTTGATATCAAGCCTGTCAGCACGCTCACAAAGTGAGAACTCACCGCCAACACAAATATCCCCATCGGTAGTATAAACCACGTCGGAGTCGGTTGATACACCAAAATTACCCATTAAATATACAGCGTCGGCACACGCTGAAACAACAATTTCGTTTGCGCCGTCCTTAAGCTGTTTTGTAATATTAAACACACCGTTTTCGCCCTCAGCCACACGGCCGTTTACCTTAACGGTAAGGCCGCTGTTTGAGGGCACGTAAAGTAGGCAGTCGCCCTTATATCCGTTATTTAAAACTGTGTACTTGAATTTACCCTTGGCCGCCGCCTCACACTTTGTAAGGGGTAAAATATTGTTTGATAACGACTTTATATCAAACATTTCTCCCGTTTCGAGAATCTGCGCGTTGCCTCTGTCGCGCAAAATTCTTTGCGAGCCAAAGCTTATGAGTGACTCACCGTCTACGGGATAGCCCTTTTTAGCGAATAAACCGCCAAAGCCCTTAGCCTTTTCGAGTTTTCGCTCGCGCGCATCTAAAACACAAACGGCTCCTGTTTGTCCCGAACCCGTAAAGCTTATTTTAGCATCGCTGTTTTTAAGCATTACAAGACGCGATTTATCAGGCAAAATACCAAATTTACAGGGTGTGAAATCGCTTAATACAAACAGCTTATCAACCGCGGCATCCTCAATTCGTCTTACCCTTTCGAGCTTTTTGGAAATTTCATCAACTCTGGCACTCTTTACACCGTCTATAAGTCGTAGCGTTTTTCCGCTTGTAATTACCGTTACATGCTGCTCCAAAAGCTCCTGCAGCTTGTTGGCGGTGGTAAAGGAAACGTTTTCGGCATCAAGCAAGATTACGCTTTCATACTGCTTATCGCCAACTGTAAGCTTGCGGTTCTCGTCAACAAAAGCATTTTTAAACAGTGTTTCATCAATAATATCGTAGAATACACCGTTTTTATCAAGTCTTTGAATACCTGCGGCAAACGCCTTATCAAAATGGTCTGAATTTTCACCAATAAAGCCGGTAGATGAAGCAAAGAGCACCAAAGTTTTAGCGCCATCTATCATCTGTGAAATATAAGCGGCGGTTAAGTCGCAATATTTCTTAATATACTCATACTTGGCGGTATAAAGCGCATCCTTGGTTTCGTTTTCCTCTATCAAAATGAGTTTAATGCCGTTTGCAAAGAGTGCATCGCAGGCATATTTAATGCTATCAAGTCCGTTTTCCTCAATTAGCGCCGACGCAACAACGGCCACCTTTGATAGACCGAAATGTTCGCAAAGTGAATTATATCTCTTAAACGTTAAATAAGATATATCGTTATTTTTGGCATTTATAAGCAATTTATCAAAGCAACCAAAGGATGCCATATTTGTATTATTCGGCAATGCGGTAGCCTTATGCTCGCCAACCGTTGCACAAAATTCGCCCTTTGCAGCATTTTTAATGGGCAATAAAAGATTTTCGTATGTAAGCTCACTGAGAAGCTTATAATATCTACCGCGGAAACGCACGCTGCCCTTTGCCGCAACAAAAAGCATTGCTAATTTATCGAGCACTTCCTCGCCGTATTTTTCGTTATATAATTTACGTATGTTTTGTGACCAAATAATTTGGTCGGGATAAATATCATCACTAACGGTAACGTCCGCATTAGTTTTTCCTATTGCGTTACATACAGCGGCACCAACTGTGGCGCTTGTAACGTCGGCATAATCGGTATCAAGACTCTCGTATACAACTAAACATCCCATAGCGGCGCACTCTATGCGCACAAGATTATTGTCCTCAAGCATATAGTATGCAAGGGGGCTTTCGGGCATATCAAAATTATTTTCGAGAATTTTAAAGTCAAGCAAATGCGCCTGCGCGGTTATATCCTTTTCACACAGCTTTTGCATTACGTCGTTATTTATAACAATACCTTCCTGCTTGTAGGTCGCAAGACCCTCACGCTCAAAAAGCTCTTTTTCGTTAGCGGCAGCTGAAACTTCTGAAACCGCTCTAAAAAGGTTATACTTTTCCATACGCCCTCCTATTAGGTATACTTTTGCATAATATTCTAATTTAATATTATAATCCAAATATTAGCAAAACACAATAAATTTAAGCGAAAAAAAGACAAAAAATACCGATTTTTATTGAATTTTTAGCCCATTTATGCTAAAATGTTGCTGTTATATTATTTTTTTAGGGGTGAAAATTATGAATTGGCAGTTGTTTGCCGTCATTATTTACTTTTTAGCAATGCTTTCTATCGGCTTTGTTTTCTTCTTTAAATCAAAGGAGAACTCCGATAAAGACTACTTCTTGGGTGGTCGCAGCATGGGTCCTTGGGTTACCGCAATGAGTGCCCAGGCATCAGATATGAGTGGTTGGCTCTTGATGGGCTTCCCCGGTTCAATCTTCGCTTTTGGTATGGGCAAGGTTTGGATTGGTATTGGTCTTGCACTCGGTACCGCCGCTAACTGGATATTCGTTGCTCGCAGACTTCGTCGTTTCTCTGCTGCCGCCAACGATTCAATTACCATGCCGCAGTATCTCACCAACCGTTTTGCATCGGCCAACCCTGCTCTTAAGGTTATTTGCGCAATAATTTTCCTTATCAGCTTTACCGTTTACGTTGCATCGGCATTTAATGCAGGTACCACCGTTCTTTCAACCGTTATTCCTTGGTTCCAGACACGTCAGCAGTTGGCAATGGTTATATTTGCCGCCATCATCCTGCTTTACACCTTTATGGGTGGCTACAAGGCAGTTTGTTGGACCGACTTCTTCCAGGGCATCTTAATGCTTGTAGCCGTTTTGGCTGTGCCGATTGTTATGACTCAGGTTGGCTCATTCAATCCCGTTTACAACGGTGCCTTCGCCGATGGTGTAACCGCATTCTCAACAAATCCCTTTACCGTACCGTGGCAGGATATCGTTACGGGTCTTGGTTGGGGTCTCGGCTACTTCGGTATGCCTCACATCCTCGTTCGCTTTATGGCTATCAAGAAGTCATCTATGATTAAAAAATCTGCAACCGTTGCTATTATTTGGGTTGTTTTGTCCCTTGGCGCCGCTATTGCAATCGCAATTCTTGGTCGTACGTTTGTATTGGGTGACAATTCATTAGCACGAATGTTGCTTGCTGACAATGGCGGTAAAGAGAAAATCTTTGTTGAAATTGTTAGAATGATTTTCCCGTCATTTATTGTTGGTCTTCTACTCTCGGCAATTATTGCCGCCGCAATGTCAACCGCCGACTCGCAGTTGCTCGTTGCTTCATCATCCTTCACAAGCGATATCTACCAGCCCATTATTCGCAAAAATAAGGCCGGTGATAAGGAAATGCTTTGGGTTGGCCGTTTAGTTGTTGTTATCGTAGCCCTCGTCGCTTTCTTTATTGCAAGAACGGGTCTTGATAATCCCGATTCTTGGGCAGGCAGTATTATGGCTTTGGTTGAAAGTGCTTGGGGTCTATTTGGCGCCGCATTCGGTCCTGTTATTATCCTTTCACTCTTCTGGAAGCGCTTTAACTACGCAGGTGCCGTTGCAGGTATTCTTGCAGGTGCCGTAGTTGATATCGTTTGGTTTGTATTCCTTGCATCAACCGGCGTTTACGAAATTGTGCCCGGCTTTATCGCAGGTCTTATCGCCGCCGTTGTTGTTACACTCCTCACCAAGAAACCGAGTGATGAGGTTATTGCAATATACGAAAAAGCCACCGATAAATCAATTGATGACTAAACCTAAATCAATAATAAAAAATGGACGGATAGGTAAATCTATCCGTCCATTTTTTTGTAGCATTAAGATTACATTTCCTTTTGAGAACCAATTGGATTCATTATACTGTAACCTATATTTACAAGATGATCTGCGACACGCTCAAGACCTGCAATAGCCGATGAATAGTAAGGACTTACTTCCATACTGCAGTCACCCTCAGCCAGTCGTGCAAAATGACTTGCAGTAAATTCTTTTTTGAGTTTATCGGTTTCATCCTCTAATCTTGCCAGCTCCGAAAGGTCGGCCTTATTAGCATTTTCAAAGGCGTCTTTTGAGATTTCAATCATACGTATAATTTTATCGCGCATTTGCTTAATATCACCCTTTGCCTTCGGGGAAAACACTATCTTTTTAGAAAGCATTGCTTCACCAATTTCAAAGAAGTTTTCGGCGTGGTCACCTATACGCTCAAGGTCGTTTAGCACGTGGAAGTATGAACCGATTATCTGCTCATCACTTTGCTCAACCTCTGCCGACAGTTTGATAAGGAATTTAGTAAGCGCACCGTTTGTAAAATCGATAATCGCCTCATTTTCATAAATTTCTTTCCTGTTTTCAACATTCTCGGTTGCCATTGTATCAAAAGAAAGGGCTATGTTTCTTTCAACCTTGCTAAACATATAATCCATTTCTTTTTTAACCTGCATAAGCGCTACGTGTGGCATGGTTAAAAGTCTATCATCAACATATTTAAGTGAGTAGGTTTCTTCTGCGGGCTTTTTATCCTTAATAACCTTGCAAGAGTAATTTACAAGCTGCTTTACAAACGGCAATAACAAGCAGGTTGTTGTCACGTTGAAAATAACGTGGAATACCGATACGCGCATTTGCAGTGACATTGCATCGTTGCCTGGGAACATCGACACAAGCATATTAACCATAGGTTCTCTAAACAGCCATACAATAGCGGTAAATACAGCCGTTCCTATAACGTTAAAGGTAAAGTGAATAAGGGCGACACGCTTGGAATTGGCATTTGCGCCAACCGATGCTAAAAGTGCAGTAACACAGGTACCGATATTGGCACCCAATATAATAAACAGTGCGAGGTCGAGCGGAAGCACACCCGTTCCTACCATTGTGATTACAACACCTGTTGCCGCCGAAGAACTTTGAATTAAAGCGGTGAAAATCGCACCTACAAATATAAGCAACAACGGAAAATCTATAACACTGAAAATACCCTGAAACATTGATTCAACTAAGGGATTTCCAAATGCCTGTTCACTGCTCATTACGTTAAGTCCTACGAAAATAAGACCAAGACCGCAACATAAAAGACCTGCTATTTTTATCTTTTCCTTTTTAAAGAAGCCCATCATTACGCCTGCGAAAGCCAAAAGATACATAAGCATATCGAAATAATCGTTTTTAAGCGCCACCAAAACGCCTGTAATAGTTGTACCGATATTGGCGCCCATAATAATTGGTGTTGCCTGCATAAGCGTCATAACGCCCGCATTAACAAGACCGATAACCATAACGCTGGTTGCCGAAGAGCTTTGAATAATAGCCGTAACACCCGCGCCTATACCAACACCCGAAAATCGGTTGTTGCTAATTCGGCCGAGCATTCTTTTCATTCCTTCGCCGGCACTCTTTTCGAGGGCTTCGCTCATAAAATTCATTCCAACAATAAAAACACCTACACCTGCAAGCAACCATATAAGGCTCTGCAGTAATTGCATTATTTCTTCTGTGGACAACATAGTTTTTCTCCTTTCAGGTGGCGAACATCCCACCAAATTCACTATACCATTGACATAATAAAAACGCAATATTTAAGTATTCCCTAATATAACAGAAAATTGACCTTTTTTCTTCATAAAAAATGGGCAGAATGACTACTCTCATTCTGCCCATTTTGAATGTTTTTAATCTAATATACCGCTATCAAGATATTTCTTAAATGCCATATATGTACCTGCTGACCAGCCCATCATAGCAGGCATATCGTACTCGTTTTTAACCTTTACGCTGCCCTCTTCAACGTTATACTTTTCCCAAAGATATCCCGTTTCGTCAAAAATTCTCTCAACAAGGTCAACGTACTTCTTGGCAATACGCTTTGCGTCCTGCTCATAGCCGTAATTATAAAGGCCACGCACCACCTGATACTGCTGACAGGGCCAACCGTTCGGGTAATCCCACTGGAACTCTATACCCGTATCATTCTTTTCGCAGGTTGCCATACCAAATTCGCATTCGATTTTGGGCAAAACGTTCTTGACAATGCTTTCTGCCTCAGCCTTGCTGCAAAGCTTTGAAGCAAGCGGATAAAATACTGCGGTTGAAGCAAGCGTTGCCTTCTCTTTGCGGTCGTAATCATAATCATTAAAGCATTCGCCGTTCCACATAAGCTCACGCATTTTTTCGGCTCTTGTCTCGGCCTTTGCCTCCCACTCGTCAACCTCGTCATCAAGACCGAGCTCGCGGCAAATAAAAGCAAAATTCTTTTCATACTCGTAAAGATTTGCATTACAGTCAACTGCATTGCACAAAATCTTTCTGCCCATCATTCTGGGTGTGCAGTCCCATCCGCTCTCACCCTCAGCACATGCACAGTGAGCAACAAATCTTACATCGTCTGCCTTATCGCCATAAACGATTGATACGTCCTTTAGACGGTGTTCTACCAATTTATAAAGTCGCTCAAATTCACTCTCGGCCACCGGTATGCCATAATAACGGTTGAGACCGCTCTCGGTCATACGTTGGGTCTGCCAGAAATTATATTCCTTTTTAAGCATAGCATAAGCATTTCTTAGCCATACGGGGTCTTTATAATATTTGTAGATATCCATTACCATGTGTGACAAAAACGGCTCTTGCGAATTCGCAAGATAATAGGTGCGGTTGCCGTTAGGCATAAAGCCGTACTTGTTTACGAGATAAAACATATCGTCCACGTTGTTTTTTGCTTGTGCGGCCTGACCGCTTAAAATAAGACCTTTATTGGTAAAATAGGTGTCCCAATAATACATCTCACGGAAAGTAGAATTAACCGTCGGACAGGTGAAGGGATACGGAAGTCCTAAAAGGGTATCCTCGTCCTCACGTTGTTCAATAACGGTATCCTTCCAAGTTTCAACAATAAATTTTTCAACCTTATTCATTTTATTGCCTCCTTTCCGATTATTCTACCATAAACCATATATATTTGCAACAAAAAACGCCCGAAAATTCGGACGTTTTTTAATATTAAATCATTCACTTCTCAGCGCTACAACGGGGTCCTTTTTAGCGGCACTTCTTGACGGTATCAATCCCGAGAAGAGCGTTAGTGCAACGCTGATTAAAACAAGTATAACTGCGGCGCCAACGGGTAAAATTGCATTAAGATTTTCTATTCCTGTCAGTGAGTGTAAAATCAAGTTTATGGGTATGCAAAGCAGGTAGGTAACAACTATGCCAAGCAGACCCGACGCGAAGCCGACTATCATGGTTTCGGCATTGAACATACTTGATACGTCGCGCTTTGACGCACCGATTGAACGCAAAATACCGATTTCCTTGGTTCTTTCCTGTACCGAAATGAGAGTAATTACGCCTATCATAATTGACGATACAACAAGCGATATTGCAACGAAGGCAATAAGCACGTAGGTTATTGCGTTAATAATGGTTGTAATCGACGACATCATTATGCCGATATAGTCGGTATACTTAATCTGCTTGACCTCGTCTACGCCCTTATTATACTCGGCAATAGCATCGGTTATTACGTCCTTGTTTTCAAAGGATGACGCATAAATGTTCATGCTCGCGGGCATTTCGAGGTCGATATAGCCCATTTTTTTGAGGTTATCCTCATAGGTTGAGTCGGAAAACTCGACAATTTCGTCATAATAGGTGGCATACTGTTCGAGCGTATATTCGGGCAACGCTGCCTCAAGCGCATATACAAGCTGTGCTTCACTCATCATAGCGAGCCCTGCCGACACCTGTGCGGCATACTGCATTTTAATCTGTTCGGTAAGCATTTCGGTGAAGATATCCTCAAGCTCGTCGTCGTCCATCGACTTAATATATTTTTGCAGCTCTGCCTTATCGACCGTCATTTGACTCTCGAGCGCCGTTATAATTGTCTGCTCCATATCGGCGCGCTTCATACCCTGCATTGCCGCCTTTATTTGCTCATCAACAAAGGACTTGGGCGGTATGCTGCTTATTTTAACGTAGGTTTCTGCCTTTTCGGCATCGGTCATCGATGCGACGTAATCGGTAAAGGCTTTTTTCTTCTCTTTATCGGTAAGCTCGCCTGTGGTTGACTTAAAGGGCAGACCCGTAATTATGTCGACGTGCTCGTTTTTAAGCTGCTCCTTAATTACCTTGTTTTCTTTTGATTTGGTAATTATATGCTTTGTTAGGTCACTTGTATAGCATATACTTCCCGTAATCATGGTTGTATTGCTGTCTTCGTTAGGACGAATAATGCCCGTAACCTTGAGCTTTAGTGCGTTATCATAAAGATATCTAAGACCTGCATCGGTTTCGCGCAAATCAACGTAAAGCCCCGTTTTTTCATCAAACGAATAACAGTCGGAATTTAAGATGGTCCTATACTCTCTCGCGCATATTTCCTTGTAGCTCCATTTGTGGTCTTTTTTCTCAAGTGTTGTGCCGTCGGTTGCAGCACTTACGAGCGCACCCATATCCTCCTCCGGCAAAAGACCGAGGGCATATAGCGTTACGTCATCAAGCTCATTGTTTTCATCCACAACTAGCACTATTTCGTCATAGCTGTTAGGCCACGAGCCGTAAATCATATCGTACTGATTGATTAGCAAATCATTTACGGGCGCACCGTTATCGCCCGGTAAAAGCTCCTGCCAAAGACCGCTTGACATATTGCCCATCGGCATCATCATGCTCATCATTGGGCTTGCATTAGCCCCCTGCATCAAGGACATATCTACTCCCATATATTCTGCCATTAGCTCTTGCAGTAGAAGCTCGGTATCCGAACGAATTATATTGCCCTCGACGTTCTTGGTGTAAACAAGCATATCAAGGTCGTAAGAATACTGAATACCGTTGATTGCCTCGGATAAAGGTGAATTTTTGTCCGCCCTTTTATTAAGCAAATACTGGTTAAACGACTTAAGGTCGTTCTCCCTCTCCTCAAGGTTATTAAAGGCATTTACAATATCGTAAAGTGCCGATTTTTGATAAACGGCATCCTTATCGTGCTTTACGCCTTCACTGCTGATATTCATAAAGGTTTCCATTAAGGTTGTGAGTTCAACTGTGGTAGCCTCGATGGTAAGCGGATATGACGACAGGGTATTTTCCTGAACGGTGTCGATATAGGTAGTCATACCCTCGGAAATAGCAAGAATTAGCGCAATGCCGATAATACCGATACTGCCCGCAAAGGCTGTAAGCGCCGTTCTGCCCTTCTTGGTGAAAAGGTTTTTAAGCGACAGCATAAAGGAGGTTGCAAACGACATTGTCGGCTTTCTCGTTTTACGTCTGCGTCTCTTTCTTGACTTCGCCTTTGCCCTACGCTTAGCGTACTCCTCTGCCATCTCTGCTCGCTCGGCATCGGTAAGCGGCATTGAGTCGTCGGTTATTCTGCCGTCAAGCATACGAATGATACGCGAAGAATATTGCTTGGCAAGGTCGGGGTTGTGGGTAACCATTATTATAAGTCTATCCTTAGAGATACGCTTTAATATCTCCATTACCTGAACGCTTGTTTCGGTATCAAGCGCACCCGTCGGCTCGTCAGCAAGTATAATATCGGGGTTGTTTACAAGCGCACGCGCAATGGCAACACGCTGCATCTGACCGCCCGACATCTCATTAGGCTTCTTTTTTAATTGGTCGCCAAGTCCTACCTCTTCGAGCGCCGCCTTGGCACGAGCCTTTCTTTCGGCGCGTGATACACCCGAAAGGGTAAGCGCTAACTCAACGTTTTGCAAAACGGTTTGATGCGGTATTAGATTATAGCTTTGGAATACAAAACCGATTGAATGGTTACGGTAGGTATCCCAATCTCTATCCTTATATTTTTTGGTAGAACGTCCGTTAATTACAAGGTCACCGCTTGTGTATTGGTCGAGTCCGCCAATAATATTAAGAAGCGTTGTTTTGCCGCAACCCGATTGACCCAGCACCGACACAAATTCACTCTTTCTAAAATCGAGCGAAACACCTTTAAGCGCTACAACCTTGTTATCGCCTGCCGAATATTCCTTAACGATATTTTTAAGACTAAGCAAAATTTTTGCCCCTTTCCTAAAATTTCCATATTTGTTATATTATATCACCTATTTATGAATAAAAAAAGTTTTTTTGTAAAAAAGGAAGTTTAAATATTTAAAAATGTGTGGTATACTGTATGTAGGAGTGATTTTTATGGATAAACACGCGCGCATAGATGAGCTTGTAGCCTTTTTAAATAAGTGCTGCGACGAATACTATAATAAGAATAATCCCACCTTGTCAGACGCCGAATATGATGCGCTGTTTGACGAGTTATCTGCGCTTGAAAAGGAAACGGGCTACGTCCTTAAAAATTCACCCACCATGCGCCCCGGATATGAGGTGTTAAGCGAGCTTAACAAGGTTTCCCACGACATACCTCTGCTTAGCCTTGCCAAGACCAAGAGTGCCGAGGACGTATATAATATGGCATTGCAAAACGACGGTTACCTTGCCTTAAAGCTTGACGGACTTACCGTAAAAATCACCTACGAAAACGGCGTAATAACCGAAGCCGCAACACGTGGCGACGGTGAAATTGGCGAGGATATCACCCACAATGCCAAGGTTTTTGTAAACGTGCCGAAATCCATACCCTATAAAGAAAAATTGGTGGTAAGCGGTGAGGCATTTATAGATATACCCACCTTCCAAAAAATTAACGAGCAGATTGAAAATGATGAGGATAAGTACTCAACTCCACGAAATTTAGCCTCGGGCTCGGTAAGACAGTTGGATTCGGCCATTTGTGCGGCCCGTGGTGTATCCTTTGTGCCCTTTAACGTGCTTGTCGGATTTGATGAATTAGACAGCAAATTAGCGAGAATTAAAAAATTAAACGAATTCGGTTTTGAGCTTATACCTCACCTAATTCTTGACAATAATGACAGCGTGCAAACAACCGAGGAAAAAATATTGAAGCTTAAAGCCGTAGCCGACCAAAAGGGTTACCCCATAGACGGCATTGTTTTCACCTTTGATAACGTGCAGTTTGCCAAAAGTCAGGGCAAAACCTCGCACCACTTTAAAGATGGTATTGCCTACAAATTCGGTGACCCGCATTTTGATACAACACTTAGAGAAATTGTGTGGAATATATCCAGAACGGGTCAGCTAACCCCTATTGCCGAGTTTGACACGGTTGAGATTGATAACACAAACGTTGAGCGTGCCTCGCTTCATAATATAACCTTTATTGAAAATTTAAAACTGCTGACGGGCGATAAGATATCGGTTTCTAAAAGAAATATGATTATCCCCCACGTTGAAAAAAATATTTCTGCCGAGAATGATAATCGCGAGGGATATACGTTAGACCTTCCCCACTTCTGCCCTGTTTGTAATTCACCCACACAGGTAAAGGTCACCGAAAATGGTGATATTCCCGTTAAGGTGCTTTACTGCACAAATAGTGACTGCGGCGGCAGACAGGTTAAAAAATACACCCACTTTGTAAGCAAGGCGGCTATGAATATTGAGGGACTGAGCGAAGCGACGCTTATGAAGTTTATTTCATTCGGTTGGATAAATTCACTGCTTGATATTTTCTCCCTTAAAGACCACAAGGACGAAATAGTTGTGATGGAAGGCTTCGGCGAAAAGTCCTACCAAAATCTTTATGACGCGATAGAAAATGCTAAGAACACACAGCTTTCAAATCTTTTGGTTGCGGTTAATATCCCACTTCTTGGCAAAAATGCTGCTAAAACCATAGAGGATATTTTCGGGGGTAGTAAGGACAAATTCCTCACGGCAATCGCTTCTCGCTATAATTTCAGCGAAATAGACGGGTTTGGCGAGTCTATAAACGATGAAATTTATAATTGGTTTGACCAAAAGGCAAATTATGACGAATTTGTTGCCCTCACCGAGATATTAACGCTCAAGGAAGCCGAGCAAAAGGAATTCGACACCGACAATATGTTTTATAATAAAACGCTTGTAATAACGGGCAAATTTTCTAAAAACTCACGTGATGAGCTAACCGAAATAATGCAAAATCTCGGCGCTAAGGTTACGGGCAGCGTTTCGGGTAAAACCGATTTTCTGCTTTGCGGCGAGGATGCCGGCAGTAAGCTTGCAAAGGCGCAAAAATTAGGGGTTAGAATAATCACCGAGGATGAGCTTTATACGCTAATATAATAAAAAATGCTTGGGTCAGAGACCCAAGCATTTTTATTTTACAGTTTTAATTCAACGGTGTTTTTGGTCTGCTCGTACATACGATACTTTACGTGAGCGACGTCGAACATTTTCTTTGAAGCAATTACGCTATCGGTTGCGGCATATTTATCGCACATGTAAATAACTTCCTTTATGCCTGCTTGAATAATTGCCTTGGCGCACTCGTTACAAGGAAATAGTGTGGTGTAAACCTTACAGTTTTTAAGCGAACCGCCGCCATAGTTTAAAATGGCGTTAAGCTCGGCATGGCAAACGTAGACGTACTTGGTATCGAGCGCCGCACCGACGTTATCCCACGGGAACTCGTCGTCACTGCAAAATCTCGGCATACCGTTGTAGCCTACCGACATAATCTTATTCTCATCATTTACAATACAGGCACCAACCTGTGTTGAGGGGTCCTTACTGCGCTGTGATGATAAAAGCGCAATACCCATAAAATATTCATCCCAATTAAGATATGTTTCTCTCTTCAAAGCAAAACACCCCTTAAAATAATATATACATATCTATTTTAATACATTTAACGCGTTTTGGCAATAGAATCTTTTTTAATAAGGTAGATTATTACAAAAATCATAAAAAGTGGGAATATTGCCGACAGCAAAAAGCCCTTATTTAAACCGAATTTATCGGCAATAATACCGGTTACCCACGGACCTGCCGAGCAACCGAGGTCGCCAAACGCCGCTAAAAGTCCAAACATAAGCGCGCCGCCCGTAACAAAGCGCGCCGCCGACATACTGAGAGTACCCGGCCACATAACGCTTACCGAAAAGCCGCAGATGGCGCAGAATATGAGCGACACCATAGCGCTCGGTGACAGGGCTATAACGATATAGCTTACAAAGCATAGCACCGCACAAAAAAGCATTGCCAATTTAATATTTATCTTTTCACCAATTACACCGTAGATGACACGTCCCGTACCCATAAAGAGCGCAAAGGCACAGGGTCCTAAAAGGTCGCCCGCCGCTTTGTCTAAATGCAGCGCCGTCTCGGCAAATGCCGATGCCCATTGTGAAACCGCAAGCTCGGATGCGCCTGCGCAAAGCATAACAAGAAGCATTATATAAAAATCAGCCTCTTTGAAAATATCCTTGTTTCGTTTGTGCTCCCTTTCGCTCTCGGGCACGACTATTGGCGCCTTTATAAACAGAAACAGATTTATAAAGGGTACTGTTGCCCAAATTAGCGAAATATAGCTCCAATTTTTAATGCCTATTGCCAAAAACAAAACGGTTGTTAATAAAACAGTGACGAGCTGACCCCAACAATAAAAGGAGTGTAAAAGGCTCATGCTTGCCGCCTTGCCTGACGACGGCAGATATTCGATTATAGGGCTTATAATAACCTCTATCAGTCCGCTGCCGAAGGCATAAAAAAGAACCGATATAATTATTGCCAAATAGGTGTTATCCATAACCCTTGGCAAAATTGCTAAAAGCGTAAGTCCCGTTGCCGCCAAGACGTGTGCGAGCAAAGCGGTGTTTTTATACCCAACAGTATCGATAATCTTTACCGAAATAATGTCAACCGCTATTTGCGTGCAAAAATTTATTACTATAAGTGTACCAAGTCGCTCTAAAGAAATTCCATAACCCGTATTAAAGGTAACGAAAAGTAACGGCAAAAAGTTATTTATAATTGCCTGAACGAAGTAACCTATATAACAGCAAACACGTGTGTAATTATAATTTTTAGTCATTGTTTAGTCTCTTTATAATATCAATAATTTCTTCAGGGGTATCCACTATGTATTTAGCGCCGCTGCTCCAAAGCTCATCCTTTTCTCTAAAGCCCCACGAAACGCCGACGCTGACCGCTCCGCAGTTGACACCCGTTTGACAGTCAACGCCCGAATCACCGACAAAAAGACAGTCGGTAGTTTGTACACCGAGCTGCTTGGCCGCCGCAGTGGGCATCTCGGGTGCGGGCTTTATAGGATACGCGTCACTCTGACCGATAACGACGCTAATAATATCGCCATATAAGCGTTTAACAACCTCTATAGCCGCCGAATGCGCCTTGTTGGTAACAACGGCAAATTTAATGCCCATTTTTTGAAGTGTCTCGAAAAGCTCAGGCACACCGCTATAAACGCAGGTATTATCGGCATAGTGCACGTTGTAATATTCAAAAAATTTCGCCATAACGCGTTTAAGTGTCTGCTCGTCACCCTTTTCGCTTGGCACAATATTTTTAATAAGGTTAGGTATTCCCCTGCCTACAAAATAGCGATATTTTTCGGTTTCGTGCGTTGGAAAGCCGTAAAAATCGAGCGCAAAATTAGAAGCATCGGCTAAATCCTTTAACGTATTGGCGATAGTACCGTCTAAATCAAATAAAACTGCTTTTACCATAATATAAACACCTCAAGTCTATGTAATTATAACATTTAGGTGAATATTTTCAACCTTTTAACAGGTAATTTTTGAAAATTTTAAAAAAACTCTTGCATTATGCTTATTTTTCTGTTATTATAGTTGTTGCTAATGTGACTAAAGGAGGTGCAGACCTATGGCAAAATGTGATATCTGCAACAAGCAAATCGCTTTCGGAATTAAAGTTTCTCACTCACACAGACGTTCTAACAGAACCTGGCAGCCTAACGTTAAAAGAGTTAAGGCTATTATCAACGGTACACCGTGTCGTATAAATGCCTGCACCCGTTGTTTACGTTCAGGAAAGGTTACCAGAGCTATCTAGTTATTTAGGGTGACAGTAAATTTTAAAACAACAGTATAAACGGTGTATTCCCTTTTAGGAGTGCACCGTTTTCTGTTGCAAAAATACGGAGGTTTTATTATGAAATACGATATTGCGATTATCGGCGGCGGTATTGGCGGTCTTATGGCAGCTTATCAGGCTAAAAAGAACAATGCTGACGCTAATATTATAATAATCGAAAAGGGCTTTACACTTGATAAGCGTAATTGCCCCGCAGGTCATAACAAAAAGTGTATACACTGCAAAATCTGCTCAATCACCAGTGGTTACGCAGGTGCAGGTGCATTCTCTGACGGTAAATTCAACCTTGGTACTGCCTACGGTGGCACCATGGGTGACGAGCTTGGCGAAAATACGGCAATGAAATACATCAATGCCGTTGATGATATTTTAAGAGATTTTTCTGACGATTATCCCGAGCTATATCTTTCCAACGAGGACCTTAAGCTTAAATGCTTACAAAACAACCTGCGACTTCTTGATATGAACGTACGCCACCTCGGCACCGATAAAAACTATGCAACCATGATGCATCTTATCGAGTGGTTACGCGATAACGGCGTAGTATTAACAAGCCTTACCGACTGTACCGATATTGAAAAGGTTGACGGCGGTTACGAAATACATACCATTTCAAAGGGCGAAACCGAGATTATTACCGCCGACAAGATTATTATTGCAACAGGTCGCGGCGGTGCAGAGTTTGTAACCAATTTCTGCAACAAGTTTGGTATACAAATCGGTGCTAACTCGGTTGATATCGGTGTTCGTGTTGAGATGAAGGACGCTGTGTGGAGAGAGTTTTCAAGCAAGATTTATGAGCCGAAAATTCTTTACCGCACCAAGACCTTTGAGGACAGAACCCGTATGTTCTGCTTCAACCAAGGTGGTCTTGTATCGGCAGAAAATAATCAGGGTGTTATTACCGCCAACGGTCACTCATTCGCTGAGCCCGAGAAAAAGACCGATAACTGCAACTTTGCAATTCTTTCCTCAATTCACTTTGCGGGCGACTTCACAAAGCCGACCGAATATGCAATAAACATTGCGCGCAATATGAACTTTGCGGGTGAAGGCAATATCATTGTTCAGCGCTTTGGTGACTTAATCAGAGGTCGTCGTACCAACGACCACCGACTATCCGCCAATAGCGTAATCCCGACACTTAAAGCCTTTGCAGGTGACCTTTCAATAGTTATGCCTTACAGAGCGCTTACCAATATTATCGAGACCATTTATGCACTCGATAAGGTGGCTCCCGGTTGTGCTAACGACGATACGTTGCTTTACGGCTGTGAAAATAAATACTACTCAATTAAGCCTGTACACAATGGTAATTTTGAAATTATGGACGGTGTTTACCTTATCGGTGACGGTAGCGGTATTACGAGAGGACTATCGCAAAGCGGCGCAATGGGACTTTACGTTGCCGACCATATTTATGGTAAAATTGAAGACTAAATAAACAAAAACGCTTGAAGGTGTTATCCTTCAAGCGTTTTTTATTCTTCAATAAATTCTGCAATATCTTCCAATTTGCAATTCAGTGCATGGCACAACTTATCAAGTGTTTTGGTTTCAATATTCTCATTTGCTTTTAAGCGTCTTACCGTTTTACTGTCGATGCCACTTTTCTCTCTTAATTGATAGGTTGTCACACCTTTATCTTGCATCGTTTTCCAAAGTTTATCAAATACTATCATACAATCCCCAAGCGTTTTTATCTTTCTATGGTTATTGGTCGGTTCATTAGGTCTTTTACGGTGTCGAGTGGGGCTTTGCCCTCGTACAGCACCATATAGCACTGCTCGATTATGGGCATTTCGGTATTATACCGCTTAGATAACTTATAAGCGTTTTCTGCCGCATAATAGCCCTCAACCGTGCCTACCTCTTTTAAGGCAATGTCTACGGGTTTGCCGCCACCGACGAGTGTGCCAAAGCGATTATTTCGGCTATGCTGCGACATGCAGGTTACAACCAAGTCGCCAATACCTGTGAGTCCTGCAAAGGTGTGCCGCTCGCCACCCATAGCCGTACCGAGTCGTGCCATCTCGGCAAGTCCCCTTGTAATTAGCGCCGCCTTGGTGTTATCGCCTAGACCGAGTCCGTTGCAAAAGCCGACACAAATTGCGATGACGTTTTTAAGCGCACCGCCAATTTCGGCACCAACAACGTCGCTGTTGGTGTATACACGCATATTTTCATTTGAAAATGCTCGTTGCACAAGCACTGCCGCCGCTTCATCACACGATGCCGCAACAATTGAGGTTGGTATATCGCGTGCAACCTCCTCGGCGTGTGAGGGGCCCGTCAGTACAACCAAGGGGTTGTTCGGTAACTCCTCTTTTATTACGTCGGACAACAATTTAAGCGTATCCTTTTCGAAGCCCTTTGCTACGTTTACAATAACGCCTGCATTCTTTACTGCCGACAGCTTACCTGCGACCTCTCTTACCGCGCCCGACGGAACGGCAATAACCGTAATATCGTTACCCTCGCAGACATTTATATCATCGGTTAAAACTATATCCTCGGGGATGTATATATCCTTTAAAAGTCGCTCGTTAGTGCGCTTTTCGAGTAATATATCGAGTCCTAAATTCATAGGTGACCAAATGGACACCTCATTATTATTTTTGTTTGCCGCAAGGGCTAAGGCTATGCCCCAACCGCCTGCACCAAGCACCGTTATTTTTGCCATAATCAGTCTTCCTTTTTAACGGCGAGCTTTTTCTCCTCGCCGCGAATGAGTCTGCCAATATTTTCAGCGTGCTTTAAGAATACAATAGCACCCATTATAAAGGCGCCGATAGCCTGCGGCCAGAATTCAGCCGTGTGAAAATAGAAAATCATCGAAAAAGAAACAACGATAACAGTAGCAGAAAGTGAGCTTATTGAAATTATACGGGTAGTAAGCAATAAAATACCAAAGGTTGCAAGACCCGAAATAATAGCTATGGGGTTGCAAATTAAAAATATACCAACACTTACAGCAACACCCTTGCCACCTTTAAAACCGAAAAACAGCGGGAAAACGTGGCCGAGCATTACCGCAACACCGCAAATATATGCGCCGTATACGGGGTTGAATATCTCGTTACCCGTAGTGCTTAATAGGTAAGCGAAAACCAATCTACCAACTAAGCATGCGACAAGTCCTTTAAGAGCGTCGCAAATAAAGGTGAGTATACCGGCCTTTTTGCCGACAACACGCAAAACGTTGGTCATACCGGCATTGCCGCTGCCATAGTCGCGCACGTCACGATGAACAAAGGCATTTGTAAATATAATTGCAAAGTTAATACTGCCTATCATATAGGCGAGCACTACCGTAAGAAAAGCCCATAGAAATTCCATGCTTATTTATCTCCTCTTTCACGAATAACAAATCTTACAGGTGTACCCTCGAGACCGAAGGTTGAGCGTATTTGATTTTCTAAATATCTTTGATATGAAAAATGGAACAACTCTGCCCTGTTGCAGAAGCAAACGAAGGTTGGCGGTTTGGTGGACGCCTGAGTCATATAATAAATTTTAAGGCGTTTGCCCTTATCGCTCGGCGGTTGAACACGCGCTGTGGCATCGGCCAAAATATCGTTGAGCATACCCGTAGAAATACGCATTGTATTTTGAGTATGGACATATTTTATAAGTTCAAACAGTCTTTCAACCCTTTGACCCGTTTTTGCTGAAATAAAAATTATGGGCGCATAGGACATAAAGGAAAAATCCTTCATAAGATTTTTGCGGTAGGCATCCATTGTTTTGCCGTCCTTATCGACAATATCCCACTTGTTTACGGCAATAATACACGCCTTGCCCTGCTCGAGAGCGAGTCCTGCAACCTTAGAGTCCTGCTCGGTAAAGCCGTCAACACCGTCAAGCATAATAACGCAAACGTCACTGCGCTCAATCGCCATTTTTGCACGTAAAACGCTATATTTCTCAATATCGTCCTCTACCTTGCTTTTACGTCTAAGACCCGCAGTATCAATAAAGTTAAACTTGCCCTGCTCGGTTTCAACCAAGGTATCAATAGCGTCACGCGTTGTGCCCGCAATATCCGATACGATTGAACGTTCCTCACCCGAGAGATAGTTTATAAGCGAGGATTTACCCGCATTAGGCTTACCAATTACGGCAACGTTTACAACGTCGCTTTCTTCCTCATCATCATTTTCGTCGGGTAGGTGCTTAAACACCTCTTCCAAAAGGTCGCCTGTACCGTGACCATGCACCGACGAAACGCCTATCGGGTCGCCAAGACCTAAATTATAAAACTCGTATATTTCGAGCGGCGGCTCGCCGATTTTATCGCACTTGTTTACACAAAGCACAATGGGTTTACCACTCTTTAAAAGCATTGCCGCCACCTCGCTGTCAGAAGCAGTCACGCCGCTTCTAAGGTCGGTAACAAAGACAATTACATTTGCCATATCAATGGCAAGCTGTGCTTGTGAGCGCATGCTTTTAAGTATAATATCATCGGTTTTAGGCTCAATACCGCCTGTATCAATAAGCATAAATTTACGGCCTGCCCACTCGGCCTCGCCGTAAATTCGGTCGCGAGTAACACCGGGGGTGTCATCAACAATAGAAAGGCGCTGTCCTATTAACTTGTTAAAAAGGGTGGATTTACCAACGTTTGGTCTACCCACAATAGCAACAACCGGTTTTGCCATATTTTTACCCCCTTAATTTATTCCTGTAACGGCGCCAACAAAGTCCTCGCCGCTATTTTTTACAATAACTAACTCTACGTTTAATTCTTTACTTAACTCGTCAATAGTGACGTCATCTAAAAACCTATCATTTTCATATCTTAACATACTATCGGGAATAAGTAAATGTGTGCCGAGATTTTTGTTTTTTAACTGCTTTATAATATCGCCGCCCGTAACAAGACCCGACACGTTTATCTGTCCGCCAAAAAACTCATTTTTAACCTGATATACGTCACATTCAATGCCGCTAAACTTCTGTTGTACAGCGGTGACTAATTCCTTAATTAAAGGATACGCTGCTTCGCCCGTTGCGATGCTGATTTTTCTGTTTATTTTTGACTTATCACAGGTATCGAGACACCTATAAACCTCGTCTTTTAAGAGCGCCCAAAGACCGACGCCGTTCTCAAGCTGTAAAAAGTCCTCGTAATAATCGGCCTCAGGTATTTGTCTGCCTGCCAATAAATAAAGCTCATCGGCCGCAAAGGCTCTGCGCTCGCCGTATTTTTCTAAACACGCTAACCCAAATTTATCAATTAAATCTATTGTGGCTATTGCCCCTTGCTTATCAAAGGGCGTCAGTTTTTCGAGACCCTCGCGGTGACCCGTAATGCCGACGGGCACTACCGCTATGCACTTAACGTTTTCCTTATTCGTAAGGTCATTAAGGCTTCGCTCTAATTCTTTTCCATCGTTAAAGCCGGGACATACCACCAACTGACAGTTCATAGCAATGCCTGCTTCATTAAATCGGTCAATAACCGACAAAACCGCACCTGCATTTTTGTTTTTCATCATACGCACGCGAAGCTCGGGATTTGTGGTGTGCACCGAAATATTAACGGGAGAGATATGCATTTTTATTATTCTGTCAATCTCGTGCTCGGTAAGATTGGTGAGTGTAACGTAGTTGCCAAACAAAAAGGAAAGGCGCGAGTCATCATCCTTAAAATAAAGGCTTTCGCGCATACCCTTCGGCAACTGGTCGATAAAGCAGAAGATACATTTATTAAGGCAGGAATGCTGCTTATCCATTAAATAGGTATCAAAATTCATACCGAGTTCGGCATTTTCACGCTTTTTTACACGTCTTACTTTAATTTTGCCCCTCTTATTTATAAAGGACAAAACAAGTTTTTCTTGCATCTGATAAAAGCGGTAGTCGAGCACGTCCATTATATCATTACCATTTATAGATACAAGTGTATCGCCGCTTTTAATACCCGCCTTTGCAGCAGGTGAGCCCTTTAAAACTTCCTTTACTATAACAGACATTAAACTACCCCCCTTTTTTAAAAAAATAGAGGAGGAATTGCTCCCCCTCTACCCCTTTTAATTAACTATAAAATTAGTCCTCAACCTTAATTACTTCACGGTCACCATAGAATCCGCAAGAAGCACATACTCTGTGAGGTCTTTTGTATTCGCCGCAACGTGAACACTTAACAAGTGTAGGAGCACTTATCTTCCAAAGATTATTTCTTCTCTTGTCGCGTCTGGCTTTAGAGGTTTTTCTCTTCGGTACTGCCATTTTGTACGCCTCCTTAAAAATAGTGTAATAAATTTTTTGTTATTTTAATAAATCTGCCAATGCCTGCAAGCGTGGGTCAATTTGTTTTTCACCACAGCCGCATTCACCATCATTAAGATTTTTTCCGCAAATAGAACACAAACCCTTGCAGTCCTCTTTGCATAAATGCTTCATCGGGATATGAAGCAATACATCATTGCGGCAAAGCTCGTCCAAGTCAAGCTCCATCTCGGGAACGAGAACGATATCATCATTATCCTCATTTTCAATGCTGGTAGCAAGGACGTGAGTAATATCAACACCTATTTCCTCCACAGCATCTCTGCCACAGCGGTCACACGGCGCCTCGTATCGAACCGAATAATGTATACTTAATGTAACAACACCGGCACTGTTGGCAACCTCACCCTTAACCGAAATCGGCTGTTTTAGTGGAAACACACCCGAATATTCGATATCCTGAAGGTCCAACTCATATTCAACCGGGGCAACATAATCGTTGGTTATAAAAGCTTTTTTTAAATCCAAAATCACAATATCACCCCAATTGTCACAAAGTATATTATATATGTGCAACTATTTTTTGTCAAGTTCTTTTTTAATATTTAAAATAAAATATGGGTGGCACTTTTTATGCCACCCATAAGCCTTAAGTTTTTTAGATTTTTTCGGCAATTTCCCAAATGTGAGCGGGAAGTTCTGCCTCATCGCACGAAACTGTAAAGATGAAGTTTACATGGCTTTCCTCAGAGAGAGCCGAAACTCTGTCAAGGAAGTCTGCGAGTTCCTCATAATCTCTTGTACCAATTCTGAGAGTAGCATCACCGAATATATCGGTTACATCGTGGTTGCCTGCGTTGATGCCGCTAAGCATACCGTAATATTCGCCGTAGCCGCTTACACCGTACGCTTCAATATCAATAAGGCGTGCCTTATGACTGATGCTGAAGGTAAGAGTGTCGCCCTTTTCGATGCAAACAACGTTGCCCTTGCTGGTTAGCGTTGTTTCGTTTACCAGGTCAATAAGCTTCTTTGTTTTGCCCGAACCTTTTTTGCCTACGATAAGTTTAATCATATTTGCCAACTCCTTTTATTTACACCGCATAAGCGGTAATTTTTTTATTATCTGCCGAGTCTTGCCTCGAGCTCTGCCTTTTGCGCCTCAAAACCTGGCTTGCCAAGTAGAGCAAACATATTCTTCTTGTAGCTTTCAACACCGGGTTGGTCGAAGGGATTAACACCCAGCATATATCCCGAAATTGCACAAGCCTTTTCGAAGAAGTAAATAAGTCTGCCGAGGTTTTCCTCGTCTGCCTTGTCAACCTCAATTACGAAGTTGGGCACACCGCCGTCGGTATGGGCAAGAACTGTACCCTCGAATGCCTTTGAATTAACAAATGCCATCGGCTTGCCTTCCAAGAAGTTAAGTCCGTCGCCGTCGTTATCTTCCTTTTCGATAATAACGTCACTGCCGCAGTCGCCTATTGTAACAACCGTTTCAAAGAGTATACGTGCGCCGTCCTGTACGTACTGACCCATAGAGTGAAGGTCGGTAGAGAAAACAACAGATGCGGGGAAAAGGCCCTTGTTATCCTTGCCTTCGCTCTCGCCATAAAGCTGCTTCCACCACTCTGCCATTAAGGTAAAGCGGGGCTCGTAGCTAACGAGCAATTCAATAGCCTTGCCCTTGCGGTACATAGCATTTCTGAGAGCTGCATACTTATAGCAATCGTTATTCTCGATATCGGCTACCGAGTAATCCTTAGCTGCAGCTGCTGCACCTGCCATTAGTTTATCAATATCGGCACCTGCTGCTGCAATGGGTAAAAGACCAACTGCGGTGAGAACCGAGAAACGACCGCCAACGTCATCCGGCACTACAAAGCACTCGTAACCCTTAGCATCAGCTAATTGCTTTAAGGTGCCGCGAGCCTTATCGGTTGTACAGTAGATACGCTTTGCTGCCTCTTCCTCGCCATAACGCTCTTCAAGTAATTTTCTGAAAACGCGGAAGGCGATTGCCGGCTCGGTTGTTGTGCCTGACTTTGAAATTATATTTACCGAAACACGCTTGTTTTCGCAAATTTTAAGTAAATCGGATAAAGCCGAACCGCTTATGCTGTTACCTGCAAAGTAGATATCGGGTGTACCGTCGTTTAAATCGTTATAATAATTACCCTTTAAAAACTCAATTGCGGCACGTGCGCCAAGGTATGAGCCGCCGATACCGATAACAACCAAAACGTCGGTATCGCTCTTTATCTTTTCAGCCGCCTTTTTAATGCGGGCGAATTCCTCTTTATCATAATCGGTAGGTAGAGTAACCCAACCTAAAAAGTCGTTGCCGAGACCTGTTTTAGCGTCGACCAAATCGCTTGCCAACTTAACCTGTCCCTCAAGACCGATAATATCGTTTTCACGCAAAAAATCTTTTGCATAGCTTGAATTAAACTTTAAAGCCACTTTAACATTCCTCCAATTTGCTGAAGTTAAAAACAACTGTGTTCTTAACTTATATATATTTTACTACAAAATGAAACAAGTTGCAATAGAAATTATGTGTTTTTGGTAAGTTTTTTTGGCATTTTTTACAAATAAAAGAGTGCTTTCAGCAACCAGACGAAGGTATGGGTGATATTAAGCCTGTCGCACCCCTCCTCTGCCTTAATATTTATAACTCCTATCTGCTCGCCGTCGACGCTTAGTGTTACCTTGCCGACTGTGTCGCCCTTTTTAATCGGTGCTGTGATAGAGTCGGGCAGAGATATTTGTTGCTTCATCTCCCCCTTTGCCGTTTTGGGCAGTAAAATATTAAAACTGCCCTCGGCACTTATGGGAATTTGGGGTGCAACGCCCTTGCCTACCTTAATATGAGTTTTGTTGCCTAAATCTGCATTAAGCTTTGTAAAGCCAAAATTGGCGAAGCCGAAATTAAGGAGCTTTTTGGCGCCTTCAAAGCGGTCGTTACTCGTCTGTCCGTCCATAACAACGGCAACTAACTCCATGCCGTCACGCTTGGCAGTAGCCGAGAGACAGTAGCCCGCCGTCGAGGTAGTACCCGTTTTTAGTCCCGTACAGCCTTCATAAAAGCGCACCAATTTATTTGTATTGGTAAGCTCGCTTTCACCGTTTCTAAGCGAGTCCATCCACACGGTTGAGTATTTTTTAATTAGCTCGTGTCGAATGAGCGCCGCCGACATAACCGCAACGTCGTGTGCAGTGGTTAAATGCCCCTCAGCATCAAGACCTGTACAGTTGATAAAATTGGTGTTGTTCATCCCGAGTTCCTTTGCGCGCTTGTTCATCAGAGCCACAAAGCCCTCCTCACTACCTGCGAGCTGCTCGCCGAGTGCCACCGTTGCATCGTTGGCAGAGGCAATTACGGTCGCCTTTAAAAGTTCGTCAACCGACATTTGCTCGCCCGGTTCAAGCCAGATTTGTGACCCACCCATACTGCAGGCATGCTCGCTCGCGGTAATGATGGTATCGAGCTTTATATCGCCCCTCTCTAATGCCTCCATAACAAGCAAAAGCGACATAACCTTGGTGATGGACGCAGGCGCCAAACGCTCGTCGGCATTATTTTCAAAGAGTATTTGCCCTGTCTCGACCTCCATCAAAATACACGACTTTGCCTTTACCTCGGGTGCACCAACAACTGTGTTGCCCTTGTTTTCTGCCGCTTCGGTGCTACCCGCCGCCGAAACGGGTAGCACCAAAAGACATATACATAATATAAGACAGATTGCTTTTTTCATATAAAAACACCTCACATACTTTAATGTATGTGAGGTGTTTGTCCTTTAATAACCAAGTTTTTCGTCTACAATAATTACTTTGATGCGGTCCTTTACGCGTTGTCTGCCACTCACTACGTAGCTCGCACATATACGCGCGCTGCTTTGGCAGCCATCGGCTATATCGCCGTCAAGCGCAATACATTTGCCCGTTTTGGCGCAGGGTGTGTTGCAACCGAGCCTTTTGGCGTTAAGCGGTGCGGCAATCTCCTTAACCCTTTTAAAGCCCGCCTTAACATCGGGAACTATTTTGTTGACACCCACCACGCAAATTACACTTTTAGGTCCGTAAACTATTGCGGCAACTCTGTTTGACCTGCCGTCAACGTTTACAAGCTCGCCATTTTCGGTTACCGCATTTGCCGAGCAAAGATAGGCGTCGGCCATAAAGGTTTTGGCATAAATTTCGTCTATCTGCTCTGCCGTTAGTCCCGCTACCGAGCGGTCAAGGAAGTTATAATCGCCGCTTCGCATTAGTTTATCAATTCCCGTGTCGGCAAGTGTAACCGAGCCGCCACAGGAAATAGTATCACCCTTTTTAAGAAGCTCGGCAACCAATTCCCTTGCCTCATCGCTGCTTTTTACAAAGTAGCCCTTCATATTGTTTTTTTCAAGATTTTTTATTATCTTTTCTATATCCATCTTATTCACCCTTTAAAATTATTCCGCCGCCAAGCACTACGTTACCATTATAAAATACTGCCGACTGACCGGGGGACGGGGCGCGTTGAGCGTTTTTAAATTCAATAACCGCCTCATTTTCACCCGTCTTATATACAACACATTCGTCATCCTTTGCCGAATATCTGCATTTTGCGGTGCACTTTAACGGTTTATCTAAACTGTCGACCGCCATTAAATTTATATCCTTAATATAAACCATGGTTTTGAAAAGCAGAGCCTCGTCACCGAGCACAACCTTATTGGTTGCGGCATCCTTACTTATTACGAACTGCGGCTTGCCGAGTGCAATGCCGAGTCCCTTTCTCTGCCCAACGGTATAGCACTGATGACCGCTGTGTGTACCAAGTGTTTTGCCTGCGTTATCAACGTATTCGCCCTGCGTAAACGGTTTATTATTAAATTCTTGTAAAAAAGCGGCATAGTCATTATCGGGCACAAAGCAGATATCCTGACTCTCTTTAGCATTAGCCGACACAAAGCCGTATCGCTCGGCAATACCGCGAACCTCATCCTTTGTGTAATTGCTGAGCGGCATAAGTATATGGGATAACTGCTTTTGTGACAGCTGCCACAAAACGTAGGTTTGGTCTTTTTTACGATCATGCGGTCGACACACCGCATAACGTCCGTTTATCTTAGCAATGCTCGAATAGTGTCCCGTTGCAATGTAATCACAACCGAGTGAAAGAGCGTGCTCTAACAGTCTGCCGAATTTTAGGTGCTTATTGCACTCAATACAAGGGTTGGGGGTAAAACCATAATCGTATGACTCGGCAAAATGCTTAATTACCTTTTCGGCAAATAGTTCACGTTCATCAAAAACGTAATGTTTAATGCCAAGCTTATCGCAAACGCTTTTTGCCTTTACTGCGTCAGCCTCGCCGCATTTGTGCAATATAAGTGTGCCGCCGCAGACGTCGTAGCCTTGCTCTAACAGTAGCGCCGCCGCCACAGACGAATCTACACCGCCGCTCAAGGCAACCATAACCTTTGCCAATGCTATTCCCCCTTTACTTTTACCATTATACTATTTTTTAATAAAAATAACAAGATATTGCCTTCTTGTTTTTTATGGTTTATAATGTAAAAAAAGTCAATGAGGTTTTATATGTACGATTATATATTTTTCGATTTGGACGGCACCCTGACCGACCCCGTTATTGGTATAACAAATTCGGTTATGTATGCCCTTAAAAAATTTAATATTGAGGTTAACGACCGACGTGAGCTTTATAAGTTTATTGGTCCGCCCCTTAAAGACGGTTTTATGAATTACTACGGCTTTAGCGAGAGGGATGCTCTCGCGGCCGTGGAATACTACCGCGAAAATTTTAGGGTCAAGGGCCTTTTTGAAAACGAGGTCTACGATGGCACCGTAGCCTTGCTTGAAAAAATAAAGCAGTCGGGCAAAAAGATAATTCTTGCAACCTCCAAGCCCGAGGAATTTGCACTAATTATTTTAAAGCACTTCGATTTATTTAAATACTTTGATTTGGTTTGCGGCGCTACCTTTGACGAAAAGCGCTCGGAAAAGCCGCAGGTTATGGAATATGCCATAAATAAACTTAGGATTCGTGATATGTCGCGCTGTGTAATGATTGGCGACCGAAAATATGATATTGAGGGCGCCAAATGCTTTAAAATGGACTCAATAGGTGTCACCTACGGCTACGGTAGCCGCGAGGAACTCGAAAACGCGGGCGCAACACACATTGTAGATAATATAAACGAAATCTTTGATTTAATATAAAAAAAGCTCCGAATTTTTACATTCGGAGCTTAATTTATTTGTGTTTAAAATTATTCTTCTTCTTTTTTCTTTTTGCCTGAAAGCATAACGTTTGTAAGGATACCAAGAATTAAAGCACAAGCGATATTTGTAATATATACTTCACTAATAGCAAGAGCCATACCGCCTATACCGGTAATAAGAATAACCGAAGCAGTGAAAACATTTCTGTTATCTTCAAAGTTAACCTTCTGAATCATTTTAAGACCTGAAACAGCGATAAAACCGTAAAGTGTGATACATACGCCACCCATTACACATCCGGGAATAGAATCAAGAAACGCAACGAAAGGTGAAACAAATGAAACAACTATTGCAAGGATTGCAGTTGTTACGATGGTAACGATTGAAGCGTTTTTGGTGATAGCTACGCAACCTACAGATTCGCCATAGGTAGTATTGGGACAACCACCAAAGAAAGCGCCAAGCATTGAACCTACACCATCACCAAGAAGTGTTCTGTGGAGGCCGGGATCCTTAGTAAGATCCGATTCAATAATAGATGAAAGGTTCTTGTGGTCAGCAAGATGTTCAGCGAATACAACAAAAGCAACCGGAACGTATGCGATAGCTACAGAAGCTACGTATGACCATTTAAAACCACCAAGACCCTTAGCAGCTTCTAAGAAAGAGAACTTAGGAACCGAAACGAAGGTAGAAACGCTAACAACACCATTTTTAGCAAGATCATAAAAAGGTTTAAAATCGATAATTACCATATCAGGATTATTGGTCTTAATGCCGATAAGGGTAAAGATAAGAGCTACTGCATAACCTGCGAGTATACCGATGATAAAGGGAATGAGATTTACCATTTTCTTACCGTATACAGAGCAAATAACAACTACTATAAGTGTAACTAAAGCACAAATTAAAGAAAACCAAATATTAGGTTTCATAACAAAGTAACTTGATACACCAAAAGTTACCTTTTCGCCGTATGAGAACACGTCGTTAATAGCAGCGCCTGCGAGTGATAGACCGATAAGAGCAACTGTCGGTCCGATAACTGCGGCGGGCATAATCTTGTCAATCCAATTAACGCCAACAAATTTAACGATGATAGCGATAACCACATAAACAAGGCCTGCGCAAACAGCACCAATAATAAGACCTAAATAGCCTAAGTAACCTACTGCATTCGCACCTGCGAAAGCTGCCAACATCGGTCCGATGAAAGCGAAGGATGAACCAAGGAAAACAGGGCTCTTAAACTTTGTGAACAGTTGATACGTAAGTGTACCTACGCCTGCACCGAAGAGAGCCGCTGAAGCGGTCATGTCGTTACCAACAATTGCAGGAACTGCTATTGTTGCAGCCATAATTGCAAGTAACTGTTGAATTGCGAAGATGATGGTTTGCGAGAATTTTGGCTTATCTTTTACGCCATAAATCATTTGCATTTTTCTTTCCCCCATATTCTTTTGCTTTTTGCAAAAAATTTATTATATATTAAAACGAGGCTGCCCCCGAATTAACCTACTTTTCGCTAAGGCTTACCGATAACTCATCGTCAATGGGCGGGAGTTTAACCGATATATACTCATTTTTTGAAGTTGGCACGTTTTTGCCGACGTAGTCGCCGCGTATAGGCAGCTCTCGGTGTCCTCGGTCTATAAGTACTGCAAGCTGTACCGACTTGGGTCTGCCCTGTTTAATAAGGGCCTCCATAGCGGCTCTGACCGTTCTGCCCGTAAAGAGTACGTCGTCAACCAAGATAACGTTTTTACCCTCAACCAAAAAATCAATTTCGCTACCCGAAAATACCGCTTCTTCCGATATTTCGGTGAGGTCATCCCTATACAACGTAATATCAACGCTGCCAACAGGTATTTTCTTGCCCTCTATATCATATATATTATTAGCGATGCTCTCTGCCAGCGGCACGCCACGGCGCTTGACACCTATAATACATATATTGTCGCAGCCGCCGTTTCGCTCTAAAATCTCGTGCGAAATACGTTTAAGCACTCGCGAGACTGCGGCAGCATCCATAAGTAGAGCTTTTTGCTTCATCTTAATACCTCTGCAAAAATAATGCGACACCATAATCGGTTACCACAAAGGAGCCTATATACAATATATTGTATATTTTGCCGCATTTCATATATCCCCATTATAATATCACATTATTTATACGTTGTAAACCGATTTTTGAATTTTTTTGATTAGGTTTCAAATTTGTAACCAATACTTAAAGAGTAAAAAGCGGGTTTATTTTGTGTAAAATACGACCTTTATGCACATAAAATGCCTATTTTCGGCTTTTTCACAAAAGAAAATTACATTTTTTGCCATTTTTATCGTAATTTAATTGTTACAAACCTGTAACTTTTACGTTTTTTAGTAATTAGTTGTGCAAACTGCACAATTTCAGCCTTTTAGAAAAGGTTGACATTTGGATATTTGGTATGTATAATGCCAAAGGTCGTGAAAAATTGCTATTATTTCACGCTCTGTCCCGGAAATAAGTCGCCCTTATTCAAATACTTTTTAATGTGTAAGGGTTACAGAAATAAAGGAGTTTTTATGTTTAGCAAAATTAAGTCTTTTATGACTGAGCTTATTACGAAACGCAGATTTTGTGTTTCGGTATTGGCTGTGCTTTCGGCCTGCGTCATTACCTTTGTTGGCGTTTCGGTAAACGCCGCCACAGTTTATGATGCAAACGGCGAGCATGTCCTTTACAGCCTCGCAACCCGCCCCGTAGATATGAAGCCTATTACCTATAACGTATTTTCATCTACGGCAGACGACGAGGCAGTTAGTATGAGTCGTAGGGTAAACATTACTGCCGAAAACGATATTCCCGTATACGTTACTATGGGTAACGAAACGGTAACCGTTTTTGCACACACGGGTCAAACCGTCAGCGATGCTATCGGTCTTTCGGGCTTCCGTATTGACGAGCACGACAGTGTTAACCTTGACCCATTAAGCACAATTGTTGATACCGAATATATTGATATCCTTGATATCGAGTACGTAACCAACACCTTTGAAGAGGAAATCCCCTACGGTATTAAAACTAAATATTCTAAAAATTTGGCATCCACCACCGTTAAGTCGGGTAAAAATGGTATAAAAGAGGTTACCTGTGTTACCAAGCTTATCAATGGTGTTGAGAGTAAAAGAAGCATCGTTAAGGAAAAGGTTTTGAAAAAGGCTGTCGATGAGGTTGTTACTGTTGGTATGAAGTATGGTACAACTTATGATGCCCTTGACTGCATTTCAACCTTAAAGCCCAAGACCGATATCAGACTTGATAAAAACGGTGTCCCCGTGGAATACAAAAAGCACGTAACCGTTCAGGCTACTGCTTACACCTACACAGGTCACAACTGTGCCTCGGGCGTTAAACCGCAACCGGGATACGTAGCGGTAAACACAAATATTTTCCCCTTTGGCACAAAGTTCTTCATTAAATCATCCGACGGTAAATACATTTACGGTTATGCCGTTGCCGCCGATACCGGTGGATTTTTAAAGACAAGACCTACCAACTTTGATTTATTCTTTGAAACCGAGGCCCAATGCCGTGCCTTTGGACGAAGAAATATTGAGGTTTACGTTTTATACTAACATGGCATTAAAAAGCACACATCGTTCGATGTGTGCTTTTTTTATGTTTTTTCCATTTATTGCTTGATTTTATGGGGGTATTAAGGTATACTACTATCACACGAGGTAATTATTATAGTAATTATTAAGGAGCTGCTTTTATGAAGCTAAACTGGGTGCAGGCGCACCATAATCTTAACCAAGCAGAGAAAAAAATCGTAAAATCCTACGGTAAAAACCTAAAACTCACCGATGGTGTAACTATTGTTGAGCGCGATGGTATCAGCTGTTACCGCGCGAATTTTGATTTATCGGATGAAATTTTAAATTCCGACGGAAATTTATTGCAGGTTGACTTTGGTTATCAGTATCACATTATTAAGATTGAGTTTTACATAAACTATAAACTCGTCAGCAAAACCTACTCATCAGAGGAGTACGTTAGATTTTTAATTCCCAAAAAGGAGTTTAAATCGGGTGAAAATCACCTCTTTGTTGTTATTACCGAGGGTGCCGAAATGGGTATTCGCGGTGTGCTTACAACCGACGACGCATACGTTTCGGAAATCGCTTCGTTGCCCGAAGAAATTGAAATTTCTGTGCCCAACGCGTTACCCAGCGTTACCGACGTTAAAAACAGTGACGATTTTGCCGAATTTAAGCTTTCAAACGGCACTACTGCACGTCTTAACTTTTTTGAGAATGGTGTTTTCCGTCTTAAATACCCTGCCGATGCAAAACAGCTTGCAGACGAATATTGCCTCCAAATGACCCTTAAATCAGATAAAACTGTTGTTATAGAACAAAACAGTGATTTTGTAAGCTACAAGGTAGGTAAAAACACACTTATCGTTTACCTTAACCCCTTTAAGATTGAGGTGCTTGATAAAGACGGCAAGCCGCTATTTGTTCAAAACGATGAGCCTATGGCTTGCGCTGAGCTTGGCGGTATTTCGGTAAAGCTCGAAAATGACGAGCATATTTTCGGCATTAACGAAAACGGACATCCCCACCTTGACAAGCGTGGCACCATTGAGGATATTTGGGTGCGTCACGACTTTTGGCGTTGCGACGTTTATACACCCTTCTACATAAGCACCAAGGGTTATGGTCTATATCTTAACAGTGCATTCCACAGCATTTTTGATATGGGTTGTTCTATACCCGATGCCGCACTTCTTTATACCTATTCGAACATAATCGACTTGTTCTTTATAGACGGTCCCGCACCGCAGGATATCGTTTCATCCTTTACGGGCATTATCGGTCGCTCCCCCATGCCTCCCAAGTGGGCATTCGGCTTCTGGCAGGCAGGCTTTAACATTTGTAAAAGTCGTGAAAATGCTACATACGCACTTAACAGATATAATGAAGAAAATATCCCTGTTGACGTTTTCTGCTTTGACCCCGCCTATGCCAAGAACCGTTCAGACCTGATTTGGTCTGACGAAACCTTCCCAAATCATAACGAATACCTAAAGCTAATAGACGACAATGATATGCACCAAATCCTTTGGACTTGTCCCTTTGCAGTGCCCGATTCCGAAATTATAAACATCGGTAAGAAAAACGGTATGTTTATGGTTGATAAGGATGGTAACTTCCTGCGCTCGCACAACTGGGTTGGTAAGGGAAGCGGTCTTTTAGACTTTGATTCCCCCACAACTAAGGAGTGGCTTAACAACGGTCTGTCGGGCTTCCTGAACGAAGGTGTTGCAGGCTTTAAGCTTGACGGCGGCGATACCTTTGAGGTGCCCGAGCGTATGTTTACTAATGCCGGTATCAGCGCTAAGGAAATGCACAACGTTTACCCCATTATGCACGCTAAGGCAGTTCAAACCATTGCAAAGCAGACAAAGCCCGATGAACGCCCTGTTACCTGGCAACGTACAGGCTTTACGGGTAGCGGACGTTATCCCATTACCTGGGGTGGCGACCAATTGGCAACCTTCGGCGGTATGCAGGTACTAATCAAGGGTGGTCAGGGTGCAGGTCTTTGCGGCGTTTCGTTCTGGTCGCAGGACGTTGGCGGCTTCGCATTCCAGCCCGAAACCGACGAAGAGCTTTTCATCCGTTCGTATCAATGGGGTGTTCTCTCACCCCTTGCGCGTGCACACGGCAAAAAGACTGAGCCTTGGGCTTGGACCGACCGTGGTCTTAAAATCACAGGCGACTTCATTAAGCTTCGTTATAAATTATTACCCTATATTTATAGCTGTGCCTACACTTCACATAAAACGGGTGTTCCGTTTATGTATCCGCTATTCTTCTTTGCACCGACCAACCAAAACACCTATAGTGCAGATTATCAGTACGGCTTTGGCCCCGCATTTATGATTGCACCTATTTATGAAAAGGCAGGCAATGAGGAAGGAACCGCAACACGTAAAATTTATTTGCCCGAAGGCGAGTGGATTGACTTTAATACAAAGGAAATCTATGAAGGCGGCAAGTATATCCCCTACACCGCAACAATTGACGTTTTACCGCTGTTTATCAAGAAGGGTGCTATTATCCCGCAGGTTAACGAGGTTGCACGCGTAGCAAAGCTTGACTTCTCACGCTTAACGGTTGAAATTTATCCCGACAGCAAGGAAACCTCTTTCGACTGGTACAATGATGAGGGTAACAACTTCGACTATCAGAAGGATATAAACAACATAATTTCCTTTAAAGCTGTAAACGACGGCGCAATTAAGATTGATATAGCCGCTCAAAATGCCGCATATCAGCCCGATTACACAGGTGAGTTTACACTTAAAGTATTCTGTGATAAGCCGAATACCGTTACAGTAAACGGCAAAGCCGCAGAGTTTACCTACGACGGCAAGTTTGCAGAGGTTAAGGTTGATTTCAACATAAATGAGACCTTAAACATTGTTGTAGAATAATAATAAACAAAAAGAGCAGATTCTATTGAATCTGCTCTTTCTTTATCTTTCCGGATGTTTAAGTCCTTTTGGTAAACCAAGTATATAATCGGATGAAACGCCGTAAAATTTGCATAATTCAAAAAGCAAATCTATCGGTAATTTTCTTCTGCCCGTTTCATATAAACTGTATTGTTGTTTTGTTATATCAAGCATTTTTGCAACGGTTTCTTGTTTTAAATCTTTATCTATTCTTAAATTCTTTAATCTTTGTGTATAGTGCATATTGGGCACGCCCCTTTCTATACACATTATATCAAATCATTCAAATAAATGCTTGACAGTCATTCAAACGAGTGATATTATGTAGTTACACAAAATATTTAAAGGGGACTTATTATGTTTAAAATATCAATAGACACCATAGACAAACTGCAATATTTATCGCAAAATATTTCGGCTATTACCTATATGCGACAGTTAGTGAACGCCGATAAATACGACAATCTTACAAAACAATATGACCTTGATTACGTACGCGATTTCGCGATGTATATATTACACGAGCAAGAGTTTGACCTTACAAAGCAGCTTTATGAACTTGTAACCGATGATAATTTTGCAACACCTATAATATAATTAAGTCTTTAGAACTCTTTGTAATATCAATATTGCCGTCATCGGTTATTATTATCATATCCTCAATTCTGACGCCGAATTTATTTTCGATATAAATGCCGGGTTCGACCGTCAGCACCATACCGGGACAAAGTATCGTATTATCCCTTGTGTTAAAGGACGGCGACTCGTGTATATCAATTCCCACACTGTGACCAAGGCCATGGCCAAAGCAGCCGCTATAATCCTTTTCGATAATATCACGTGCAATTTTATCAATATCGACACACTTTTTACCCGCACATGCCGCCTTAATTGCCGATTCTTGCGCCGCTAATACAGTGTTGTAGACTTTTTTCTGCTCGTCAGTAACGCTTCCAACCGCCACCGTTCGCGTCATATCACTGCGGTAGCCGTTTATGACGGCGCCAAAGTCCATTGTAATAAAATCGCCTTTTTCTATTTTTTTATCGGTTGGCACGCCGTGGGGCAGTGACGAGTTTTTACCCGACACCACAATAAAATCAAACGACACACCCTCGCTACCGTTTTTACGCATAAAAAATTCCATATCGAGCATAATTTCCTTTTCCGTTCTGCCCGTCTCTATCCTCGGCAAAATGTAGGAAAAGGTTTCGTCAGTGAGCCTTTGTGCCGCTTTTATATTCTCAATTTCGGCTTCACTTTTAATGCTTCGCATATGTGAGATGGTTTCACTAAGGGTTTTATCCCTTAAAACCTCTACCCCGAGCTTTTCTTCAAAAAGTGTAGCATTATCGACACTCATACTATCGGTCTCAACAAACAGCTTATCCGCCTGACCAATTATTTCCTTTATCTGCTCAAAGGTGTTTTTAAGCAGTACAACCTCGAGTGCGGTAACTGTATTTTTAGCCTTTTCAAAATAACGAAAATCGATAAGCAGCACCGCTTTTTGCCTTGTTATAACAATATAGCCTGCGCTCGATTTCATACCCGACAAATAAAAGCGGTTGGAGTCTGAATTTATTAGTGCGGCGGTAGCGTCAGATAAAATATTTTTAATGCTTTCTATTCTTTTTTTCATAATTAAACCGACCTGCCTTGCATATTATATATGTATGAGAATAATTGATTTACATTGTGATACCTTAATGCTTTTAGTGGAGGATAAAAGATATCCTCTGCACGAAAATTTTGGTCATATTGATTTAAAACGACTCGCAAAGGTCGGCGTTGCCGCCCAGTGCTTTGCGATTTTTTTGCCGCAGGATGATAATGTCACCGATACGTCACGCAAAAATTTTAAACTGCTTAAAAAAGAGTATCGGCTTTTTAAAAAGCAGATGCAAACCTATTCGGGACTTATAAGCCAAGCAGTAACGGCTAAAGAAATAACCGATAATATTAAAGAAAACAAAATCTCCGCCATACTGACAGTAGAAAACGGAGATTTTATAGGTAAAGATTTGTCGCGCTTATCACGACTCTCAAATATGGGTGTTAGGATGATGGGGCTTGTGTGGAATTTTGAAAACAGCCTCGCCTATCCAAACGCGATAGACGACACCCACAATCTACACCTGAAACCACTCGGCTTAAAGGCGGTGGAAAAATTAAATGAAATGGGCATTATTATTGATGTATCGCACCTAAATTATGGCGGTTTTTGGGACGTTGCGCGACTATCAAAAAAGCCGTTTGTTGCAAGTCACTCCTGCTGTGATGCGCTTTTCCACCATCCGCGAAATTTAGATGACGAGCAACTAAAAGCTATAGCCATGAGTGGCGGCACTGTGGGTATTAACTTTTTTACCGATTTTATAAAGCCGTCGCCATCGGCTACCTTTACTGCCGACGTTATCGCCCAAGCTAAACACATAAAAAAGATTGCGGGCATTGAAGCGGTATCCTTCGGCTCGGATTTTGATGGGATGGACTCGCTTATGGAATTTCGCGACTGCTCGGGCTTCCCCCTTATAGTCGAGGAATTATTAAAGGAATTCACGTTCGATGAATGTGAGAAAATATGCTATAAAAACGCGTTAAGGGTTTTGGAAGATTAGTTCTCAAGACCCTTATATTCTATATATTCCTCGAGGCACATGCCGAGTTCGTGCATCTCGGTTGCGGCATCGCGACCAACAAAACGGAAATGCCACGGCTCGTAAATAATATTAGTTATATCCTGCTTATCCTCGGGATAGCGCAGAATAAAGCCGAAGCGGTAGCAGTTTTCGGCAAGCCACTTTGCCTCGGGCTTTTGTGCGAAATACTGCTCTGCCGACGGGATATTGTGCATATCACAGCAAAGACCCGACTGATGCTCGCTCGTACCCGGCTTTGTGGAATAGGTAAGCACGTGCTTTTCGCATTCCTCTTTTGTGGCGTATTTGCCCGTTGCCCAGTCTCTATTAAAATACTGTGTGAAAAGCTGATTTTGATAAGAATATGAACGATAGGCACTCGTAACCGTAACGTTGGTAACCTTGCCCGTCTTTTTACCCTCGGCTAAAAACGCCTGCAGGGCCTTGGCGGCGGCAAGACGCATTTTTTGTGTTGCGCGTCCGTCCTTACGGGTGTGACCGCAGTCGGTTAAATCCTCGGGTTCATAATCGGACGAAAGCGTATGTGTGGGGTTCACCAAAAATACATATTCGTACTTGTCCTCAGGCTCGATATACTGTAAATACGGCTCGATATCGATAGCGTACTCCTTACCGACACGCTCTTCATAGGTAGGCTCGGGCGGTGGCGGCAATTCAGAGGATGAAGCATCACTCGAACTTGCCTCACTTGATGATGGATTTTTACCGTTATCGTCGCCGCTTTTAGCGCATTTTGCGACTAAAAATATAATGCCGCCAATTAGCGCCACAATAATTAACATGCTTAAAATAAAACGGGGCCAAATAATTTTAACTTTTTTCTTTTTATAGGTATGTCTTGACATTTTAATCACCACTAACATTATAAAAAATTTTGAGCAAAAAATCAATCTTAACTGTACTTTTTTTAAAATTTATGGCATAATTAAGGTATATTATTTTAGGAGTTTTAAAATGGATTATGCAAAAATTTTAGCCGAGCAGTTTGGCACCAAGGAAGTTTACGTTAAAAATATAATTGATTTGCTTGACGAGGGCAACACCATACCCTTTATTGCCCGTTATCGTAAAGAGATGCACGGTACTATGGACGACCAGTTAATTCGTGAAATTTCCGACCGACTTACATATTTAAGAAATCTTGATGAGCGCCGCGAGGAAATCAGAAATCTTATTACCGAGCAGGGCAATATGACCGATGAGATAAGCGCAGCTCTCGACAAAGCATCCATCCTTTCGGAAATCGAGGATATCTACCGCCCGTTTAGACCCAAGCGCAAAACGAGGGCATCGGTGGCAAAGGAAAAGGGACTTGAACCTTTGGCAAATGAAATACTTGAAAACCAAAGCACAAAAGAAATTCCGCTTTTGCTTGCCGAAAAATATATCGATGCCGAAAAGGGCGTTGAAACGGCCGAGGATGCGCTGGCGGGTGCGCTTGACATTATTGCCGAGAACGTATCGGATAATCCCGACGTCAGAAAGCGTGTGCGAAATATAATTCGCCTTAACGGACTTTTATATTCACGTGCCAACAAGGAAAATCAAGAATCAAACGTATATGAAATGTATTATGAGTTTTCGCAGGCTATAACCAAGGTTGCCGACCACCGTGTGCTTGCCATTAACCGCGGCGAAAAAGAGGAATTCTTAAAGGCGGGTATCGAGCAGGATGCCGAGAAGCCGCTCGGTGTTATCTATTCAATATTTGTTACGGGTAACTCACCCTGTGGAGATGCGGTAAAAAGCGCTTGCGACGATGCATACAGCCGACTTATATTCCCCTCGGTTGAGCGAGAAATTCGAAACGAGCTTACCGATAAGGCCAACGAATCGGCAATTAAGGTTTTTGGTATGAATTTAAAGCAGTTGCTTATGCAGCCGCCCGTTAAGGACAAAACTGTTATCGGTCTTGACCCCGGTTACCGTACGGGCTGTAAGGTCGCCGTCGTTGATAAAACGGGCAAGGTGCTTGATACCGCCGTTATATACCCGACCCATTCGGAAGCACAGATAGAAAAATCAAAGACTGTTTTAAAATCCCTTATTGAAAAACACAACGTAGATTTAGTTGCTATCGGCAACGGTACCGCATCAAAGGAAACCGAAATGTTTACGGTCGACGTTTTGTCAACCCTATCACGCAAGCTCGCATATATGGTTGTAAGCGAGGCGGGTGCGTCCGTATACTCGGCATCAAAACTGGCCGCCGAAGAAATGCCCGACTTTGACCTTACCTTGCGTAGTGCAGTTTCTATTGCCCGTAGACTTCAAGACCCGTTGGCAGAGCTTGTTAAAATTGAGCCTAAGGCAATCGGCGTTGGTCAGTATCAGCATGATATGCCCCAAAAACGTCTTGGCGAAGCACTTGACGGCGTTGTTGAGGACTGCGTGAATCAGGTTGGTGCCGACCTTAATACCGCATCGGCTTCCCTGCTTTCGCATATTTCGGGACTTAGCAGTGCGGTGTGCAAGAATATTGTTGCCTACCGCGAGGAAAACGGCTCCTTTAAAAGCCGTAGTGAACTTAAAAAGGTTGCAAAATTAGGCCCCAAGGCTTACGAGCAGTCGGCAGGCTTTTTGCGTGTGCCAAATAGTAAAAATCCGCTTGACAACACCGGCGTACACCCCGAGTCATACGATGCCGCCGAACAACTCATTAAATTGACCGACGGCAATATAAATAGTATAAATGATGAAAACATTGGTGCTCTTGCCCAAAAAATCGGCGTTGGTGTTCCAACACTTAACGACATTGTTAAGGAATTGCAAAAACCGGGCAGAGATCCAAGAGACGAGTTGCCACCGCCACTACTTCGCACCGACATTTTGGGTATGGAGGACCTAAAGGAAGGTATGACCCTTAAAGGTACCGTCAGAAACGTTATTGACTTTGGCGCATTTGTAGATATCGGCGTACATCAGGACGGGCTTGTTCACATTTCGCAAATTTGCAATAAGTTTATCCGCCATCCGTCAGAGGTGTTATCGGTTGGTGATATAGTAAACGTAAAAGTACTGTCGGTTGACCTTAATAAAAAAAGAATAAGCCTTACAATGAAGGATATTTAAATAAAAAAGACGAGCCTGCGCTCGTCTTTTTTGCAAAGAAAAATTGTCAAAATCAGTATAATTATAATAAAAAAATCTCATTTTTGCCATATTTTTTCTTATTTAGCAACTAAAAGTTGCAAAAATTATCATTTTAGACTTGAAAAATTTTTAACTTTGGTTTATTATTGTAATGTTGAATAAACATTATTTTTTAAAAAAGGAGTTATTTTTATGACAATCGGCGAAAAGATAACACACCTACGCACAGTGGCAAATATGTCACAGGAAACCTTGGCAGATAAGCTTTCGGTTTCACGTCAGTCGGTTTCTAAATGGGAAATGGACCAAGCGCAACCGCAGATTGATAAAATTTTACAGCTCTGCGAAATTTTTAAGGTTTCATCTGACGAACTCTTATATGATAGCATTACCATAAATCGCTCGAACGAGAAAAAAGGCAATAAATATTTTGGTACCGACGGCTTCAGAGGTGAAGCAAACCAAAACCTTACCTCGATGCAGGCATATAAGGTTGGTAGATTCCTCGGTTGGTACTTCTCCTCACCCCTTTCGGGCTGTACCACACCCGGCTACCGCCCGAAAATTGTTATCGGTAAAGATACACGCCGTTCAAGCTATATGCTCGAATACAGCGTTGTTGCAGGTATTACCGCTTCGGGTGCCGATGCCTATATGCTGCACGTTACAACAACACCCAGCGTTTCCTACGTTACCCGTCAGGATGAGTTTGACTGCGGCATTATGATTACCGCATCACACAACCCATTTTATGATAACGGCATTAAGGTAATAAATAAGTACGGCGAAAAGTTAGATGATGAAACAACCGCACTTATTGAAGCCTACATCGACGGCAACCTTGGTGAGCTTGGCATATTTGATAACGACCTTCCCCTCGCCCATAAAGAGCGTATCGGTTGCATTGTCGACTACGTTTCGGGTCGTAACAGATATATGGGCTATTTGATTTCCATTGCATCGCACTCATATCGCGACCTTAAAATCGGTCTTGACTGTGCAAACGGTGCTTCGTGGATGATTGCTAAATCGGTATTTGATGCGCTTGGCGCACAAACCACCATTATAGGCAATGAGCCCGACGGACTTAACGTTAATACCGAATGCGGCTCAACACACATTGAAAAGCTTGTGGCGCTTGTTAAGGAAAAGCACCTCGACGTTGGTTTTGCTTTTGACGGTGATGCCGACCGCTGTATTGCCGTTGATGAAAACGGTAAAATTGTTGACGGTGACGCAATGCTTTATATCTTGGCGCAGCGTCTTAAATCCCGCGGCGTGCTTAAAGGCAACACCGTTGTTGCAACCATTATGTCAAACAGCGGCTTCTTTGCTTCGCTTAAAAAGGCAGGCATTGACTATGCACAAACCAAGGTTGGCGACCGCTTTGTTTACGAATGCATGCAGGAAAATGATTTCACACTCGGTGGCGAGCAGTCGGGTCATATCATCCTTAAAAAATACGCCACAACGGGTGACGGTCTGCTAACAGCCCTTATGATTACCGAGGAAATGTGCGACCGCAAATCAAGTCTTTCTACCCTTGCAGAGCCGGTTATGCTCTATCCGCAGTATTTAGTTAATATTCGCGTTAAGGATAAGGCAGAAGCTAAAAACGACCCCGACGTTAAGGCTGCAGTCGAGGAAGTTGAAAAGCTTATTAACGGCAACGGCCGTGTGCTTATCAGAGAAAGCGGTACAGAGCCTGTAATTCGCGTTATGATTGAAAGCGAGACCGACGAACTTTGCCGCGAGTATGCCCATCGCATTGCCGACGTTATAATAGCAAACGGTCATAAGGCCGAATAATATTAAAAGGAGCTTATTTATGAACTACATTACCGTTAAAACCTATGACGAATTAAGCAAAAAAGCTGCGCAGATTATTGCTTCGCAAATTATTATGAAGCCCAACTGCGTTTTAGGTCTTGCAACAGGTTCTTCCCCCGTTGGCACCTACAAAGAGCTTATTAAAATGAACCAAAACGGCGAGCTTGATTTTAGCACCGTTACCAGCGTTAACCTTGACGAATACGTTGGTCTTGACGGCACACACGACCAAAGCTACCGCTATTTTATGAACACAAATCTTTTCGACCACGTTAATATTGATAAGGCACGCACCTTTGTGCCGAGTGGTCTTGCCGATGACCTCGCAGCAGAGGGTGAGGCTTATGATGAGTTAATCAAGGCGCTCGGCGGCATTGATTTACAGCTTTTGGGTATCGGTCTTGATGGTCACATCGGCTTTAACGAGCCCGACGACGTATTCACCGCCGCTACACACGAGGTTGTGCTTGACGAATCCACCATTGACGCCAATGCAAGATTTTTTGCCAGCCGCGACGACGTACCGAGAACTGCTATCACAATGGGTATGCTCTCGATTATGCAGGCAAAGAAGATTTTACTTGTAGCAAACGGCGCCGCTAAAAAAGAAATTATTGAAAAGTCACTCTTTGGTCCCGTTGACCCGAAGGTGCCTGCTTCAATTTTACAGCTCCACCCCGACGTTACGGTAATTTATAGCGAAGAATAAACTATAAATAATAACAAAACGCCTACTCTGATATCAGAGTAGGCGTTTTGCTTTAAAGGGGATTAGTATTTACTGTCTGTTTTTATAATTACATTTCTTTCTTTTATATTCATCTCGAAAAGCACCTGCTTGGTGTTTACAAAGGAGTCGAAATTGCCTATTGCCATAGAATAATAACGGTTGTTTACACCATCCTTGGTCATAAGCGTTGTATCAAGCCACAGGAACTCTCTTGCATTTTCGGTAAAGTATTCTTTGTCTGCATTCTTTAAATCTTTAACATACGCATCAAGAAGTGTTAATGCTTCCTCTCTCGTAACGTTAAGCTGTACCGATTGACCGTTATATTCGCCGTTGAGTGTGAGTATGTTGCCCAAATTCTCGATAAAATTCTTCTTTATACCATCAGCAAAGCAATTTTGTACGAATGCAAGCTTCTCCTCTATCAGCAGTTTATTAGGTATATAATATCTTCTGTTAACCTGTCTGCCGCCCTTAAGACTATATCTGAATTCTATCGTTGAAGATGCTGTACCGTGGTCTATAACCAAATATGTTTCACCGTTTTGGTCTATCTTTTCTATATATGCTGACTCAACATCCAACTGATTATTTTCATGCGCCTTAACAATAGCGTTGTGAAGTTCAGAAACGTACATAAAATCATTGGGCTCGGTAACTGCAATGAGGTCTCCGTCAAAATGCACGTCAACCCTTTGTATATTGCAAATAGCCGGCACATAGCTTTCATAACCTATCAGGTCAAATTGCACCGTTGCCGTAGCACCAAATATTAAAGCTAAGGTAATTACTATAGGAATTATAGCCTTCTTTATCTTTTTAAAGCCACGATTAACAATTACGTTATATATTAAGGAAACTAAAACGGTGCCAACAACGCCCATAATTATATATAGAAGCGAGCTTGTATAGCCGTCGAAAATATATCCGAAAATGAAATATGCAACAAAGGAAATAATAATGCTAATTATTAGCGGCATAAATTTAAATGCAAAGGTTTCCCCTGCCTTTTCGCTTTTGCGTATGTTGTAAATAAAGGCGTTTAGGCAGAATAAACCTACAGTAGCGGCCGCTATTATTAAGTATGCTGTAAATTTTAGAGCCGTTGCCTTACCCGTCGCCAACAGAATTAGCGAATATGCCGACAAGGCAAAGGGTGAGCCGTATGCCGCTAAATAATAGTTGGTAGTACAATAACCAAACAGCGTATTTTCACAAAGACCGTATATAAGCAGTATAATAACGGGTATGCCTATATTAACCGCTAAAAACGAAATTATTGAATCAAAAGTACAACCTGATGCTAATATAAACAACTGAGAAAAGGCAAGACAAAACAGCATCATAATAAGCGTGTGGGCGTAGCATTTGCCAAGCAGTAAAAAGTCTAACTCAACATGCTTTAGTGCGCCAACACAAGCCATACCGATATATCCGAGAGTTAGCGGTATTACACCGCCGAGATATGACGCCGCAGTTCGCGAAAAGAGAAGCTCTGTTCTCGTAATTGGCATTGAATGGAAAGCATCGCTGCCGCTTTTTTGGTTTAGATAATTAAAGTTTATTATTTGCAGCAACCACACCACGAACATTGCCGCAACTGCAATAATTATTGCTGCAGCGGGTAAAATCTCGTCTGTGAAGTTATAGATATCCTGCGTTACGTCACGATAGTCATAATAATTATTTATCGTATTTATTAAAAACACAGGTGAAAACAATAAAACCAAAACCGACGTAATAATTGTAAAGCCTAAGTTCTTTTTTAGAGTAAATGCAAAAAGATTAAAAGCAATATTGGGTTTATTCGAGGATGTTTTTAGCGTCATAACCTATTTCCTCCAATTCATAAATAAATATTTCTTCAAAAGTGGGCGGTATGACGTCGATAAACAACGGGAAGAAACGTTTTATATATCCCGTTATTTCCTCCTCGTCTCCACGCACAACCATCTGCACTACCGAACCGCTTTTCTCAGTTTTTAAAACATCGAGTTCATCAAATACCGATATATCGGGTGTTTTATCAAACACAACCTGTACTTTATGAACGTTACTTTTAAGCGAATCTATTTCATCACTAAATAATATTTTGCCATTGTGAAGCAGTCCCACCGTATCGCAAAAATCATCGAGGTCACGCAAATTGTGGGATGAGATAATAACCGTTAACCCCTCAGCAACACCGTCGGCAAGCAAGGATTTTAAAACCTTTCGCATAACGGGGTCAAGTCCGTCAAAGGCTTCGTCGAGAAGCAAATATTTAGGCTCGGTTGAGAGTGCCAGCATAAGAGCTGCCTGACGTTGCATACCCTTTGACATGGTTGATATTTTAGCCTTTGTATCAAGCGGGAAAACGCTTGTCAAATAGTTAAAACGCTCCATATTAAAGGTAGGATACATCAGCTTATAAAACTTCACCATTTCGTTTATATTAGCCTGATGTATAAAATAAGGCGTATCGGGTAAAAAGCATATCTCTGCCTTTTTTTCGGGGTTGTTGTATACAGAATATCCATCAACCGCCAACATTCCGTTATCGGGGGTATAAACACCTGCTATCAATCTTAATAGCGTAGATTTACCCGAACCATTAGAGCCTACAAGCCCATATATACGTCCCTCTTTAATTTCAACACTGATATTATCAAGGGCGGCTTTTCCGTCAAAGATTTTTGTAAGGTTTACAATTTCAATCATTTGTTACCCTCCTTAAATAACTCATCTGTGAGTTTTGTAATGTCGTCCGACGTCAGTCCACGGGATATAGCAAGCTCCATCGCCTTTTTAAGCTCGGCAACGGCAATTTTCTTAATATTCTGCTCACTCTCACTATCCTCGGCAATAAACGAGCCTTTGCCGGAAGCTGAGTATATAATACCCTTTTCCTCTAACATTTGATAAGCCCTTTGCACCGTATTAGGATTTATTGAGAGTTTTGCGGCGAGTGCTCTTACACTCGGCAGAGCGTCCCCTGCCTTTAGTGCGCCCAACATTTTTAGACGAATAATATTATTTATAAGTTGGTCGTATATCGGCACACCGCTTTTATAATCCAATTGAATCAAGACGCCATCTCCTTTCTGTTGCAACTGTACCAATTCGGTTAGTACAGTTGTATAATACACCATTTTCCTTTTTTTGTCAATACCGTTTTGATAAAAAAATAAAAGGCATCGCAACATTTGTTACGATACCTTTTCAATATATAATCTTAAATCATCATTTAATACGAATAATCGGGATATTGAATTTTGTCTACCTTAAAGGGCTTGGTTGCAAATTTTACTTCGTTTAAAGTAATCTTCTTAACAAACTCGGTGATTTCTTTTTCGAACTCGTCGTCCTTCAATTCGTGACGAACGTTGTCCTTTAGCGTTTCAAGGCTTGTGTTGCCCTTCTGCAAAATGTCGCCTTTAACAACAAGAATTATATACTTGCCGTTTTCGTCATCTACCTTGAACACCTTAGCCTGACCGTTTTTAAGACCTGCTACGTTGTTGAAGTAGTCGTTATCGTACATTGTGTCCTTGGCGCCCCAAATGGTTGCCTTGTCGTTATTAAAGATACCGCTGTCGTTTTTGTTGGCGGTGTATTGCTCGTTGTTTGCCTCGGCATAAATCTTACCGAAGTTTTCACCCTTCTTTAAGCGAGCCAAATACTTGTTATATTCCTTCTCCTTCTCCTCTACCTCTTCTTCCTTAAGGGTTGAAATGTCGAGTGAAAGAACGTTTACGTAGGCATATTTTTCTTTTAAGAACTTGTTGATTTCTTCCTTAGGTACTTCCTTTGTACCGCCCTCACCATAGAGGAAGCCGAAGTATGCAGTTGCATATTCCTGGTATGCGGAATAGTCCTTAAAGGTTTCAAGACCTACACCGTTGGGTGTCATAATCTCGCTGTAATAAGAGCTCCAATAGCTTGCGGCCAATTCAGAAGCAGCTGCCAAAGTGTCGGCAGTCTGCACCTTGTTCATTTCGCAAAGAACCTTGTATGCAAAAACCTCTTTACAAATTTCAAGTGCGCGAGCCTTTACCCAATCCTTGTACTCTTTGCCGTCAATCTTCTGCTTCAAATAATCGAAATTAGCGCTTGAAAGCTGCTCCTCGGTAGCGCTTTGGCTTACCTTCTGCTGACCTTCCATATCGGCATAGAGAAGTGCGCAGGCATAAAAGCCCGATGTGAATTCATCCTTATAATCCTCGTACGACACCTTAACTGCGATTTCGCCCTTCTTGTGGCAGCCTGTAAACACAAGGCATAAAAGAAGTGCTAAAACAAGTGCCGTAATTCTTTTAACGTTCTTAATCATCAATATTCCTCCGGTACGTTAATAGTAATATATAATTAAGTATATAACAAATGCTTTAAAAAGTCTATATTTTTTTAAAAAATTTACAGAATGGTCGCTATTTCACTTATTAGCTCTGTGAACTTCTGCCCCTGCTTTGCTTTTATAAAATAATAGGGCTTTTCGTCGGCGCTGAGATACATACGTTTACCGAAACTATTGAGTCGGTCAAGCTGCTGCTCGCAAACGGCATTAACACGCAGAATAACGCCGTTTTTATCCTCATTTATCTCATATATGCCGATTGCCGCTGCACGATTTCTTAACAGCGCTATATCAATAAGTCCCATAACCGCCTTTGGTGGCTCGCCGAAGCGGTCGCACAGCTCGTCGATAACGTCGAGTCGTTGCTCGTCGCTCTTTACCGCCGCTATTCGCTTATAAATGCCAAGGCGGGCCGGCAGAGATTCAATATACCTTTCGGGTATATAGGCTGAAACGTTAAGGTCGACGGTACACTCGTTTTCCTCGACCGTTTTAATACCCTTTTCCTCATTTATGGCATCGTTTAAAAGGCGGATATACATATCGTATCCGACCGCCTCCATATTGCCGTGCTGTTCACCACCGAGTATACTGCCCGCACCTCGAATTTCAAGGTCACGCATTGCGATTTTAAAGCCTGCGCCAAATTCGGTATATTCGCGTATAGCTTCAAGTCGTTTTTCGGCAATATCGGTTAATTGTCTGCCACGCCTGAAGGTAAAGAAGGCGTATGCGCGTCGGGGTGAGCGCCCCACTCGGCCTCGTAGCTGATGAAGCTGAGAAAGTCCCATTCGGTCTGCATCCTCGATAATAAGGGTATTGACGTTGGGTACGTCGACACCTGTTTCGATGATGGTTGTGCAAACGAGTATATCGGTTTCGTGCTCGATTAGTCGGCGCCACACGTTTGATAGTTGCTCCTCACTCATTTTGCCGTGGGCAACCTCTATTCTCGCTTCGGGCAGTCGCTCTTTAAGCTTAGCGGCACAACTGACAATTGACTCTACCCTATTGTGCAGATAGTAGACCTGACCCGAACGACGAAGCTCTTTGCGTATAGCATCAATTATAAGTCCCTCGTTATATTCAAGCACGTAGGACTGCACGGGTTGTCGGTCACCCGGCGCCTCGTCGATGCTCGACATATCGCGAAGCCCCGACATCGCCATATTAAGTGTACGTGGTATGGGAGTTGCCGATAGGGTCAGCACGTCAACGGCGGGGTAAAGCTCTTTAAGCCTTTCCTTTTGGGCAACACCAAAGCGTTGCTCCTCATCAATTATAACAAGTCCGATATTTTTAAACTCTACATCGTTTGAAATGAGTCTGTGGGTACCGATAACCATATCGACCTTGCCATTTTTAAGGTCGGCTATTGTCTGCCTTTGTGCCGATGGGGTAACAAACCTTGAGAGCATTTTAACATTAAGCGGCATTTCGCCAAAGCGGCGCAAAACGGTGTTGTAATGCTGCCACGCAAGAATGGTTGTGGGCACCAAAAATGCACACTGCTTGCCCTCGCTCACACACTTAAAGGCGGCGCGAAGCGCAACCTCGGTCTTGCCGAAGCCTACGTCGCCGCAAAGCAGACGGTCCATTGGCACCTCGCGTTCCATATCGCGCTTAATTTCACGTATGCTTTGAATTTGGTCCTCGGTTTCAACGTAGGGAAATTTGCTTTCAAACTCGTTTTGAAGCTCGGTATCGGGCGAGAAGGCATAGCCCTTTATTGACTGCCGCTTGGCATATAGAGCCGTCAGCTGCTTCGCCATATCTTTAACTGCGCGTTTAACCCTTGCACGTGTTTTTTGCCAATCGTTGCTGCCAAGACGGTTAAGCTTTATGCTGCCGTTTTCGGCGGCGCCAACGTATTTTGAAATTAAATCAAGCTGTGTAACGGGGACGTAAAGCACGTCGGTTTTAGCGTAATTTATCTTGATGTAATCCTTGGTGACGCCGTTGCCCGTTATTTTATTTATGCCCGCAAAGATACCAATACCGTGCGAAGCATGAACAACGTAGTCGCCCGCATGCAGTTCGTCGAGACTGCCTATCGAATTTTCGTTTTTATTAAGTCTTTTATACCTTTTCTCGCCACGAATATAATTGTGACTTAAAAGCATAAACTTTTGGTCGGGTAGTTCAAAGCCGCTTGAAAGTCCGCCACACATAACCGTAAGACCGCGTGGCAGCTTATCGCACTCACCCGTTATAAGATTTACCTTTAACCCCTTATCTGTAAGGCTGTTATAAAGCACCCTTGCCGCCTTTTCTTCGCCTGCAAGTACAACACAGTCGCCCTTTTGACTGAGCAGATACTGTACGTCCTCAAGCAGTACCGATTCATCTCCCTGCCAGGGGGATAGTCGTTTAAAATTGAAGTTGATTATATCCTTAAAGGCGACACCCTGCCTTGCACGTGTAAAGTTTTCTAAATACACGCCGTGCTTCGCAATGACGTCAAGCTCGCCCTTTTCGAGCATAAATTTATCAAGTCCTACCGAGATTAAGCCGTCGTCAAGCAGCAGCTTATAATCCTCTCGCCACCTTGTATTTATGGCATCAAGCGTATCGTCAATTGCCGATGAATCACTTAGCATAATAACGGGGGCATCTATATAATCAAACACTGTTGCTTTTCGGTAAATAAGCGAAATATAACGGTCGGCAACAATACCGACGCCGCCCCTTAACAGCTGTGCATCGTTTTGAAGTCTTATTTTACGTTTATCGCTAAGCTTACCCGTTGTATTAAGATATTCTTCGATAGCGTCTGCCAACTGCTCGGCATTATAAAAGACCTCTGCCGCGGGAAAAATCTTAATGCTGTCGGTACTGTCGTTTCGGCGCTGTGAGGCAATATCGAAATAACTGATGGTGTCAATTTCGTCACCCCAAAGCTCTATTCGAACGGGAGCGGCTTCATTGGTAGCGAAAATATCAATAATTCCGCCGCGCACCGAGAACTGTCCCGTACCCTCTACCTGCTCGGTACGGGTGTAGCCCATATTAAGCAAATTATCGGAAAGGTTTTCTAAAACGCACTCCTCACCCACCGACAAGGTAACAATATTATCCCTTAAAATTTCGGGTGGTACCGTTAACTGACAGGCCGCCTCTACCGATAAACAGAGCACTTGAAAAGCCCCATCCAAAAGCTTGGATAGGGTGTCTAAACGGCTATGCTCGTACTCACGCGACCTGCCCGACATATCGTTAAGGCAAAAATCCCTCACGGGAAAATTGATTGCCGAAACACCGAGAGATTTAAGGTCGTTTATTAAAGAAACGGCCGATGCCTCATCGGGTGTTATGACGATTTGCTTACGGGCGGACTCCTTTATAATTGCGGCACAAATAAGGGCTTTGTGTATATGTGAGAGTCCCGTAGCCAAAACGGGCAGATATCCCTTTTTAATGTCACCGCAAAGGGTGTTATACCGAGTACAGTTTTGTAAAACCTTATTTAAAAATTTCATAAAACCGCCTTTTAGCTGTTGTATTTATTCATAGCTGGGTCAATGCCGAAGTTTATTATCTCACGCACCGCCAAAACTGTTTTTTCGGTAGCTGCCTCGAGGGATGCCTTTTCATCATTTTTAAAGCGACTAAGCACCCAGTCTTTTAGGTCATACTCGGGATGCGGCTTCTTGCCGACACCGATTTTAATACGCATAATATCGTTTGTCGACATACATTCGGATATATTTTTCATACCGTTGTGTCCACCGTGCGAGCCGTTTCTGCGGATGCGTATTTTGCCGACGTCCAAAGAAATATCATCAAAAATAACTATAATTTTATCGTTTGGTATCTTATAAAATTTAGCAACGTCACGTACCGCTTGACCCGATAAATTCATATAGGTCTGCGGTTTTACTACAAGTATACGCTTGTTATCCGCCTTGCATTCGCAAATGAGCGCCTTGCTTTTAAGCTTTTCGCCATTGCCGCCAAGCGACGAAATTATGGCATCGGCCGCAATAAAGCCCGCATTGTGACGCGTGCCCTCATATTCTTTCCCCGGATTGCCGAGACCGACAATCATAAAATCGTAACTCGATGCTGAAAATTTACTTTTGAAAAACATATTCTTTCACCGCCAATATTTTACCACATATTGCTTATTTATTCAAGTTTTACACTTGACAATATATAAAAATTATTATAAAATTAACTTGTTAAAGCATTGACGGGAAGAGTAGTAAGGCTTTATTCTCAAGAGAGTGCACATCATGGGCTGAAAATGTGCATAGAAAATACCTTATGAAGACCACCCCTGAGCGTTCGGCGAACCGAAACGTGTAATTCGCGTTAAGAATTTTAAAGCGGTGCCTTTGGCACAATTCGGGTGGAACCGCGGAGTTAGAATTTTACTTCGTCCCATATTTTTGGGGCGAAGTTTTTATTTTTGGAGGAAAAAGAATGATTAAGGTTATTTTAAACGGAACTCAAAAGGAATTTGAAAACGGCGTTTCGGTATTTGATGCCGTTAAGTCACTCGGTGGCGGTATGTACAAAAGTGCTTGTGCCGCTAAAATCAACGGTGAAAACAAGGATCTGCGAACTATATTAAACGAGGGTGACAGCGTAGATATACTCTCCTTTGAGGATGAATACGGCAGATGGACCTTCCGCCACACAGCATCACACGTTTTAGCACAGGCTGTTAAGCGCATTTACCCTGCTGCAATGCTTGCCATTGGCCCTGCCATTGACGACGGTTTTTATTACGATATTGATACCGACGAAAGGATAACCCCCGAAAGCCTCGAGAAAATCGAAGCTGAAATGAAAAAGATAATTAAAGAGGATATACGTCTTGAAAAGCAGGTTTTACCCCGTCAGGATGCAATTAACCTCTTTAAAGAAAAGGATGAGCCCTACAAGGTAGAGCTTATTGAAGATTTACCCGAGGACAGCGAGATAAGCCTTTACACCCAGGGTGAATTTGTTGACCTTTGTGCCGGTGCGCACTTGATGAGCACAGGTGGCGTTAAGGCATTCAAATTAACAAGCGCAACAGGTGCCTACTGGCGTGGTGATTCAAGCAAAAAAATGCTTACTCGTATTTACGGCACCGCCTTCCCCAAGGCATCGGCTCTTGAGGAGCGTTTGGCGCAAATTGAGGAGGCCAAAAAGCGTGACCACAATAAGATTGGCCGTGAATTAGAACTCTTTACAACGGTTGATACCATCGGTCAGGGCTTACCCGTTATGCTTCCTAAGGGCACACAAATTTTGCAGACACTTCAGCGCTTTGTTGAGGATGAGGAAGCAAGACGCGGTTGGCTTCGCACCAAAACTCCGCTTATGGCCAAGAGCGACCTTTATAAAATCTCGGGTCACTGGGACCACTATTTAGACGGTATGTTTGTTATGGGCGACCCAACAGACGACAGCAAGGAATGCTTTGCGCTTCGTCCCATGACCTGTCCGTTCCAATACCAAGCATATCTTAACCGTCCGCGTTCCTACCGTGATTTACCGCTTCGCTATGCCGAAACTTCTACCCTTTTCAGAAACGAGGATAGCGGTGAGATGCACGGACTTATCCGCGTTCGTCAGTTCACAATTTCAGAGGGTCACTTAATGTGCACCCCCGAACAGTTAGAGGACGAATTTAAGCGTTGTCTTGAGCTTACAACCTTTATGCTTAAAACCCTCGGCCTTTACGAAGATGTTTCTTATCGTTTCTCACAATGGGATCCTAACGATACCGAAAAATATATCGGTACTGCCGAGCAATGGAATGAGGCTCAGGATATTATGGCTAATATCCTCGAAAAGCTTGAAATTCCTTACAAGGTTGGTATTGGCGAGGCTGCCTTCTATGGTCCGAAGCTTGATATTCAGATTAAGAACGTTCACGGCAAAGAGGATACCCTCATCACAATTCAGATTGACCAAATGCTCGCCGAAAAGTTCGGTATGGAATATACCGACCGCGACGGCGTTAAGAAAAACCCCTATATTATTCACCGCACCTCTATCGGTTGCTACGAGCGTACCTTGGCACTTCTTATTGAAAAATATGCAGGTGCATTCCCCGTTTGGATGGCACCCACACAGGTTAAAATGCTGCCCATTGCCGACCGCCATCTTGACTACACCTATGAGGTTAAGGATAAATTAGAAGCAAAGGGCATCCGTGTAGAAATTGATGACCGAAACGAAAAAATCGGTTACAAAATCCGTGAAGCTCGACTTCAAAAGGTACCCTATATGCTCATAATCGGTGATAATGAGGCAGAAAGCGGCACACTCTCTGTTCGTCAACGTGGCGAAAACGGTGACCTTGGCAGTATGTCGGTTGATGAATATATCGCCCGCATAACCGAGGAAATCGATAATAAGGTTATAAAATAAGCTTTTTTACAAATATCTAATTTAGGAAGGTGAAACGATGGCTGTCAGACTTAACGAAAATAAGGAAATCGTCGAGGTTATCAAACAAGGTCTTAAAGAGCGAAATGGATATTGTCCCTGTCGCCGAGAAATGACCGAGGAAACTAAATGTATCTGCAAGGAATTTCGCGAGCAGATGAACGACCCCGATTTTGAGGGCTACTGCCATTGTATGCTTTACTATAAATCCAGGGATTAGGATTCAGGATTCAGGATTTAGAGTTTAGGAGGAATAATATGGTAAAGATTATTACGGCAAACAATTTTGAAAAAGAAGTTTTAAATAGTGAAAAAACGGTGCTTCTCGACTTTTGGGCAAGCTGGTGCGGACCTTGCCGTATGGTTTCCCCCATTGTTGATGAAATTGCCGAGGAGTTTGATAGCATCTGCGTTGGTAAAATAAACGTTGATGAGGAGCCCGAGCTCGCTAATGCTTTTAGCGTGCAAAGCATACCAATGTTGGTTATAATGAAAAACGGCAAAATCGTTAACCAAGCGGTAGGCTATATGCCAAAGGAAAAGATTTTAGAGCTGCTATAAGCCTTAACCCCAAGTTATAAAAACTTGGGGTTTCTTTTTTATTCGCCTTGAAAAGCGGGCGTCTATATGGTAATATTATCTTTGATATTATTATTTAGGAGTTTTTATTTTGCAAGGCGCTTTAATTAAACGAAATTACAGAAATTATATAATTGCCGATAAGCATTTTTATCGCAGAGTTTTGGCAATCGTTTTACCAATAATTATACAGAACACCATCACCAACGTTGTAAGTCTGCTTGATAACGTAATGGTGGGTCGTGTCGGCACACTCGAAATGTCGGCGGTCGCCATAGTTAATCAGCTTTTATTCGTTTTTATGCTCTGCATTTTCGGTGGCATGTCGGGTATCGGCATTTTCTCCACCCAATATGCGGGTGCAAATGATGATGAGGGTATTCGTCAATGCTTCCGCCTTAAAATGATTGTGGCGGTTGTTATGTTTATCGGCGCGGCGCTTATATTCACCCTTTTACCCGAAAAACTAATCTCACTTTATATAGCCGATGGCACCTCGGCCGGCACTGCCGCCATCACTCTTTCGCACGGCGTTAACTATTTAAGAATTATGGTTATCGGTCTTTTGCCCTTTGCCATAACTCAAAGCTATGCAGGCACTTTGAGAGAACTTGGCGAAACTAAGCTGCCCATGCTTTCAAGTATTGCGGCTATTCTAATTAACCTTGTATTTAACTATTTTCTTATTTTTGGTACCTTCGGTTTCCCGAAACTCGGCGTTGCAGGTGCCGCTATTGCAACCGTTATGTCGCGCTACGTTGAAATGATTATTTTGATTGTAGCAACACACCTTAAAAAGAATAAATACACCTTTATTCGCGGTGCTTACAAGAGCCTTTATGCCTCTAAAACACTCTGTCTTGATGCCCTTAAAAGAGGCGCACCGCTATTCGTAAATGAATTTTTATGGTCGGCAGGTATGGCAACGCTGCTTCAATGCTACTCGGTTCGTGGCATCGACGTTGTTGCCGCCGCAAATATTTCGAGCACCATCAGCAACCTTTTCAACGTTGTTTTTATTTCAATGGGTAATGCCGTTGCCATTATGGTTGGACAGTATTTGGGCGCAAACAGAATTAAGGAAGCCAAAACTACGGTTTGGCGGCTGCTCTTTTTGTCGAGTGCCGTATGTATTGTTATCGGTGCTGTTTTGGCGCTGTGCGCTCCGCTTATTCCCCATATCTACAACGTTGAGCCCCACGTAAAAGAAATTGCGACAAGTATGCTTTATATAGTGGCTCTGCTTATGCCGGTTTTCTCATTCGCTCACAACTGCTATTTCACACTGCGCTCGGGCGGTAAAACGGGTATGACCTTTATTTTTGACACAGGTGTAACCTGGGGCGTTTGTGTGCCCTTAGCCCTAATACTTGCCAACTTCACCTCACTCGGCATAATCACAGTTTTCTTCCTTGTGCAAGCGGTTGAAATACTAAAATGTATAATCGGCTTCTTCTTTATCAAAAAAGGTGTTTGGATAAATAATATTATAGGACGTGAAAAAGATGATTAAAACAATACGCGCTTCTCTTTGTATTTTAATTTGTGTGTCTTTAATAGCACTATGCGGTTGCAATAAGCAAAACACCGCTACAACAGGTGGTGCCGATGAGCCTGATATTGTTTACGAATCTACTCTCACATACTCTTGGTTTGGCATCGGCAATCAGAATAGCATCATCAAAAACTCACTCAATATTGATAAAATGGACAGTAACAGTATAGAGCATTTGCCCATTTTGAAATTCCAAAGCACCGAAGATTTAGATTATTTTACTTCTAACATTTTTGTTTCCTACACGCTTGATTCGGCATTTAACGGCGTACCGTCCTTCAATGTCGCAACTCAAAAATATAATGCAGAATATTTTAAGGAAAACACGCTTTTGCTTGTTAGCATCCCAGCCACAAGCGGTTCGGTAAGACACTTTGTAAAGGATATCCAAATTAAAGACGGTAACCTGTGTGTTTCGGTTGACGTTAATTCACCAAATGCCGTTACGATGGATTTGGTAAGCTGGTTTATATTGGTTTCGGTTGATAATAAATATATTGAAAACGTAACAAGCTTTGATGCTGTTTATTTGGGAGCTTAATTTATGTGCAAATACACACTTTGCCTTGCGGCAATGCCCGATTTTAATCTGCCTATCACAGAGCAGATTAAACTGTTTAAAAAAATAGGCTTCGACGGATTTTTCACCCATTGGAGTCCCGATGAGCCCATCAACGAATATGCCCGCGTCGCTAAGGCAGAGGGTATGCTATACCAGTCAATCCACGCACCGCAGTGGGAAATTGCAGATATTTGGAGTGACGATGAAAATAAGGCAAACAGAATAACAAATACGCTTATTGACTGCCTTAATTCCTGCGCCGAAAACGGTGTACCCATTATGGTTTCGCACGCATATTTAGGCTTTGACAACCCCGACGCCATGCCCAACCAAGCAGGATTCGAGCGTTTTGACAGGGTGGTTGATGAGGCTCAAAAATTAGGTGTTAAAATCGCATTTGAAAATACCGAGGGTATTCATTTTCTTGACGCACTTTTAGAGCGTTATAAAGACCGACAACACGTGGGCTTCTGCTTTGATTCGGGGCACTGCAACTGCTACACACCCACACGTAATTTACTCGCTGAATACGGTGAGCGCCTTATTGCAACGCATTTTAACGACAATCTTGGCATCAAGGACGAAAACGGCAAAATATTTTGGACCGATGACCTGCATCTGCTACCCTTTGATGGTACGGTTGATTGGGAAAAAATAGCCGCCGAGCTTGATAGTTGCGGTTATGACGGCGTTATGACCTTCGAGCTTAAAACACACGAGGTACCCAGTCGACACGAGAATGACAGATACCGTGATATGGGGCTTAACGCATATCTTACCGAAGCCCTTTCACGCGCTCAAAGATTTGCAAAAATGCGAAAACACGTATAAATTTAAGCGGCAGAAAATTCTGCCGCTTTTTTTGTGGAAATTTAAAGTAATTTGTAGTATAATTGTTTGGTAATTTTAAATTTTGGGAGTCTTTATGCAAAAGGAAAATATTTTAGGTTACGAAAAAATACCAAAGTTAATATTAAAATTCGCATTGCCGAGCATTTTTGCAATGATTATCAGCTCGCTTTACAATATCGTTGACCAAATCTTTATTGGCCAAGGTGTCGGTACACTCGGCAACGGTGCCACCAACGTGGCCTTCCCCATCACCACCATCTGCCTTGCAATTTCACTGCTTATAGGTGTCGGTTGTGCGGCAGGCTTTTCGTTAAAGCTCGGGGCGGGCGACCAAAAAACCGCTACCAAATACGTTGGCAACACCCTTATTATGATGGCAATTTTCGGCGTGCTGTACGCCATTGTTACCTTCATTTTTGCGCGACCAATGCTGTCCGTTTTCGGCGCAACCGAAAACATTATGCCCTACGCGCTTGAATACACCCGTGTTATTGCGGTTGGTATTCCCTTCCTCGTTACCATAAACGTAATGAGTGCGCTTATCCGTGCCGACGGCAGTCCAACCTATTCGATGCTCTGTATGGTATCGGGCGCCATTGTCAACACCATACTCGACTATTTGTTTGTTATGGTTTTAGGCTTCGGTATGTCAGGTGCCGCCTGGGCAACCGTTATCGGTCAAGCAGTTTCCTTCCTGATGGCTATCGGCTACGTTTTCAAATTCAAAAGTATTACGCTTACCCGTGACGCATTTTCGGTGGATTTTAAAATTTGGGGCAAAATTGCAAGCCTCGGACTTAGCAACAGTCTAAATCAGGTTGCCATCACCCTCGTACAAATCGTACTCAATAACTCGCTTAAACACTATGGCGCTATGTCGGTTTATGGTGCCGATATTCCACTTGCCGCCTGCGGAATTGTTATGAAGGTGAATTCCATTCTCGTTTCAATTTTCGTCGGTATGTCGCAGGGCTCACAGCCCATTATCGGCTTTAACTATGGCGCAGGTAAATTTAAACGCGTAAAGCAAACCTATATCACCGCCTGCGTTGCCACCGTTGCCATTTCTCTGCTCGGCTTTTTGGCCTTCCAAATTTTCCCCGAACATATAATTTCACTGTTCGGCAAGGATAAGGATCCGCTTTATATCGAATTTGCCGTTATGTTTATGCGCACCTTTTTATTTATGGTTGCCATCAACGGCGTGCAGGCGATTTCGTCCAACTTCTTCTCGGCAATTGGCAAGCCCATCAAGGGTGCGTTTTTATCACTCACCCGTCAGGTGATTTTCCTAATACCGCTCGTTCTCGTTATGCCGACCTTCTTTGGCGTAAAAGGCATACTCTACACAGCGCCAATATCCGATACTCTGGCGTTTATATTAGCAATTACACTCGTACTTGTTGAGTTTAAAAAATTCAAACAGTTGGAAAAATAAAACGGGCGACCAATGGTCGGGTCTCGGCTGCCGCCTCGGTCGGTGCTTCTACTCCGTAGAGGTGTCCACCGGACACCCGCACCCCTACAATCCTAACCCCTACAATCCTAAATCCTGAAAAAAGCACCGATTTCTCGGTGCTTTTTTTGTTACTGCTCTACAATCGGTGCCGGCTTGGTTGTTATTACCTTGACGGTTGACCAACCGCTATAATACTTAACTCCGCTTACTGTTTTGTAGGTGCGAACACGTACATAATAGGTTGTCTGCTGGTCAAGTTCAGATAAAGTAGCGCTTGTTGTTTTGTAGCTTGTTATGGTCTTGGTAAGGGCATCGGTAAAGTCAGAAGTAGACGCATACTGTATCTCGTAGCCTGTCACCTGTGTGCTCTTTTTAGCAATATAAACCTTCATTGTGTTTATATCTGCCGTAATTTTGCTAATACTCGTTTTCGGCGGTATTATCTTAAAGGTAAAGGTCTTGCTACCCGAGTAGGTGCCCTTCATCTTTACAGTCACCTTGTAGGTGCCAACATTCTTTCTGCCTGACGAATAGCTTACTGTGTAATGTGTACCATTTTTAAGGGTGCTACCGCCTGCCGACAATACCTTAACACTCGGTGTCTTGGTTTTACCATCGTAATAATAGCTTGTGCCCGAGATACTAACCTTGCATTTTGAAATGCTTATGGGGTTAATCTTGTAGGTAAAGGTCTTGCTACCCGAGTAGGTGCCCTTCATCTTAACGGTTACCTTGTATGTGCCGGGAGCTTTACAGCCCTTTGAATAGGTTACGGTATAGTGTGTGCCGTTTTTAAGAGTGCTGCCGCCGGCAGATAATACCTTAACGCTCGGCTTAATTACCTTGCCATTGTAGGTGTAGCTCGTTCCCGAAATGCTAACCTTACACTTGGATATGCTAATTGGGTTTATCTTATAGCTGAGTGTTTTGCTGCCGCTATAATTACCCTTAAGGGTTACCTTTATCTTGTATGTGCCGACATTCTTTCTGCCCGACGAATAACTTAAGGTGTAGTATTTGGGGTCAATTACCTTGCCCTTTGCATCCTTAACCGTAACGGTGGGGGTTTGTACTTTACCATTGTAGGTATAGCTTGTTTTAGATAGTGAGAAGCTCTTTGCATAGTATATAGTGCTTGTTACCTTTTTCTTACAACCACTACAGGTTTTGGTTATCTTGCCGTTTTTAGAGGTTGTAGCCTTGGTAACACTCGTCTTATAGCTGTGCGGTGGGGTACGGGTCGCACCACATACGTTACAGCTTGCATCACAGTTGTTGGAATACTTGTGAGAAGTGACACGTGTTTCACCACAGACGTTACAATCTTTGTCACAACCATGGTCGTAGGTGTGTTTACCTGTTGCGGGGATTATAGTGTTTTCATTGCGTTTTGCATGACAAACAGTACATTCCTCGTGTTTGTGGCCTGTATCATGGCAACCCGCCGCTTTATCGGTTACCCATTTATAGTTATGTGCTTGATTCTCTGAATAACCGCAAATGATACAGGTATGTGTGTGATTATTAGCATCTAACTTACAATATTCACCATACTTATGAGTTGTAGTTCTTGTTGCGCCACAAATATTACAGGTTGTATCACAGGCGTTTTCATATTCATGCCCTGTTTCGCTTATACAACAATCATAATGCCATGTTGCATAGTCTTCAAAACACTCGTTACCCAATCCTATATTTATATTTCTTTGTGAGAGCGAACCTATAAAATAAACATCCGTGAAATTCACACAATTGTAGAAAGACATATGTCCCATTTCTATACACGTAGCCGGTATTCTTACGCTTCTCAATCCTGTGCACTCTCTGAATACGGACTCGCCAAATATTCTAACATTACCAGTAAATGAAATATTTATAATATTATTACATCCCCAAAAAGCCTTGCTTGCAATAGAATTAGAGCCCGTTACAGTAACATTTTTAAGTGAGCTTGGTACATATTCGCCATGGTGGTAGTACGGGTATGTTTCATCATCCGCACCAAATATATATCCGAAGTTTGAAAATCCTGTTCCGTCTGCATTTTGACCAATAAACGGAATAGTTAAATTTTCGATATGTGTACAACCCTCAAAAGCATTTGAACTCATACTTGTACATTTATCTGAAATGATAACCGTTTTTAAAGATGAGGGCATACCACTATTGGATGTACCAAAAATATAACCCAAATATCTATTTGATGTTGCGCTACCACCAACAAAGGGTAAGGTTATACTTTCAAGACTAGTGTAATCACTAAATGCAGAATAGCCTATACTGGTTACGCTATCCGGGATAATTATGCTTGTAAGTGAGATGCAACTCCTAAATGCATAACTGTCTATACTGGTTACGCTATCCGGGATAATTATGCTTGTGAGTGAGGTGCAATTTCTAAATGCAGAACTGCTTATACTTGTGACGCTATTGGGTATAACATATTTTGTAGCGTCACTACCTGCCGGATACTGAATTAAGGTGGTTTTATCTTTATTAAATAAAACACCTTGTTCATCGCTTGAATAATATTTATTTGCCAAATCCACCATTATGCTTGTTAATGAGGTGCAATCACTAAATGCAGAAGCGCCTATACTTGTTACGCTATCCGGGATGGTAATGCTTGTTAATGAGGTGCAACCACCAAACACCAAATCGCCTATACTTGTTACGCTATTGGGGATTGTTATGTTTGTGAGCGAGGTGCAATTAAGAAATGCACGATAGCCTATACTTGTTACGCTATCCGGGATAGTTATGCTTGTGAGTGATTTGCAATTATAAAATGCACCATATGGTATTGTTGAGTCATCGGTTATTGTTACTGATTTAATACTTGACGGTATATAGTAGTAATAGTAATCACTGTATGAACTGCCATAATACTGCTGTGTTGCACTGCTGCCAGAACTACTTGTATAACCAAATATATATCCAAACACTGCATCTTCATCTTCTGTACGACTGGCATCTCGCGATGAGCCAACAAATGGCAATGTTATGCTTTCAAGTCTATCGCAACCCCTAAATGCAGAACCGCCTATACTTTTTACGCTATCCGGTATGGTTATGCTCGTAAGTGAGGTGCAACCCCTAAATGCAGAACCGCCTATACTTGTTACAGGATATCCGTCTAAATTTGATGGGATGGTGATATCACCGCTAATGGATGTGTCACAATCGGTTATTGTTGCCTTACCGTTTGATATAGTGTAGGTAAAATAACCCTCGGTTGCTGCACTTGCGGTGATGCTGAATAGTCCCATCGGCAGAGCCGATAAGAGCAGCATAAGCACTAAAAATACCGATACAAGTTTTTTCATGATTTTGCCCCCCTCGAAAGCATAAAATTATATACACCTATATTTTACCATATATAATATAATTTTTCAATTATAGATATTTATTTAACAAAAGACTCACAATCCCTCCGTCTTTTGCTATGCAAAAGCCACCTCCCTTTACAAGGGAGGCTATAAAAAAAGGGCGACCAATGGTCGCCACTACAATCCTAACCCCTATATCCTAAATCCTAATTGACTATTTTCGCATCTGAAAAGCGGACGGTTATGTTGTCGTCTAATTCGAGTGTTAGCGGTAATCCCGTTTTGCCGAAGGTGATTTTGTAATCGTCATCCCCTATTTCTCCCTCTAAAACGTAAATACCGTCGTCCTCTTTTGCGGTTTTGCCCTCTATATCCTTAAACACCCTATAAATCTTATCGGCAACGCCAAAAAACTGTGTGTTGTTTTCGTTGGGTGTATACTCGATGCCGTTATAAATCGCCTTAACGCTGTCACGTGAAAAAATGAAGGAAATGCCCGACAACACGTCGGGCTCGTTTATTTTCATGGTGAAAACGCCGCTATCATCAATACTGATATCGGTTTTATAGCTTTCGTTATAATATGAAATATGCGCCGTAACACCTATGCCTTTGCTTAGTGGGACAATTTCACTAACCCCACAAGCGCACAAAGGCACAAGAATTACAGCGCATAAAAAACTCAATATTCTTTTCACAAAACCGCTACCCTTCAAGCTTTTTAAACAGACAGGGCAGCTCGTCAATCATATCGCTTGGCAGCATTGAGGTCTGTGATAGCCTTTTTGCCGCCGCGTCACCCGCCGCCGAGTGCACCCAAACGGCCGCAGTTACGGCAAGGTCGATATCCTCTTCTCTTGCTAAAAATGCCGCTAAAATGCCCGACAGCGTATCGCCGCTACCACCCGTAGCCATACCGGCGTTACCAATGGTATTGATATAGGTATCGTTTCTCGTCGCAACCACAGTTTCGGCACCCTTTAGCACCGTAACAGCACCGTATTTGTCGGTAAATGCACGTGCAGTTTTTATTCGGTCGGTCTCAATTTCGGCTATACTTTTGCCCGTTAGCCTTGACATTTCGCCCGGGTGGGGCGTTAGGATAATATCTGCTTCTGTCTGCTTAATAATATCTATGTTTTGACTCAGCAGATTTATGCCATCGGCATCGATTATAAAGGGGCATTTTGCGTTTTCTATTAGTGCTTTTAGAATTTCGGCATTATCGTGCGAGATACCGCTTCCGCAACCGAAAAGAAGCGAATCGGCACTCTTTACATGCTCGCAAATTTTGGGTATATCCTCACAGCAGAGTGTACCGTCTATCGACGTTTTAAGCGGCACAAAAACCGCCTCGGGAATTTGGCGCGCGACAATATCGTAAATTTTATCGGGTAGTATTATTTTGGCAATACCGAGCCCGCTTCTAAGTGCCGCCTTGCCCGCCAAAACGGCGGCGCCTGCCATACCGTAGCTGCCGCAAATAAGCACCGCAGTACCAAAGGTACCCTTATGCGAATTTTTGTGGCGTGGTGGTAATATTGGTTGTTCTATAATCTTAACGTCCATATTAGTCGGCAAAAAGTTCCTTTGCCATTGTGCGCGGCACACACTCTTTTATGGCGTTCTTTAATTTCTCATTGGGGGCAAAAACTATAAGCCATTTTTTGCCGTTATTATCTATAAGCATATACTGTGCGTTTGGGTCATCCTCATTGCAGAAAATCATGGTCTCGGTCGCATCGGTAACCGGTTTTGCACCCTTATTATATTTGCCTGCACGTAAAATCTGCTTACACTCGAAGGATACAATGCGCTTTCTTGAGCTTTTGGCAACGATTTTATCAATATCAATTGTGCCGTTGGTTATTATATACTCATACTCAACAAAAAACATTAAAATCAGCTTGTAGGCACCGAAAAGCACACCCACAGTTCCAAGCAATAATAGGTTATATCCCGGATTCATAGAATACATAAAGCAAAATACCGCCACGACGGCCGCAACAACAACTATAAGCGCCATTAAAAGCACCCTCGCCACACTGTTTTTAATTTTTACAATCTGTTCAACAAAAACGTCCATTTTACTTCTCCTATCGTTTTTATACTTTTATTATACAACACCAATACCGACACTTGCAATATTTTTTATTATATTATATAATTGATTTGTAGTTTTTCCTTAAAAGGAGGATATTTATGAAAATAAAGGAATCATACGTTTTGCGTAGCGTTGCGGGTGAAAATTTAATTGTACCCGTTGGCGGCAACAACATTAACTTTAACTCGGCTATGACCCTTAATGAAACGGGTGCATTTTTGTGGCAGTTATTAAATGCCGATACCACTCGTGATGCGCTTATTGATGCCATGACAAAGGAATACGACATTGATGCCGAGACCGCCGCAAAGGATATAGATATATTTATCACCTCATTAAAGGAACACTCAATCCTTGAAGACTAATAACCGAAAGACGTTATCTTGGATAAATAAGCACGCAAAGCGCTACTACCCAAACATAATAATTAACTGTATTTTCAGTACCTTAGTGTCGGTAAGCTTTGTTTTTTTGGCGCTTATTTCAAAACAGATAATCGATATATCTGCCGGTGTAAGTGAGGGTGACATTACCTTACGTTGCATTATTTTGTTTGGTATAATCATCCTGCAAATTGCACTTAATATTATAAATTCAAGTCTTGTTGTTCGTGCCGAAGGCAAGTTTGATATGGCGCTTAAGAATCACCTTTTCTCGGTAATTCTTAAAAAGCGTTACTCAGAGATGAGTCAGTACCACTCGGGTGATTTGATTAACCGACTAAGCTCGGATATTTCGGTGGTGGTAAGCAACGTTATTACCATTATACCGAATACCGTATCGCTAATTTCAAAGCTCGTTGCCTGCGGTGTTACGCTTTATCTTATTGCCGATAATTTGGTGTTTATAATTTTGGCGGTTGGCATAACGGCATCTATTATTGGACGACTGCTCAGCACCAAATACAAATATCTGCACAAGCAAGCACAACAGGCCGACGGCGATATTAAATCGTATATGCAGGAGACCTTTGAGAATTCTGCTGTTATTAAGACCTTCCCGAGCGACAAGCCGCTTAAAGCAAAGCTCTGGGACAAGCTGACCTTTGGATATGCCGTTAAAATAAAGAGATTTATTCTGCACATTATAACAACAGCAGGACTTTTCTCGCTATTTAATATCGGCTATTACGTTTTGCTTGTTTGGGGCGCCTTTAATCTTGGCAACGGTATTTCCTACGGTACGCTTATTGCCTTCCTTGAAATTGCATCGCAGCTTCGCGCACCGATGCAAAGAATTTCGGGCATTCTGCCGCAATACTACTCGCTTATTGCCTCGGCGGAGCGACTAATCGAGCTTGAAAATGCGCTTGATGAGGCAACCAACGACGAAATTCCCGCGCCGATTGTTTTTGAGTCACTCGGTTGCGAGAACATAAGCTTCCATTATAGTGAAAACAAGGGCAACGTAATTGAAAACACCTCGTTCAGTATCGAAAGAGGCTCGATTACTGCCATCTTAGGTGAATCGGGAAGCGGCAAAAGTACACTCTTTAAGCTTATTTTAGGACTCATTACACCGCAAAGCGGTAAAATCACGGTAAATGGCAAAGAAATTTACGGCAACACCGCAAGGCATTTGTTCTCCTACGTACCGCAGGGTAATATGATACTCTCGGGCACCATTAGAGAAAACCTTACCTTGTGCCGTGAGAATATTAGCGAGGAAGAAATTATTTCTGCCACCCGTATAGCGCAGATTTACGACTTTATTGAAAGTCTGCCCGACGGCTTTGACACCGTTCTTCGCGAGCGAGGCGAGGGTCTGTCTGAAGGGCAAATTCAACGTCTTGCAATAGCACGTGCCCTGCTTTGCGACTCTCAGGTTTTACTGCTTGACGAAAGCACCTCGGCGCTTGACGAAAATACCGAAGCACAGCTGCTTACAAGCATAAAGGAACTTGAAGATAAAACGGTTATACTTATAACCCACCGAAAAAAATGCTTGGATATATGCGATAAGGTGCTTTTATTTAAGGATAAGCAGTTTATAGAGCAATAATTTTTAAGAGAATTGGGTTTTGACTCAATTCTCTTTTTATTTGTTATTGATATTTGAAGCACATTTCAGTATAATAAAATAGATATAATATATATTAAGGGGGCATTATTTTGGAATTCATTCGCTTTTGGGAACAAATTTCATCCAAAAAAATTGCTATGTGCGGAATTGGTATAAGCAACACTCCGCTTATTGAAAACTTTTTGTCAAAGGGAGCTCGTGTAATTGCCTGCGACCGCAGAACACGTGAGCAGATAGGTCCGCTTTGCGAACACCTTGAAAGCCAGGGTGCCGAGTTAAAGTTAGGTGAAAATTACCTTGATAATTTAGAGGTTGATATTATATTCCGTACGCCCGGTATGAGTTTTAATTTACCCGAGCTTAAGGAAGCGAGAAAACGCGGTATTGCCGTTACAAGTGAGATGGAGGTATTTTTTGACCTTTGCCCCGCAAAAATATTTGCCGTAACAGGCTCGGACGGTAAGACTACCACCACAACCCTTATTGCCAAAATGCTTGAAAGCGAGGGCTATAAGGTACACGTAGGCGGTAACATTGGTGAGCCGCTATTACCCCGTATTGAGCAGATTGGCCCCGACGACTACGTTGTTGTTGAGCTTTCGTCCTTCCAGCTTATCTCTATGAGAAAAAGCCCCGACATCGCCGTTGTTACCAACGTTGCACCCAACCACCTTGATATTCATAAGGATATGGATGAATACGTTGAGGCTAAGAAAAACATACTACTTCACCAAGGCGCTTTTTCGAGAACTGTGCTTAACTACGATAACGATATCACACTTGGCTTCCGTGACGACGTAAGAGGTCAGTCACTAAGCTTTAGTATGCATCACCCCATTAAAAACGGCGCTTGGCTTGGCAGTGACGGCTACCTTAATATGTCATACCGTGGCATTAGCGCCCCAATTATGCACCGCGATGATATCACCATTTTGGGCGACCACAACGTTGAAAACTACCTTGCCGCAATTAGCGCCGTTTGGGGCTACGTTGGTGCCGACACCATACGTCGTGTTGCAAAGGAATTTGGCGGTGTTGAACACCGAATTGAATTTGTACGTGAAGTGAACGGCGTTAAATACTATAACGACTCCATCGCTTCGAGTCCGACACGTACCATTGCAGGACTTAAAGCGTTCGATAAAAAGGTAATTCTTATTGCAGGCGGTTATGATAAGCAGATACCCTTTGAACCAATGGCTCCTTACGTTATTGATAAGGTAAAGCTGTTGCTCCTCTCGGGTCCCACCGCCAAGAAAATCGAGCAGGCCGTAGTCTCACACGAAGGCTATAACGGTACACCCGAAATCGTGCACGTTAAGGACATTGCCGAGGCGGTTGCTATCGCGAATGACCGAGCCCGCGAGGGTGACGTTGTAACACTTAGCCCTGCTTGCGCCTCGTTTGACGCATTCCCCAACTTTGCCGCACGCGGTAATTATTTTAAGGACTTGGTAAATAAACTATAATGGAAATTAAGGATGTTTTATTTGAGTTATCGAGTGCCGCCGCTATCGGCACTGTGACAAATGCGAGCGATTTAGCATATAATATGCTCTCGAATTATACTGAGGTTACCCGTCTTGGTGGGCTTAGCCTTATGGGCGAAATTAAGGGTGAAAAGGATTATACCATTCTTATTGATGCGCATATCGATGAGGTTGGCTTTATCGTTACCGATATATCGGATAACGGTTTTTTAACTGTGCAAAAATGTGGTGGAATTGACCTTCGCCATCTGCCCTCAAAGGCAGTAACGGTACATGGAAAGGAAAAAATACCTGCCGTATTTGTAAGCACACCGCCCCACCTTGATAAAGGTGACGAGATGCCCGACGATATTGCAAAATACAAGCTTGACACCGCCCTTGGCGGCAAGGCGAAGGATATTGTTCGCATAGGCGATTTTGTGACCTATCGCACTTCACCAAAAACGCTTTGCGGTGATGCGGTTTGCGGTAAAACCTTTGATGACCGCGCAGGTGTTACCTGCCTTATAGAGTTAGCCAAAAGGCTACAAGGCAAGACACTTCCCTGCCGTGTTGTATTTTTAATAAGCGATGCCGAGGAATTAGGTCTTCGCGGCGCTAAAACTGCCGCATACAAAATTACAAGCGATGAGGCCATCGCCATTGACGTTTCTTTTGGTGACGGGCCCGATATCCCTGATACCCAGTGCGGTAAAATCGGTGGCGGCGCTATGATTGGCATTTCTCCCGTGCTTGAGCGTACCATTTCGGACAAGCTTACCGACCTTGCAAAGCAAAATGATATTAAACATCAGTTAGAGGTTATGGGTGGCAACACCTCAACCAATGCCGACGTAATCTCTGTGAATAAGTGCGGCACACCTACGGGACTTATTTCTATACCGCTTAGAAATATGCACACCGACGTCGAAATGCTACGCATTAGCGATATTGAGAGTGTTTGCGATATTCTCGAGCACTACATCCTTTCGGGAGGTGTTATGAATGATTAAGACACTCGAAAACCTATGTCAATTAAATGCGCCCTCGGGCTGTGAAAGAGATGTGCGCGAATATATCCTTGACGCTCTTAAGGGTTATGCCGATTGCAAGACCGATGCGCTCGGTAATATAATCGCATTTAAAAAGGGTAAAAACCGCCCGCAAAACAAGTTGATGATTGACGCCCACATGGACGAGGTTGGCATAATTATAACCTCTGTTACCGAGGAAGGCTTTTTGAAATTCACGACACTTGGCGGCATTAAGGACTGCATATTGCTTAGCCGCACCGTTACGCTTGAGAATGGCGTTAGCGGTATAATCGGCTGCAAGCCTGTGCATCTCTCAACCGCAGATGAGCGCAAAAAAGCGCCTAAAGCCGACGAGCTTTATATTGATATTGGTGTTGCCTCAAAGGAGGAAGCCGAAAAGTATATAAATGTTGGCGATAGCGGCGTTATTGACAGCGATTTTGAAATTATGGGTGACAACGTTAAGGCAAAGGCCATTGACGACCGCGCAGGCTGTCTTGTTTTATTAGAATTATTAAAGCAGGATAGCGAATATGACTTCTATGCAACCTTTACGGTGCAGGAGGAAATCGGCACACGCGGTGCGCGTGTTGCAACCTACAACGTTGACCCTGACTTTGCATTAGCTCTTGAAGCTACAACCGCCGCCGATATTGACGGTGTGGGCAGTGCAGACAAGGTTTGTGTTTTAGGTAGAGGCCCTGCCGTATCATTTATGGACCGAAGCACGGTGTACGACCGCGAGCTTTATGATATAGCGCTTAACAGCGGTATTACCTGTCAGCCCAAGGCATCGGTTACGGGCGGCAACAATTCGTCGGCTATACATTTAAGCCGCGAAGGTGTGAGAACGCTTGCCTTATCGGTTCCCTGCCGCTATATACATTCACCCTCTTGCGTTGCTAATGTTAAGGATATTGAAAATACAATCAGCTTAACAAAATATATGATAAATAAAATTTGCTCGGGTGAAATAAAGTGATAGCGCTTATTAAGGAAATACCAAAAATTACGCCCAACGTTGCTTTGGCAAAAATTCTTTGCCACCACGCAGCCTACGGCGAGTATGAAAAAATTGCTCTTTTTTGGGCGCAATATGATGAAAATAAAAAAATAACTGCGGTAATTAGCCTTGTTGACAACGTCTGCACCTTATATTTTGATAATGGTGACGCAGACGAGATGACATCCTTTTTGAGTATGTTATCCCCTCGTGGTGTTTTTACCGACAAGGCTACCGCCGAATTGTTAGGTCTTAAAGCAATAACCGACTGCACGGTGCTTTTAAAAAAGCCGCCACACGAAAACCCCAACAAAATCGAGAACGTCTATCGCGGTGTAATGCACGTTTGCGATATTTTAAGCGAAAGGCTAAATATTGGGGACAAGCAGGCACTATATGCCGATATTGTGCACCGCATAAACCATAACTGCGCCGCAACGGTGTCTTCGGACTACTCGGCGGGAGCAATTATATTTAGTGGCGATATCGCCGTAATTAACGGCATTGCCGTAAAGGAAAATATGGCTTCAAAGGGACTTGGCAGCGCAACCCTTAACCGTCTACTTGATTGTGTTAGAGGTCGAAGCGTTTTTGTTTGTGCCGAGGCACACAACGTTCCCTTTTATATTAAAAACGGCTTCGAGAAAATCGGCTTGGCCGTATACTCTAAATTAGGATGATTTTTTAAGATGAGTTTTTTCAAATTTGATGAAAAGCTGCTCGCCCTCGGTGAGCAGGCAAAGGCTGGGTGCGTAAACGAATTTCGCAGAATTGACGATATTGCACGATATAATCAGCAAAAGGTGCTATCCGCCTTTATTAAAAACGGCGTTAGTGAGTCGCATTTAGGTGTATCGACGGGCTACGGCTATGATGACCGCGGCAGAGACACGCTTGAGCGCGTATTTGCCGACTGTATGGGTGCTGAGGATTCACTTATCCGCCATAATTTTGTATCGGGTACACATACCCTGACGGTAGCCCTATTCGGACTTTTGCGTCCAAACGACCGTATGCTGTGTCTGACAGGCAGACCGTATGATACCCTTATTGGTGTTTTGGGTATTGACGGACATTCCGACGGCTCGCTTGCCGATTATGGTGTTAAGTATAATCAGATAGAGCTTACTTCCGACGGCTACCCCGATATAGAGGCAATAAAAAAAGAATTGGCGGCAAACACCTATAAGGTTGCTTACATACAACGTTCACGCGGATATAGTCTGCGACCGAGTTTATCTGTTAATGATATTAAAAAGCTTTGCGATGCCGTCAAAGAGGTATCGCCCGACACCTACATAATGGTTGACAACTGCTACGGCGAATTTGTTGAGAAAAACGAGCCGCTACAGGTTGGTGCCGACCTTATTGCAGGCTCGCTTATTAAAAATCCCGGTGGTGGAATTGCACCAACGGGTGGATATATTGCAGGACGTGCCGACCTTGTGGAAAAATGTGCATACCGTCTTACCGCCCCCGGCGTTGGACGTGAGGTTGGCGCATCGCTCGGTCACTCACGCGAGCTTTATATGGGACTCTTCTCGGCTCCGCACGTTGTGGGCGAAGCGGTTAAAACCGCCGTGTTTGCGGCAAAATTATTTGAAAATGCAGGCTATGCCGTTACGCCAAAGGCAAATGATATTCGCGCCGACATAATTCAAAGTATTTTGCTTGGCAACAGCGAGGCCCTCGTTGCATTTTGCCAAGGCTTGCAGGCAGGCTCGCCCGTTGATTCCTTTGCAGTGCCATACCCGGCCCCGATGCCCGGCTACGATAACGACGTTATAATGGCGGCAGGCGCCTTTACGCTTGGCGCATCAATAGAGCTTTCGGCAGATGCTCCTCTAAGAGAGCCTTATGCCGTATGGCTTCAGGGTGGTCTTAATTTCCACTCGGGCGAAATCGGTGTTTTATCGGCGGCACAAAGTATGTTAGAAAAAGGAATATTGACCTTATAATATTTTTATAGTACAATTGTTTTGTTGGGATGTGATAAAGTTGAAGACGGTCTTTGAAGGACAAATTTTAGACGTTATATCGGTTGAAAACGGCCTTGTTATTGCCTATATATATGAGCAGGACGGAAACGACGTTAACGTTGCATATAAAATGGTCACCTTTGATAATGGCAAAATTATAAACGTACAGAAAAGCATGTACGAGTTATCAAAATTCGGTGCCAACTACAAGCAGGTAGTAAAGCATGCAAAAACGCATCTTTCCTGCAAAACGGTTGTTTTGCCTAACGGCAAGGTGTTCATACTTGAAAAGGATGGCAGCGCAAAGCTGCTTGACGGAAATGCCGAAGAGGTTTGGTCGGGCAATCTTGAGTACCGAGGCGAAGCACCAAGCGGTATTGCGGTTAACAATCGCTCGGTTTGGAGCTGCTTTAAATCAAGGTCGGTGCTTATGCGTATGAACGTTGTTACAATGCGTGAGGAGCTTAGAATCGGCGGTGGCACGTCCTCCCCGTTTAAAGAGCCTATCGACCTTTTTGCCGTAGAGGACGACATATACGTCTGCAATGCAGGCTCCAACACGGTTTTAAAGGTTAACACCAATTCCTACGTTACCGAGGAATACAAGACCTTCGACCAAAACATTCTGCAATTTATTAAAAATGGCGATTACGAATTTGCCGTACTCGAAAACGGAGTTTATTTGTTAGATTAAATTAAAACCGCTTACCGAAAGCGTAATGTCATTAGCGAAGTTTTACGCAAACCGAGTGGGATCAATGAAAATGCAGTATGATTAGAAGATGATACTGCATTTTTATATAGTTAAGAAAGGGATATGTGCAAATTTTGCACATATCCCTGATTTTATTTTTATTCCGATTTAGCGGTAAACTCTTAATTCAACATTATACTGCTATCAGTCTACCTATTACAATATATCTCGCATTATCAAATTCGTATGAGCAGGTAGATAGCGTTACGATGGTGTCACTATATTCTAATTCTACATTAGTCTTAAAGGTAGATTTTGCTCGGTACTTTTCTATTAGCTCTGTAAACTCTTCTTCGCTTTGGTTAGGCAAATAAATTTTATCGTCGCGCTTGACAACAAGACCTGCAAACAGTTCAAGTTTGTAATTGCCATCAGGTGTCAAATAATACATTATAGGATGTTGGTTGTAATATGATTGTTGCTTATACTTTGCAAGAGAGCTGAACATTGTGCCATTTTTCATATTATGTCCGTATATAATATAGTTAGCATCTTCATTAAGCTCACCGTTGCGGTAGTCTGCAAACAATGTACCGCTTACTAAATACTTACCGTCAAGATCTTTTCGTAAATACCGGTCATTGTTTTTGCCTTGCACAACCGGATAGTTAATAACGGTATCGGGACAGTAGAGCCAACCAATTACATCCTTATTTCTGTCAAGTAAGGCATCAAAGTCAATCGCTATAGGAGGCACGATTTCTTTCGGGGGTTGATCTTCATTACCTTGCGTTGCTTCGGAGTTGGATTCAACATCCTTGGCAGCAACATATTCATCCTGTATTACCTCATAGGTGTTATTTGCCTTATTGTAGTCATAGTAAATCTTACCTATATTAAAAGCCGCAAATACAAAAACGACAATCAAAACTGTATTGATGATTTTTATAAACTTTCGGTTTTTCAATCAAAAACCTCCCTTCAGGAATTTAACTAAAATGATTATAATAGTCGTTGAACGTGGAAATGACACTTTAGGGTCATTTCCACACCAAATCTTCGATTTGTCAACAAATTTTCAAAGAAAATTTGTTGACGGCTATTGCAATGATGTGGAAAAGCAATCCAATTTCACGAAATTTGATTGCTTGAAAGCCGATTTATCGGCTTTTGTGGAAACGCCTTGCGTTTCCACGTTCTACAATCATTATAAGATATTTTTTAAAAAATGTAAACACAAAAAGATATTGCATTGTTCGTTAAAGCGATGTATAATGGTGTTGTAATAAGCGTATTTGCGAACAATATGTTTTATGTCAGAAAGGTTATTGTATGGAGTATTTAAATATAACGGAAACGGCAAAAAAGTGGGGTATTTCACCAAGAAGGTTACAAACACTATGTGCTAATGGAAAAGTTGAAGGTGCTACACGGTTTGGCAAAGTATGGATGATTCCTAAAAATACACAGAAGCCTATTGATGGCAGAACAAAAGCAAGTAAAGATAATATGGCTTCTTTATTAAAAAAAGATATGCCAATGCCGAGAAAAACTCCTTTCTTGCATATGACCGATTTGTATAGCGTTGCCGGCAGTGCCGAAAAAAGCATAGCCGCACTTGAAAGTAATCCCGAAGCGCAGATTCTTTTGGAAGCTGAAATTGCCTATTCTAAGGGTAATATTGAAAAAGTTTATGATAATGCATATTATCTTCTACATAAACATTCCGGTTTTTATGCTGTTATATCGGCAGGTATGCTCTTAGGATTATGTGCTATTTGGCGCGGTGACCTTAATATGTGGCGACAGGCGAAGATACATATAGCAGAAGCACCTGCCAAATCAGAAGCAGATCGTGATATTATGGCATTCTCAATAACGGCAATCGACAGTATCTTGTATGATGTTTCTTCCTTCCCCGAATGGTTCAAATTAGGGCGTTTTGAGCCGCTGCATAAGGATGCTCTTCCTGCTGCAAAGGTGTTTTATGCCAAGTACCTATATGCTGTTGGCTATGGTCTTGCCACAAAGCAGGTTAAATTGCAAGGGGTTCAGGGATTGTCGTTACTTACAATGATACCCAATACGATTGAGCCAATGATTTCTCAAGCGGTTGCGGACAATTCAATCATTGCCGAAATCTATCTAAGAATGACCTGTGCTGCTATTTATCATACCAGCGGTAACAGAGAACAAGCTATATACCATATTGACCGTGCATTAGCACTTGCCTTGCCGGATAAATTATTCGGTATATTGGCAGAATACGGTCGCACTTTGGATTCGCTTTTGGAGCAAAGAATATCAAGAGTCGATACTGATGTGTGGCATAAAGTCCGTGATTTATACAACATTTATATGTCCGGATGGACAAAGCTTAGCGGCTCTGTTCGGGGAAAGAATTTGGCAACAACCCTTTCACCTAAAGAGCGAGAAGTTGCTAAACTTGCGGCTTTTGGTTTTAAAAACAGTCAAATAGCCGAATCGCTTAATATGTCTATATCGGCTGTAAAACAAGCTGTTACCAATGTTTCAAACAAAACAGGAATGACAAGAGAAGCTTTTGCCGCCATATTATAATAGTCGTTGAACGTGGAAATGACACTTTAGGGTCATTTCCACACCAAATCAAAGATTTATAGTCTAAATAGTGTCGATTTACACTATTTAGACTATAACCATTATAGCCACTTTTGTTCAAAAATGGCCATATAACACACCAAAAAATATGGCCAAATAAATTGTTTTTAGGTAATACTTAAATCGAAAAATATCTGCTATACTTTTATCATAAAAGGTATGGCAGATTTTTCTTTTTGCCGTAAGACAGAAAGGAGCCTATATGTTAACAAAAATTCTATTGCAAAACATAGAACAACCGCAGACTCCTAAAGAGGGTGACTTATATAAGGAAGTCACAATCTTTGATAAAACATTCAGGTTGTTGTATGGATATTATGAAAGCTTTGAACGGGAAAGCCCGTTTAATGAACCGATACCAATTTATCCGGATTTTATCAAAGAACCACATTATACGGCTGAAGGAATTCCTATAGCGACAGCAATGCAAAATGTATGTGAATTCTATAACGGAAAAAACGATGAAGATAGTAGCTGTTCGGATTGTGTTTTTTTTCAAAAATACGAAGAACTGTTTGGTCTATGTAATTGTCCTCATAAAAAACGAGAAAGCAAAGAAAGGACGGTTTCAGAAAATGAATAGAATTCGATCGTTCAAATTATTAATAAAGACCATTACATCAACCATAAATTTATTGTAGGAGGAAAAGATATGAAAACCAATTTTTCTAAAAGAGTAGTAAGCGTGTTTTTATGTATTGCGCTTATTATGACCTACCTGCCAATCTCGGCAATGGCGGCTTCTGCTTCGAGCGACCATATAAGCCGCGTGGCAGACCCATCCACAATGGATACGTGGAGAGATTTCTTTTTGCCTGACGGCAAAATCTCCACAGAGAATACCGGTGGCGTTTGGATGGATAAGTCTGTATTTACAAATAACAATGAATTTGGCAATACAGGTATCATAATGGAGAGCAACGATGCTTTCTTGGTAGCTCTCTCAGCAATGGCAACCAATATGGCAGTAACCGGTATGTCCCATGTTCCTACTGATACTATGTTAATATTAGATGTTAGTGCTTCTATGGGGCCCGGACAAAATAATGTTGCTTCTGAGCTTATTGAAGCGGCGAATGAAAGTATCGCTTCTCTCTTAGATACCAATGCCAATAGCCGAGTAGGTGTTGTTCTCTATTCCGGTCCTACAACACAGGGAGGCTCCGCAACGGCTAACGATGCGGTTCTTGTGTTGCCTTTAGGCAGATATGAAACTCGCAATGATGTATATTTGAATTTGTCAAATAACCGTGTATCTCTCAACAACAATGTAGTTATTGAAGGAACAAATAATAGACCGATAACTACTGGCAAGTCAGTAACCGGCGGCACCTATATTCAAAAGGGCGTTATGTTGGCGGCAGCTGAGCTTACCGCAGATGGACTTGACACAACCATAAACGATGCTGTTCTCGGTTCTATTAATAGAAAACCTGTTATGGTTCTTATGTCTGATGGTTCTCCTACCTTCAGTAGCACAAACTTCCAGAACCCGACCTCTATTAACCTCGGTGACGGAACCGCCACAAGTGCGGCACAGGGCTTCGTTAATCAGCTTACGGCTGCTTATGCAAAGAACTTAGTAGAAGAAAAGTACAAAACCGAGCCTCTCTTCTACACCATCGGTCTTGGTGTTTCCAACGATGCCGTCGCACTTAGTGTTCTCGATCCTGATAATGCACGTGCTTCTGTTGCCGTAAATGACTTTTGGACTGAGTGGAATAATGCAACCGTCGGCAACACAATAACTGTTAGGTCAGGAACTTGGTGGAGTAGTGCAAGAACTGTAACAAAAATTGCAGGTCTTGAACAAAATTATGTTGATGAGTTCATTAATGTAACGAATACCAATTCGAATCAGGTTTCTTTGGGCGATAGACTCATTCAGGCTTTTGCGGATATTGTAAGCAAAATTAATCTGCAATCGCAGTATAAACCAACCTTGATCTCTCAAAGCGGTGAAAACCACTCCGGCTTTATATCCTTTGTGGATAAAGTTGGCGAATATATGCAGGTTACCGATGTAAAGGGTATCCTTATCAATAATACTCTTTATTCAGGTGCCGACCTTGCCTCTAACTTCGTAGCGGGCGGCGGCAATCTTGGAACGTTCGATAATCCTACCCAGCTCGGTCACGAAATGGTGGCGGCGGTTAGAGAGCGAATCGGTCTTGCAAACGATGACGAAGCGAGAACACTTATCGGTCTTGCCTATGAATACGGACAGATTCGCTACACCAATGCCAATAATTATTCCAACTATATCGGTTGGTATGCTGATGCGAATAGCAAGTTCCTCGGATTCTATCATGACGGCGTAACCAACATCACCGACCCCGATGCCGTATATACAATTAAGTCCTACGGCTATCTTGGTGTAGAACATGACTCCAATATGATGTATGCTACCGTCCAGGTAAGACATAACATCAAAACCGGAGAAGAAACCGTAGCTTTTGCGGTTCCTGCTGCGCTAATTCCGGTTATGACCTACAATGTATCTCTCGACGAAAACGGCAACCTTTTGGATATTGAGCTTAGCGGCTCTGACAGTCCCATCCGTCTTGTGTACGAAGTGGCTCTTGACAGTCATATCAACGAATGGAATGTAAAAGAAGTTGTTTCGGCAGATTATCTTGCTGATGCACACAACGTTAATGCAGACGGTTCTATCAACTTCTACACTAACGATTGGGAACACACCAACAGCACAGGATATAACACAGTAAACACTTATTCCTATTTCAACCCTTCAAGACAAAACGATAAGTATTACTTTACCTCTGATACTCCCATTTATGCGGATGCCAACGGAACTCTGTATGCAGGTTCTACCGCACCCGATACTAAAGGCACATTCTACAATGCATTTACCGTATACGAAAAAGACGGTAGCGCCCTCAGCAAAAAGATTATCTACCGTCAGTTATCCGAGAAGGCCCTTGAAACTGCCGAGCCTACTGATGGAACCAATAATTATCATATTCCAAGCGGTGATGTCCATGTAAACCTTGAGGGTTATACTATCCCAAAAGACCCCAATGAAACCAACACTCTTAATGTTGCAAATCAGCCCTTCGTGGATATTTACGGACATAATGTAAATGATGTAAACCATTCCTTCTATGTTGGCGCAACTCTTGGTAACAACGGTAAACTGACACTTGAACCTCAGACCGGTATCAAACTTAGCAAGGAATTAGCTAACGGAGCAACCGCAACCGACGAAGCCTTTGAGTTTGTAATCACAAAAGCGACAGCTTCGGCAAGTACAAACGATGCGTTGCTCATAGACGTGGATGGAAAGGGGATTTCCACAAGCGTATCTTTCAATGATAGCGGTGTAGCAACTGTTGAGCTAAAAGCAGGTCAAATACTCTACATCGGCGACTTGGATGCAGGTGATATAACAATCAAAGAAACCGAAACAGCAGGCTATATCCCGACAGTTACCGTAAACGGTGCGGCATCTTCGAATCCTACAACTGTTACGATTGTGAATAACGAGCTGATTGATGTTGACTTCGTTAATGCCGACAGAGGCACAGGCAACCTCACAATCGCAAAAGAAGTTAAACACGACTTTGGCGCTGATTATCAAGTTCCTACCGATAAACTCTTCACTATGCAGGTTACTCTCAGCGGCATAGGCATTGCTAATGCTACCTTTGAAGCGAAGCATACAAACGGTACCTATACCGAAATCAAAACCGATGCCAACGGACAGTTTACTGTGCAGCTTGCTCACGAACAGCAGTTTGAAGTCTTTGGACTTCCCACAGGAACAGTGGCAACAGTGGTAGAAACAGCAAGCGGTACAGGCTTCACTCCCTCTTATTATGATAACGGTACTCTCGGCAACGGTGAAGTAACTGTGGTTAAGGATTCAACCGTATCTGTTATCGTGGTAAACGATTATCAAGCCGCTGAGGTTTATCCCGTAAATATCACGGTTACAGGTAATAAACAGCTTGTCGGAACTGCTTGGACGGCTAGTCACAGCTTTAATTTCCGCCTTGAAAAGCTTTTACCTGACGGATCTTGGGAAAAACTCGGCGAAGAGGCAACGGCGAAAGAGGGAAGCACTTCGTTTAATTTCAACGATGCTTTTGCTAACGAAAAATACACCGCACAAGGTAGCTACTATTACCGCATTATAGAGATTGAACCTTCTTCTCCTTTGGGTGGCATATCCTATGATAAAACCGTTCATTCTTTTGCCGTTCATGTTGGCGATGAAAATATGGATGGTCAGCTTGAGATCACCGAAGTTGTTTCGGATCGTCCTAACACAACGGTGGTTACCCAAACCAATAATGGTTGGAATGTAAATGCAAACTTTACTAACACCTACTCTGCCAGCGGTTCTGCAACCGTAACGATCGATGTCAACAAAGCGATCACAAATAACGGCGGCGCTGAAAAATCTCTTGCGGGTTATAGCTTTGGTTTATTTGATGCTGCCACAGGTGTTCAGTTTGGCAACACACTCACAACAACTGAACGCGGTTTTGCAAGATTTGTTCTGACTTATGATGCAGAAGAAATGAATGCAAGTACAGAAGAATTCCGCTATATCCTCAAGGAGATCGCTCCTAATCCTGTGCCTAAGGGTTGGACCTACAGCACAAAAGAGGTTTCTGTAACCGTTAAGGTTAAGGATAACGGCAACGGCACTATTTCCGCTGTAATATACGAAGGAATTGAGGAACCTGCAAACGCGGGAACGTCTATCTCTACTGCGTTTACTAATGTATATAATCCTAATGATGCAGAGTTTGAATTTGACTTCGTAAGAAAAGAACTCTCCGGCAGAACTTTGAATAACGGTGAATTCAGCTTTGCCGTTAAAAATCAAGCAGGCAACACCGTTCTTACAGGTACTAACGATGTATCCGGAAAGGTTACCTTTAACGATGCGTTGAGATTCAGCGAAGTTGGCAACTATTATTACACCATCGTTGAAACATCTGTGGATGGAAAAGGTGTTACCGTCGATAAGACAACGTATAGGGTAATCGTGAATGTAACCGATGTAAACGGACAGCTGACTGCGGGTTATGTTATTGTTAATGCTGTAGGTGAAAAGGTTGTATTTAAAAACACCTATAAAGCAGCTGATACGACTTATGCAATAAGCGGTACGAAAGAACTTTCGGGCAGAACGCTTCTCAATGACGAGTTTACCTTTGTTCTTACTGAAGCTATAAATGCTCAGGGTGAAATTGCAAACGGGGCTAAGACCTATGAAGCGCATAATGAGTATAACGGTCAGTTTACCTTCCCTGAAATTACCTACACCGAAGCCGGAACTTACTACTATGTGGTAACCGAAAAGCAGAGCGGCGGCAGCTCTTACGGTATCAAATATGATACTAATAAGTTTGTTGTGACAGTTACAGTCAAAGATGATACAGACAACGGAAGACTCGTTGCTTCTGCAAACCTTGATGCTGACGATATAGTTTTCAACAATCGCTATGTTGCAAATCCTGTATCTAAGCGCATTGACGGTGAAAAGGTATTAAACGGCAAGACTCTCGTAGGCGGTCAGTTCAGCTTTGAACTTTGGCAATCTAATGCTCAGTGGACTCCTGTAAATACAGCACCTATTCAGACCGTAGAAAATGACGGTGAGGGCAACTTTGCATTTAACTTCGTAGATTACACCAATAACAATGCAGCTGACTTTACTAAGGCGGATACCTACTACTACCTCATCAAAGAGGTGAACGGTGGTTCGACTATCAAGGGTATCACCTATGATGATGCTATCTACCGTGTGAGAGTAGAAATTACTGATGACCTGTTAGGTCAGCTTCATGCAACCGCTCACATCTACGACAACGAAGGCGTTCCTCAAGAGTCTATAATCTTTAGAAACAGCTATGAGATTACAGGAGATACCGACCTTACCATAAGCGGTACAAAGAAACTGAATAACGCAGTTCCCGAAAATCGCACCTTTGAATTTGAGCTTTACAAAGCCAATGACGAGTACGAAATCGATGGTAACTACATTCAGAAGGTGACTCAGGACAAAAACGGCAACTTCGAGTTTAATATCAACTACAAACCCACAGATATTTCTGATACTCCTTACTACTATGTAGTTAAAGAAGTAAACGGCGGTCAGAAACTTAACGGCGTGACCTACGATAATACGGTATATCACATTGAGGTTAAGGTTGAAGACAACGGTGAAGGCGGCGTTAAGTCCACTGCAATCATCCGTAAAGGTGGAACAGTTGTAACAAGCCTTGATTTTGCAAACACCTACAAGGCAGATTCCGTAAGTGCATCCATAAAAGGAAAGAAGACTCTTAAAAACAGAGCTCTTAAAGCAGATGAATTCAAATTCTTCCTCTATCCTGCAAATGAAAATTACGTAGTAGATGCCGCAGCTACTCCTAAGGAAGCAAAGAATAATGCTGACGGAAGTTTTGCATTCGATGCTCTCACTTTCGAGGAAATCGGAACTTACTACTTCGTAATCAGTGAAGATGCCGAAACTACGGCAGAGCGCGTTACTAACGATACAAGCGTATATCACGTGGCAATCGAAATTAAGGATGATGGTAACGGTAAGCTTTATGAGTCGGGTCGTGTTCTCAAAAAAGTCGGTAGCGACAACGAGGTAACGGAGATTGTGTTCAACAACGTTTATACACCGGCTCCAACACCTGAACCCACTCCGAATCCGGAGTATCCCGACAGTCCTCAGACCGGTGATACAACAAATCTCCATCTTTGGTTTGCTCTTCTGTTCGTAAGCGGCGGCGGAATTATGGGCACAACACTTCACAGCAGAAAGAGAAAAGAAGAAAACTAAATAATATCCAAGCAACAGCACCCTGCGGAGTAAAATCCGCAGGGTGCATTTTTTATATTCGCTTTCTCTGGACTTGTGGAAAGTGTTGTGGTATATGAAAAATATGTCAAATACTCTCACACTTGCGGAAATCCCGTAATAATATACTACAAATTCCAAATGAAGAAGCTCGAAAAACTCACAGTAATGTTCGGCACTTATGGCGAAGATGCAGAGGAAGATATCCCTGCATGAAAGTAACAACCGGAAGGCAAAATTGCCTTCCGGTTACATACCACCCTAAAAACTTCGCTAAGAACACATAGCAAAACGGGTGTTGCGCTTAGGGATGAAATGCCTTAAAAAGTAAATTTTTGCAGACTAATGTGTTAAAAAGCCGCGGTACGCGTCAGCGTTACCGCGGCTTTTCGCCTTTTATTCCACTAAAAATTTAT
>SVOR01000043.1 GCA_015066295.1 Oscillospiraceae bacterium
CATCAAGGAAGAAATGAAGAAGCCCACCATCACGAAAGAGGGCTTAGTATTATGGCTCAGGCATATTCAGAACATGAGCTTAGAAACGAAGGAACACAAACAGAGACTGATTGACATTTTTGTAAATGCAGTATATCTTTACGACGACAAATTGGTCATAACATTTAATTATAAGGAAGCAAGCAAAACCGTAACCTTAAAAGAGGTAAACGGTTCGATTATAGAATGCTCAGGTGCACCAAAATCCGAGTCGGGCTTTTTAGTCTGACTCGGATTTTTTATTGCAATCTGTGGCGGGACTTGAAGCCTAAGAGGGTTTTGGCGTAAAAAAAACAGTCCGGTGGACTGTTTTTAGCCGAAAGGTGTGCAGGCGGGTACCGAATGCGAAGCATTGGGTCGACAAGCAGGGCAGATTTGCAACGCAAAGCTGCGTCCCGTCACTCGCACCAAAATTAAAAGCACTTAACTTAAATGTTAGGTGCTTTTTTTGTTTTAATAAACATCTGTTGACCAGCCTTTTTATATTATTACGGTACGTGATTTATCTGCTGATTTTCAGTTGCTTTTTGTAAAAATTTTAACCATACAAGTGCCGTTGGGTATAATTTTTATAGTGTGTTCACCTTTATATTTTGTGATGTCGATTTCGCAGATTTCCTCACAGATTTCTTGCCATATGATATTGCCTTTTGAATCGGTAATTATAACCTCTACCGTGTGCACAGTATCGTAAAACGTGTCTGAGCCATTTGTTTCAATGCAAAGACTTTTTTGTAAGCCGTCACCGTTGAATGTCACAGTTCTTTCGCTACTGTTTAGTAAAGTAAAACCGTAAGTAACAGGAAGAATAATGTTTTCTTTGTTTTCAAGAACAACATTTTCGGTTTCGGTCAATTTTTTAATAAGACAGGTTGCGACAGATTTAATCTCTGAAATTATTATTTTATATTTGCCTTCGGGTAGAAAAACATTTCTCGAAACCCACTCGGTACCATGTATACTAAGGTCTCCTGAAACATTTTCTCCGTTTTCGTTTTCAATATAGAAAGAGCAGTCGCACTCATAAATACATGCTTCGGTGGGTGTTACGTTGTAAATGCCGGCTTTCTCGGCAGTGAAATAATAGTTTGCATTGCCGTTTTTATCGGCAACAGCGGCCGAGTTTTGTGAAAGTGTCAACTCTACGGGCTCGTCACTTTGTTTAGCGAATGCCCATGAAAGTGTAATACATCCGATATTTCGCGGAGCGTTTTTAAAGGTGATTTCAGCGATTATTTCATCATTTATAAATAGGTACTTATCAACATAACCATTGGTGATTTCAACATCATCGTAAAGAACGTTGCCGTCGGTATCTTTAAAATCAACAAAAAGACGCGTGCTTTCATCGGGCCATTCGTCATACTCGGTTGAGTCATAGCCGAGCATTTTTATGTAACCCGCTTGTGGGAGTTTAAAATCGAGTTTGACTGTTTTATTGTCACCTGTAATATCAAAGTTTTTCTCATCAACAACAGGTGTTTTATCAAGTGAAAATGAATAAGGCGCATAAGATGTTTTTTTGTTTGAATTATTTACCAAAATAACGAATATTGAGCAAAGTCCAATAATTAAAACAACCAAAACGATTGGTATGTGTTTTTTCATTTTACACCTCATTTAATCAATTGCAAAATTGTATGAAAGTCTCAGAGTCTGTAATAATTATATTACAAGATAATTAATTTGTAAATAGCGGTTAATATTGTATATTTTTTCACCCGCCTCAAAAACTAAATAGGAAGGCGAGAGATAAGTATGGGAATTATTAATTATGCGAGCTCGCAACATCACTTGCACGAAATTAAAAAGCAGACCTTTGAGGCACACTCCGTAAGGAAGTGTGCCTCAGCTATATTCGTGCAATGCCCGAGCGATATATCTTTGATGCGATATGCGGTAAACCGCGCGATATACGGCTTTCGCCGTGCTAAATGGCACGAATATAATATCGCAAAAGCCAAAGGCTTTTATATCGCTTTCTTTTTAAAAATATCTCGCTATAGGCGAGGATTTTCAAAAGAAAATATCGCTGTGAGACCCGTCTCACAATATCACTAATGATTTCATCTTTGAGATAGGTATAATTTCAAAGTATGTAACCCACTATGACACTTTCAAACTGAAAGTGTCATTTTTATATAAAAAAACAAGGGAGAACACTTCTTTACGAAGTGTCTCCTTTTTGTCTGCTTTTTAATTTTTTCTAAAGAATCGTGACGGGAATTGAACACTTGGAGTTATAATAAATAACAAATAATATCACAGTCTTAAGAATATATTATTCATTTTGTAAAAAAATAGAAAAAACGGGTTGATTTAATTTGTTTTTTATATTAAAATAGATTTGATTAATGTTTGTTAAAAAATTAATTATCTTAAATTCAATTTGGGAGGTGTATTGAGTGTTTGGAAATTACATTTTAGGCGCTGCTGAGGCGGCTACAAAGGTGCCGAATTTATTCGTTGTAATTATGGGTGTTGGTACCGTTTTCGTTGGCCTCGTTTGCATAGTTATAATATGCAAAATTATGAGTGCCTTGTGTGGCTTAGGTAAGGCTAAGACAGTAGAAAATAATACTGCAAATGCTCCTGTACAAAATCAGACAATCGAAAATCGTCAAGAAATTATTGCCGCTGTTTCGGCTGCGGTAGCAGAGGATATGGGAACCGATATTTCGGGCATTCGTATTCTATCATTTAAAAAATTATAATTAAAAAGAGGTAATAAAAAATGAAAACTTATAAAGTAACCGTAAACGGAACAGCTTATGAAATCACTTTAGAAGCAGTTGATGCTGCTGAGATTAAGACTCCTGCTGCAGCACCTGCCGCAGCTCCTGCTCCCGCAGCCGCTCCTGCACCTGCCGCAGCTCCTGCCGGCGGTGAGACAGTAACAAGCCCGATGCCCGGTACCATCCTTGATGTTAAGGTAGCTCAGGGTCAGGCAGTTAAGAAGGGCGACGTTCTTATGATTCTCGAAGCTATGAAGATGGAAAACGAAATTATGGCACCCTGCGACGGTACTATCGCTTCTGTAAATGCAACAAAGGGTTCATCGGTTGAAACCGGTGCCGTTCTTTGTGTTATCGCTTAATTTTTTAGGAGACATAAACTATGGAATACATTATGAACTTTGTTGAGCAAACGGGTTTCTATATGTTCGTCAATGATTTTTTTGCCGGCGGTATGTGGAAAAACCTTATAATGATTGCTGTATCATTATTGCTCTTTTATCTTGCAATTAAGAAGCAGTTTGAACCATTGCTTTTAATTGGTATTGCGTTTGGTATGTTACTTACCAACCTTCCCGGTGCAGGTATGTATAATAGTGACCTTTGGGTTGAATTTATGACCAAGGGCTCTGAACATTATCATAGCTATGGACATATTCTTGCCGAAGGCGGCCTTTTAGATATTCTCTATATTGGTGTTAAAACCTGTGTTTATCCCTGCCTTATCTTTATCGGCATAGGCGCTATGACCGACTTTAGTCCGCTTATTTCAAACCCCAAATCACTTCTTTTGGGCGCAGCTGCTCAGATTGGTATTTTTGCTACCTTTATCGGTTGTATTGCGCTCGGCTTCCCGCAGGAAGCTGCCGCTTCAATCGGTATCATCGGTGGTGCTGACGGTCCTACCGCTATTTACACAACGTCAATTCTTTATCCGAGTCTTTTAGGTGCTATTGCGGTTGCCGCATACTCATATATGGCGCTGGTACCCGTAATTCAGCCGCCTATTATGAAGCTTCTCACAACCAAAAAAGAGCGTCAGATTGTTATGAAACCGCTTCGCGAGGTTTCTAAGACCGAGAAGATTATTTTCCCGATTGTTGTTACAATTTTCGTGTCACTTCTCGTTCCTTCGGCAACTCCGCTTGTTGGTTGCTTAATGCTTGGTAACCTTTGGAAAGAGTCGGGCGTTGCAGAGCGTCTTCGTCAGACTGCACAGAACGAGCTTATGAATATTGTTACAATATTCCTTGGTATCTCTGTTGGTGCTACAGCAACCGCCGAAACCTTCCTTAATTCCAACCGCGACACAGTTATAAATATCGGCGGCAACCAAATCACACTTTTAAGAATGCCCACCGTTGAAATAATCGTAATGGGTATTGTGGCATTTGGCGTTGCTACTGCTTGCGGCGTTATTTTTGCAAAGATTATGAACCTGTTCTCAAAGAACAAGATAAATCCGCTTATCGGCTCTGCAGGTGTATCTGCCGTTCCTATGGCTGCACGTGTTTCTCAGTCGGTTGGTCAGAAGGAAAATCCGTCCAACTTCCTTCTTATGCATGCTATGGGCCCCAACGTTGCCGGTGTAATCGGTTCTGCTATTGCAGCCGGTGTGCTTATTGCACTGCTCGGTTAATAGGAGGTAATTTAGATGAAAAAATTATATATTACCGATACAATTTTACGTGATGCGCATCAGTCACAGGCCGCAACACGTATGCGTATTGAGGATATGATTCCTGCTCTCGAAAAGCTCGACAAGGTCGGATACTGGTCGGTTGAGTGTTGGGGCGGCGCAACCTTTGATGCTTGTATGCGCTTCCTTAACGAAGACCCGTGGGAGAGACTTCGCACCATTAAGAAGCATATGCCCAACACAAAGTTGCAGATGCTTCTTCGCGGTCAGAATATTCTCGGTTATAAGCATTATTCCGACGACGTTGTTGACGAGTTCGTTAAAAAGTCAATCGAGAACGGTATTGACGTAATTCGTATTTTTGACGCGCTTAACGATACACGTAATATGGAACAGGCTATGAAGAGCTGTAAGAAATACGGCGGCATCTGCGAGGCTGCCATCAGCTATACAACAAGCCCCGTTCACAGTGAGGAATATTTTGTTGAGCTTGCTTGCAAGCTTGAAGAAATGGGAGCCGACGTTATCTGTATTAAGGATATGGCAAACCTACTTTTACCTTATGACGCATATTCTCTCGTTAAGAAGTTAAAAGAGAAGGTTAAAGCACCTATTCATCTTCACACCCACAACACCACAGGTACGGGCGATATGACCTACCTTATGGCCGTTGAGGCAGGTGTTGATATTGTTGATACCGCACTTTCACCCTTTGCAAACGGTACTGCACAGCCTTCAACCGAGGCTTTGGTTGCTACTTTGCAGGGCACAAAGCGCGATACAGGTCTTGACCTTAATGCACTCAGTGAGTTAGCCGCTCACTTCCGCAAGGTTGCCGACAAGATGAAGGCAGACGGCACACTTGACCCCAAGGTATTAAACGTTGATACAAAGACACTTTTGTACCAAGTACCCGGCGGTATGCTTTCCAACCTTTTATCTCAGCTTAAACAGGCTAATGCAGAAGATAAGTATTACGATGCTTTGGCAGAGGTTCCGCGTGT
>SVOR01000044.1 GCA_015066295.1 Oscillospiraceae bacterium
CAGGTATTTTCGGAACGCTCCGTTACCTGCGTTTTTTGTTTTTATTTGGGGCACGCGTGTTAATAATTATTGACTTTGGCGGTTTTAAAGTGCTATACTGTATGACAACAAAAATACTCTTAATAAGCGGGTGGGTAAAGTGATAAGAAAAGCAAAAGAAAAGGATATTCTTAAAATAAAAGATTTGCTATCGCAGGTTTGTCTTGTTCATCATAATGGCAGACCCGATATTTTCAAAATTGGTACAAAATATTCCACCGAGGAGCTTATAGAAATACTAAATGATAAAAATCGTCCGATTTTAGTCTGTGTTGATGAGAATGACGATGTCATTGGATATTGTTTTTGCATTTTTAAACAGTATAATAATAATTCGATAATGACCGATATTAAAACCTTGTATATCGATGACCTTTGTGTTGATGAAAAAAAGCGAGGAAAACATATTGGAAAGAAATTGTTTGAAGCAGCAATCAAGCTTGCCGAAGAAAATAATTGCTATAATCTAACACTTAATGTGTGGAGCTGTAATTCGAGCGCAATGCGTTTTTACGAAGCGCAGGGCCTTGTGCCGCAAAAGGTTGGCATGGAATTGGTGCTGTAATAAAAAACGCAGGTTTTAAACCTGCGTTTTTTATTACATATTTTCCATAAACTGCTTGGGCGTTATACCAAATTTATTTTTAAAGGCGTGTGCAAAGGTTTTATAGTTGCTGTATCCAAGAAGACCCGCAACCTCCTCAAAACTTTTGCCGTAGGTTTTTAATATATCTTTCGAGATATTAAGTTTGGTGTCGATTATGTATTCCTGAACGGTGACACCCGTTTCCTTTTTAAAGAGCGCACACAAATGTGAGTGACTCACCGCCATTTGCTCGGCAATATTTTCTACCGAGAGCTTATTTAGGGTTTGCCAAGAGGTATCTTCAATTAAGAATTTTATTTTTTTCGATAAAGACTCGCCTGCAAAGGGTGAGTTTTTTGTTGTTTCGCTTAGTATTTTAAAAAGCTCAAAGCATTTGCTTATGAGTCCAAATGAATTTTTTTCCATTAAAAGATTTTGGAAAATAAGCTTATCGTTTTTGAAGTGGAAAAATAGTTTGTATGCAAAGTCGGGTATTTCAATATTGGTGTCAAAGGTTAAAAGGATGTATTCCAATTCCTGGTCATTGGTGGCATTAAAAACGTAATCACCGCCTTTGGGAATATAAAAACACCAGTCGCTGTTGAGGGGTATTTTGAAATTAGCCCTCATATCATTTTTTTGTAGCGTTTTGATTAGTGATAGGCTTTTGTCAGCACAGGTGCGGGTGGTGCCATCGGTAAATTTTTTGCTCTCTGAGGATATTTTAACACCGTTATCAAGCGTTATGGTGCAGGCGAGATGCTTGCATTGGCGCGGTATTTGGTCGGTGGGATTAAAACGCGAAATAAATCCAAAGCTTTTATCGGGTCCGTAGTTTACGTTGTCGGTAAACATTTCGGTGCTTAAAGTATAGTTAGAAAAATGCTTTACAATATCTGAATTTAGCAGTATTGCAAAGCGTTCGCCCTTAATTCTAAAATGGGCGAAGTCTTTAAATAAGCCATCCTTAATTACTAAAACCGAGGTTTCGTTATAGCCTTTTTCTTTACTGAAATTTTTAAGCGTAAGAGGGTTGTTCTTTCTGTGCCAATTTTTAAAATTGAAGGAGAATAAAACGAAAGCGCCCTGCTCGTCTCGCTCGGTTACTATAAAAAACTTTTTCTTTTGGCGCATATATTCTCCAAAGAGGGTATAAACACCGCTGCCAACAGCTCTAAAGGTGCCATCCTTTAAAACAAGTTTATTGTCTTCGCTGCTCCATTTAATTGAGTCGCCTTTAACGTTGCGTACAGTTTGAGAAAAATCAAAGGTAAAATCGGCAAGACGGTAGGTCTTGTTTTTAATTGCAGGGATGGCAGGCGAAGCGTAATCAACACGGTGCGCTTCATTGGGCGCGACGGCAACCGCATCATTAAGGGTAACCTTAAAATTTTTAATATACGGCGTCGTATAGCACGATAGTATGCCAACCGTACCGTTTTGTGTGGGTAGCATGTGCTTTTTGGTGGAAATCAGATTATCCTTTTCGGTGTTGTAAAGCTCAAGTGCGTCATTGTTGCCCTTTTGCATAAACACCTTTAGATTATTACCGTTATAAACGTTTTTAATGGTGTAAATACAATCGATTCGGCGCAACTCGGCAGAGCCTTTTTTTACAAAACCCAAGGCATGAAAGGGGGTATGAGTAAGGTTTAACTCACTTATGGTTTTGTAATTTCCCTTAACTATAGAAATAGGAGTTATATAGTCGATGGTAGGCTTGCTGTCAACACTAACTTTATAATTACCCATAATACACCTCTAAATTTATTATTTAAGTCAATTATAATAAACTTTGTTCCACATTTCAAGTAAAAATTGTTTTATAATATAGTTGTCACGGAAAGACCTTTCAACGTGACTCCTCGTGTTTATGTATAGGCTGACGTATTCTTGCTGCAATGCGTTGGTCTATACGAATTTTAAATAGTTTTTAATATATTTTATTTTAGGAGGTATTTTATGAAACGCGCAAAGTTTTCTAAAGTGTTGGCATTTTTGCTGGCTGCTGTGATGATTTTTTCAGCATTGCCGCTAATGGCCTTCGCTTCCGATGAGGCTGCTACATACACAGTTTCATACGGCGCCCCCGCAATTCCTATGAATGAGATGACTATTGTCAATCTCGCAGACATTTCGGTAGAAATGGAAAAGGGCACAATAGTTTCAGGTGCCGACATTACTTGGGCAGCTGCAGAACAGGATGGTATCGAATTTGATGCCGCTGCAAAAACTGTTTTTGCAAAGACCGCTGGTAACTATAAGCTTACCGCAACCGTGGGCGGTGTTACCAAGAATGTTTGGGTTTTGGTAAAAGAAGCCGAACAGGATAAATTCTATCTTGTAAACATTCCCGAATTAAACAAGGACACCTTTGTTAATGACGACTGGCGTGTTATGGGTAGTACAAATAACACAGACTTAACTATCACTGGGGCTATAGATGCGGGTTATCTTGTTCTTAGCAACGGATATGTAAGAACCGCACAGGCCTTTGGCACTACCTCTGCACTTAAAAAGGGTGGTACGCTCGTTTATGTGGGCGAAATCTTTAAAGATTTCGGTGACTATACCGTTGAAACCGACGCATCATCTAATGGCGCTGCAACGGTTGAGGGCGTTGGCGCAGGTGTCGGCGGTCGTATAACCTTAAATGAAGCAGGCACAGGTTATACCACAGGTATTCTTTCGTATATCAGACAGTCACGAGTTGCCACTATATACAGAATCAACAATGATTTTGGTCCTCACGGCACCGCGATAGCAAAGGATGAAGCGGGCAAGTGGTACACCTGGACAGGTATTGAAAATTACCATACCGTTAAGACTGTATTTTCAGGCAACGTTTTCTCGTTCCATTATGGCAATGGCGAGCCGATTTACACCTATAATTCGACACCGGGCACATGTACGTGTACAAATCCTAACTGTATTTTCAAGCACACCATCCCCACCATAGGTTATCCTGCACTCGTGGGCTTTGGCGCTACCACCAATTTCAGAAGCTTCAGCGTTTATCTTAACTCGAGTGATTTAGCACCGGCAACTGCTGTTAGCTACTACACCGTATCTAACACATCGCCTGCTATTCCTATGAACGAAAACACCGCAGTTGACCTTAACTTCATCAACGTTGAGATGGATGCAGAGGGCACCGTTGCTTTCGCTTCAGATATTGTTTGGGATACCACAGAAACAGAAGGCATCTACCTTAATAAAGAAGCAAACAAGGTTTCGGTTTACGCTGCCGGTAACTACAAGCTTACCGCTACTGCAAATGGTGAAACAAAAACTGTTTGGATTGTTGCTAAAAAGGCAACCGACGATAAGTTCTATCTTGTAAATATTCCCGAATTAAACAAGGACACCTTTGTTAATGACGACTGGCGTGTTATGGGTAGTACAAATAACACAGACTTAACTATCACTGAGGCTATAGATGCGGGTTATCTTGTGCTTAGCAACGGATACGTAAGAACCGCACAGGCCTTTGGCACTACCTCTGATCTTAAAAAGGGTGGTACGCTCGTTTATGTGGACGAAATCTTTAAAGATTTCGGCGACTATACCGTTGAAACCGACGCATCATCTAATGGCGCTGCAACGGTTGAGGGTGTTGGCGCAGGTGTCGGCGGTCGTGTAACCTTAAATGACGCTGGTACAGGTTATACCACAGGTATTCTTTCGTATATCAGACAGTCACGAGTTGCCACTATATACAGAATCAACAATGATTTTGGTCCTCACGGCACCGCGATAGCAAAGGATGAAGCGGGCAAGTGGTACACCTGGACAGGTGTTGAAAATTACCATACTGTTAAGACTGTATTTTCAGGCAACGTTTTCTCGTTCTATTATGGCGATGGCGAGCCGATTTACACCTATAATTCGACACCGGGCACATGTACGTGTACAAATCCTAACTGTATTTTCAAGCACACCATCCCGGTCGAAGGTTATCCTGCACTCGTGGGCTTTGGCGCTACCACCAATTTCAGAAGCTTCTCGGTTTACCTCAATAGCAGCGAAATGCCAAATGCTATTGCAGCTGAGGTAGCTCCTGCAGAGCCTGAGGCTACTATCACTATCACAGGTGAAGGTACAGCAGCTGTTGAGGCAGTTGTTGGTTCAGAGAACAACTACACTGTAGAACTCGCACCGGCAGTTGGCTACAAGGTAAAGGTTGGCTCACTCGTAATCAATGGCGAGCGCGTTCTCGATTCTGACGTAACAGGTCGTGTTTACACCTTTACTTCAGAGGACCTCAATGCAACTACAATTTCTGTAGAGTATATTCCCGATGACGGCACATTTAACTCAATGATGCTTGGTGCTACAATTCCGCTTAACCCCGAAAAGAAGGGTATCCGCTTTGGCGCACGTACCGACTTTATCAGACGCAACGGTGAGACCGGTTTACTCGGCGATAAGTTACTTGTTGACGGTGTAGTTTACGAGCCCACAGAGGTTGGTATGCTCTTTATCCCGAGCGTACTTATCGACGGCGAGTTAACCGTAGTTACCGAGCGTGTAACACGTCAGGCTGTAAGCAAGGTAGTTGCGCTCACCGGTGACTTCTCTGATATCGCAATTACACTTGTAGGAATTCCTGAGTCATTCTTTGGTGTTCAGATTTCTTCACGTATGTACGTTGCATACGAAGTAGACGGCGAAACCAAGTATGTATATACCGAAGTTATTGAAAGAAGCTATAACGACGTAGTAGCCGCTATAGGTAAGTAATATAGA
>SVOR01000020.1 GCA_015066295.1 Oscillospiraceae bacterium
GATGTGTTGGAATTGGCAGACGAGGTGGACTCAAAATCCATTGATGGCGACATCGTGCGGGTTCAAGTCCCGCCATCGGCACCAAAAAAGAAGTAACTTTTGGTAGACAAAAGTTACTTCTTTTTTTATCCAAGCCGCAGGCTTGGCATATCATCAGCCCCAACGGGGCTGTATATCATCACGGCATAGCCGTGCATAAACCCTCCTGCAGCTTGATGAGATGCAACACTGCGTGTTGATGATATGCAATTCCTGCGGAATAGATGATATACAAGGCTTCGCCTTGATTTGTTTGCTGAAAAGTGATATAATCTGATAAATAAGGATTTGACGAGGAGGTGTTCCCTATGACTGAAAATAGTGTTTGGAAAAAGGCTCAGACAGTAAAACTGAAAGTTTCTGAAAATATCTTGCCCGAATTTAACATTTGCTTCGACAAAAGAATCCCAACAGATGTTGAGCAGGAACTTCGTTCTTTTGTAACTTGGGTGGAAAACAATTATCGTATTCCTATTACCTTGTGGGTCGATTTTGAATACAATCATTATCTGATTAGCCGTAGCGGTAAACGAGTTGGATATTTGTTTTATTGGGCTGATTTTTCCTCCTATCCAACATTTAGTAGTTGCGGGGATATTCCAGAGATTCGTCTCCCTGTGAGAACAGAACATAGCACAATTGAAGAGATACTTACTTCTTTCATCGAGGCAATAACGGATTATTATGCATGGCTTTGCAATGAGATATATGAGGGATATACGCCCAATGAGGATGAAGTAGAAGAAATCCTACAAGCCTATCTTTGCTCTCGTCAATAGAAATCCGTTCGATAGATTCTAATTTGTAGAACAGAGTAGATACACTACTTTTAGTCGTTCTTTCGCAAATAAAAAGGCAGACCTTTTGGTCTGCTTTTTTTATTTCATGGCGGGACTTGAACACTCGGAGGGTTTCGGCGTAAAGAAAAACAGTCCGGTGGACTGTTTTTTAGCCGAAAGGTGCGCGGTCGGGTACCGAATGCGAAGCATTGGGTCGACAAGCAGGGCGCATTGCCTTCGGCAAGGTGCGTCCCGCCATCGGCACCAAGTTAAAGGACAACGAGCATCGCCCTTTTATTTTTTATCTTTAAGTTTACATACGATACAGGCTTTAGCCCAAGCTTATTTTTTCTAACAATTCATCCCACTGACTATCGGTATAATTAATGGCTTCCATTAAATTTTTTCTATCCCAAAGTTGCACATTGTTAGCTTTTGCAAGTTGTACTGCGCTATCAGTAAAATAATTATTGGTAATAACAAGCGCTCCTTGGCAATTATAAAATTTCTTGCCTGCAACGACCTCTTGTATTGGGCTGTTACCAAGCTTTTTAGAATATCTTTTACATTGCACAGCAAATCTATAACCCTTGTATATGCCTATTATATCGACTCCTTGATCTCCACTGCCCTTTGTCACTTCCACATTATCAAAACCATATAATTTTAAAAGATTTGCACAAAATTTTTCGAAGTCTTGTCCTTTCATCAAATCAATGTTATAGGTGTTGCCAATGTTATAACAATTAATTCTTCTTGCAACAAAATCAATTATCACATATGACTTTTCTAAAAGAGAAGCTGAAAATTTTGTGTTTTTTTCATCAAATTGATTTTTGTATGTATTTATTGAATTTATAAGGGCATTGCAAGAATTATAAATTTCTCTTAATTGATACATGCTCTTGTTTTTAATAGCATATTCTATACTCTTATAATGCTTAGTCATCGCAGTGCCGATATAGTTCTGTTTTTCGTTTAATAGTATGAATTTATACTTTTTAAAAACCTCTTTATACTTTCTTGCAGTTAATAAACCCTTACCTTTTTTGGCTTTTTTCAATGCTTCACAATAATGTCTAAATAAATCATACAAATTGTTATCGTTTTCACATGAAAATATAAGTCGTTGCGTCTCTAATATTGAAATTTTCCGCTTATAAGAAACCGTAGTGCATAAAAGCAAAAACAAAAAACACAATGTAAAAATTATGAAAAAACTTTCTATATATAAGGCAGCCAACAAAGACGCGTGTGCAATAACACCAAATATAATCGCTTTCACTCTAAAGGAACGACAAAGTTTTTCCTCATGAAAAGTATCGATACTAATCTGTGTTTTACTCAAATAATCACCCCAATTTTCAATATTATAACATAACACCATACTCAATGTAAATACAGGAAGTCATAAATACTTTTTCATGATAAACATACCCTTCCCCCACAACTTTTTATAGACATTTTAGTAATATTTGGATATAATCAAATTATAGACGCAAAATAAGTTATGAAACGGAGAAAAACTTATGAAGCTAAACGTAAAGCGCACTATACTCGTCGGCTTTGCCTTTCTTGCCATCAGTGCATTTTGGCAAATGTACGACAACAAAATTCCGCTAATTTTACAGTACACCTTTGGTCTTAACGAAACAGTAACGGGTATGATAATGTCGGCCGATAACGTGCTTGCATTATTCTTATTGCCGCTGTTTGGTGGACTTTCTGACAAATGCCATGCCAAAATGGGTAAACGCAAACCCTTTATTCTTGTTGGCACGCTTTTAGCTGTGGCATTTATGATTGGTCTGCCGATTATCGACAACCTTGCTGCCGGCAGTATTAACAATGCAACACTACTCATAACCTTTATAGGCGTTTTGTGCTTAACACTGGTTTCAATGGGTATATTCCGTTCCCCTGCCGTAGCACTAATGCCCGACGTTACGCCAAAGCCCCTTCGCAGTAAGGGTAATGCCGTAATTAACCTTATGGGCGCTATTGGTGGCGTGCTTTTCCTTATAGTTAACACCGTTATCTATTCGGGAAGCAAGCCTGATGAAACCCACGTCGACTATCTGCCGATATTCATAATCGTTGCAGGTATAATGCTTTTGGCATTATTTATAATTATGTTCTTTGTAAACGAGCCCAAACTCGCCGCCGAGCAGGCCGAATACGAAGCCGCACATCCCGAAGAGCAGTTAACCGAAATGGATGAAACAAAGAAGAAAGCCATCATACCAAAACCGGTTAAAAAAAGCCTTATATTCCTGCTTTTATCGGTTGCATTTTGGTATATCGGCTATAATGCCGTTACCACCTGGTTCTCGGTATATGCTACAAGTCAATGGGGTATGACCGACGGCGGCGCATCGCTCTGTCTTACCATAGCAACAGCGGGTGCTATTGCTTCCTATATACCTGCAGGTGTTATCGCAGGCAAAATCGGTCGAGCAAAGACCATTAAAATCGGTGCCGCAGTGCTTGCCGCTTCCTTTGGCGTAGCCTTCGGTTACACACTTTTTGCTAACTCATTCAGCCCCGCGCTATATGCAGTATTTATTCTTGTTGGTATCTCTTGGGCACTGATTAACGTTAACAGTCTGCCCATGGTTGTTGAAATGTGCTCGGGCGGTGATATCGGCAAATTCACAGGTTACTACTACGCCTTCAGTATGGCGGCTCAGGTTATAACCCCCATACTTGCAGGTACACTATACGGTGTTAACCCGAAAACACTATTCATTTATGCTGCCATAGCCGTTCTTATTTCCTTTACTACAATGCTGTTTGTTAAACACGGCGACAGCAGGTTCGAGGCAAAGAAGGGTATCGAAGCATTTGATATTGACGATTAAGGAAGATTTTTTTGAAAGCAGTTCTAATAATTTTAATTACTCTGACGGTTTTGGGCATCATTTACCTTTTGACACTTAAAGGTCGCAGTAATACCGATATGTCGAAATTTCAAGGTTACCATTTTGCCCATCGCGGACTCTTTAAGACGGGTGTTATACCCGAAAACAGTATGGCCGCATTCGCACATGCTAAGGAGCGCGGCTTTGGTGTTGAATTAGACGTGCACCTGCTCGCCGACGGCGGACTCGCGGTAATCCACGATGACTCTCTAAAACGCACGACGGGTGTCGAGCGCAACGTTTCAGAGCTCACCTTGAATGAGCTCGGTATGTATTACCTTGAAGGCACAAGCGAGACCATACCGAATTTTCACGACGTATTAAAGTTTTTCGGTGGCGAAGTGCCGCTAATAATCGAGCTTAAGGGCTTTGATAAGCACTACGACGAGCTATGTAAAGCCGTTTGCGATGCGCTAGACAATTATAATGGTGCCTATTGTCTTGAAAGCTTTGACCCCCGTTGTATATTATGGTTAAAGCAAAATCGTCCCGATATAATACGCGGTCAACTGTCCTTTAACTATTTTAAGGGCTCTAAAATTAAAAGCTTCTTTATAAAACTGTTTTTAACCTCGCTTGTTACAAACGTTATAAACAAGCCCGATTTTATAGCCTACTCTTATCAAGACCGAAATTGTTTGCCCTATAAAATATCCAAAAAGCTTTGGAAATTACAGGGCGTCAGTTGGACGCTTCGCTCACAAGAAGAGCTTGAAACGGCGGTCAATGACGACGAAATAGTAATCTTTGAGGGCTTTATCCCCGAATAATTTTAAAGAGCATCTAAATTAGATGCTCTTTTTTGTTGAACAAATTCGAAATTTATGTTAAATTATATATATAAATATTTTTTGGGGGTTGAATTATGGAATTCAGCGTAAATCATCCCATACTCTACGTTTTGGTTGGGATAATTATTGCCGTGGTTTTGGCGCAGTCAATTTACTTTCTTGCTCGTGCGCTTCGCCGCGCGAAAGAAAAGGGCATCGACCCTAAAATCATCAAATCTACCATTTCGTCGGCCGCTATATTTACGATAGCGCCCGCCATCGCCATTTTGGTTGGTGTTGTGGCTCTCTCAAAAAGCCTTGGCGTTGCTCTGCCCTGGCTTAGACTTTCGGTTATCGGCTCGATTACATACGAAACAGTTGCCGCTAACAACGCTCTCACCGCCTTGGGACTTGGTGCGGGCGAAACGATAACCGACCCGTCGGTTTTTGTAACTGTGCTTTGGGTTATGACACTCGGCATTTCTATCGGTCTTATCCTTGTACCCTTCGTTACTAAAAAGATACAAGGCGGTATGAACAAAATTGGTATGAAGGATAAAAAATGGGGCGAAATCTTTAATAATGCAATGTTTTTAGGTATGATTTCAGCATTTTTAGGCTACGTTTTCTGCGACGTTGGACTCGTTTTCAAGGGTGATACCTCGGGACTTGTCCCCGTTTGCGTTATGGCAGTTTCGGCAGTAATTATGGCTGTCTGCGGTATTCTTTCCAAAAAGCTAAAGGCTCGTTGGCTTACCGATTATGCACTGCCGCTTAGTCTTGTCGGCGGTATGGCTGTTGCCATTCCGTTTACCAATTGGTTAGCATAAGGAGGGGTGAAAAATGAGTAACAAAAAAGAACTTACCTATCTTGAAAGCGTACATCGTGACGGTAGAATTTGGGGCGTAATACTTTGCGTGATTTTGCTTGCCTTGCCCCTCGTTGTTGGTCTTATTTTTAACGCCGTTCCCGAATGGTCGGCATTGGCTAAGGGACTTTTCGCCACGTTGCCTATGTATTGGGCGGTTGGTATCATTGAAATCTTCACCTACGTACCTATGCTTGGTGCAGGTGGCACCTACCTATCCTTTGTAACAGGTAACATTTCTAACCTCAAGCTCCCCTGTGCCGTTGATGCTATGGAGCGTGCCGACGTTAAACCCTCAAGCGAGGAGGGTGAAATCATTTCGACCATCTCCATCGCTGTTTCAAGCATTGTTACAACCTTTATCATAATTTTGGGCGTTATACTTATAATTCCCATTACACCTATTTTAGAGTCACCCGTATTAAAGCCCGCCTTTGATATGATTTTACCCGCACTTTTCGGTGGACTTGCGGTTGTATTTATCTCTAAAAATGTAAAATTATCGATAGCACCCGTAATTCTTATGCTTGTTCTCTTTATTACGGTGCCTGCCCTTAATGCCGGTACGGTTGGCATAATGGTACCCGTAGGCGTACTGTTTACGGTAGGCGTTGCAAGATTTATGTATAAGAAAGGAATGCTTTAATAAAAATGTGGTTAATAATTTTAGGTGTTTTAGTCTTATTTATACTCCTTTTAGTTGTCAGAGCATTAACCTTTAAGCCCCTTAACCATTTTGCCCCGTCGGGCGAAAAGGTGGAATTTGACGAGCAGACGGCAATAAATAACCTGCAGCAACTCGTACAGTGTGCCACCATTTCTTATAAGGATGCGTCGCTCGAGGACGAAAAGGAATTCACAAAACTTTATGAGCTTCTGCCTAAGCTGTTTCCAAACGTTTACAAAAACTGCACCCTTATTACACTACCCGACCGCGCTCTGCTTTTTAAGTGGGAGGGTAAAAATCACTACGAGGCCGCCGTTATGATGGCGCACTATGACGTTGTCCCCGTAAGCGAGCAGGATTGGGAAAAGCCTGCCTTTAGCGGAATTATTGAAGACGGCGTTTTATGGGGTCGCGGCACACTTGATACAAAATCGACCTTTAATGGTGTGCTTACAGCCGCCGAGCATTTAATCTCTCAAGGCTTTATACCCGAAAACGATATATATTTCGCCTTTTCGGGCGGTGAAGAGATAAACGGTCAGGGTGCCGTTAATATAGTAAATTATTTTGAGGAAAACGGCATAAAGCTCTCCTTTGTAATTGACGAGGGTGGTGCCGTTGTAGAGAACGTTTTTCCCGGTGTTAAGGCTCCCTGTGGACTTATCGGCATTGCCGAAAAGGGTATGATGGACGTCCAGTATACCGCTAAATCAAACGGCGGTCACGCATCTGCCCCGAAGCCCGGCTCACCATTAGTAAAGCTATCAAATGCTTGCTGTAATATCGAGCATTATCCCATAAAACAGCACCTTACCGAGCCTGTCGCACTTATGTTTGATACCCTCGGCAGACACTCGAATTTCGTTTATAAACTTATATTCTCGAATCTCTGGCTGTTCTCGGGTGTTCTTGATATGCTTTGCAAAAAGTCGGGTGGCGAATTAAACGCTATGCTTCGCACGACGGTTGCCTTTACGCAGTCCTCGGGCAGTAACGCTTCAAACGTTATTCCGCCAAAAGCGACGATGGTTTCTAACATTCGCATAAACCCGCACGATACCGTTTCGAGCGTACTCAACTACTTAAATAGGACGGTTGACGATAAGGACGTTGAGATTTCGGTGCTTCACTCAATTGAGCCGAGTCGAATTTCAAAGGTTGACTGTGATGAATTTGATAAAATTGCCAATGCCGTTGCATCAACCTGGGAAGGCACTATTATATCCCCTTATTTGATGGTGCAGTGTTCTGACTCGCGTCATTACGGCAGAATAAGCGACAAGGTTTACCGCTTCTCTGCTATGGATTTAACAAGTGAGGAACGTGCAACTATTCACGGCAATAACGAGCGTATCCGTTTAGAAACAATCAAAAAAACGGTTGAATTTTATATCCGTCTTATGCGTCAGTGCTAAATCCTAACCCCTAAATCCTAAAAAAAGAGTGACTACAAGTCACTCTTTTTTATTTTATATATCTCTTCGGTTGCCAAAGATAGCTTTGTAACCACGTTTTGCTTGGTAGGATAGCAATAGAACGAGTCCTTCTCGGTTGAAATATCAATGCAGTCAAACGGCTTTACATAGCAATAATCGTACTCGATATGCACGCCGTACATAGTTCTTGGCTTTCTTTCAATTAAATAATCTTCGCCATTATAATGACCTTTAAGCACAAATCCGTTTTCGGCATCGTGGGTGAGTGTTGCCTTGCCTAAATTTTCAAACCTCATACATCTTGGCAACGAGTAAACCTCAACCTCGTCACTAAACGAATATTCGCCATTTTCGATTTGACAGCGAACCTCACCTCTTTGCCACTCGTACCAGTCGGGTATATGCGAAAATTCGGTCTCGCCCGATAGTGCTTCGAGTTCGCCAAGCTCGGTCATACGCCAACGCTTGCCGCATACTTCACAATAAATTTCATCGCCACTTGACGCCATTTTATGCTCTGCTTTACATTTTGGGCACTGGTACAAAACCTTGTGAAGTCCCTCGGCACGGAACGGCTCGGTGATTTTAATATTCTGTTCCTTTTGCCAAGTATACTCATCGTACTGCATAGCAGTTTTTACAGATTCGTTAATTTCTTCAACCGACATTTTTTCGACGTCATCGGCAGTTAAAATCTGTTTAAGTGTTGTATAAAGCGGCACCTTGCGCTCCTTGCGATAATTCCAAAACGGCGTGTGCAGATAGTTGCCGTGGTGGAGCATAACAACAACGGGCACCTTGTTCATCTTAATAAGCTTACCCAAAGCGTCGGGCAAAATTGCGGTAGTGCCGACGGGCGAATATCTCGCCTCGGGGTACATGCAAAGCACGTCGCCACGCTTTAGCACCTTGCGGATAGATTTTATTAAATGCAAATCGTTTGTAAATTTGCGCTTGCAAATGCAACCAAGCAGTTCCATAAGCCATGGGCGGCGGTAATATCCGTCGATGGTCGCAACGTTGTTTACCCTGTGTGGATAGGTGGCGATTGCGCTTAGTTCAAAATCGACAAAATACATGTGGTTGCTAAGCAAAATATAGGGTGGTTTTAGGCCATCCATATTAAATTTTTCAATTTTGTATTTAAGACCCATAGTTGCAATTTTGCTTACAACGTATAATAAAAAGGTCATAATGCGAGGTTGCCTTATAGGATATTTTGCGGTGTTATAATATTTTTTGTTTTTATAATTTACGTCCATATTTCTCTCCTTTTTCCCCTAAATAGAGTATACAATATATGACTGTGCTTTACAATATAAAATCTGATATTTTAATATCTAATATTATATGTTATAATTGCTATAGAATATATGCGAGGTGTAACAGATGAAAACAAAGTTATCAGGTAAATTCTGGGCGGCGCTTACCCTGTTTAGCCTTATGGGGCAGGTCGCTTGGGTAGTTGAAAATATGTATTTGAATGTTTTTATCTACAAAATGTTCAATGCTTCGGCCGACGATATTTCGCTTATGGTTAGCGCTTCGGCAATTTCGGCAACCCTCACCACCGTTATTATGGGTGCCTTATCGGATAAAATAGGTAAAAGAAAATTATTTATTTGTGGCGGCTACATAGCATGGGGCATATCCATTTTAGGCTTTGCGCTGTTAAAGATGGACGTCATTGAGGCCGTATTCCCTGCCGCTATTTCGGCCGCGAGTGTCGGCGTTAGTCTGGTTATAATTATGGACTGCGTTATGACCTTCTTTGGCTCAACCGCCAACGATGCTGCCTTTAACGCATGGCTCACCGACTCTACCGACAGCAGTAACCGCGGCTCTGCCGAGGGTATAAACGCAATGATGCCGCTTGTTGCTATTCTCGTTGTGTTTGGCGGCTTTATGTTCTTTGATTTAAACCTTGCTTCATCCTGGACACTTATTTTCCTTATAATTGGTATTGCCGTTTTGATTATCGGTTTTTTGGGTCTATTTTTAATTAAGGAGCCCGCTGTTCAAAGAAGTGAAAGTGGTTATTTTAAAAACATAATATACGGTTTTATGCCTTCAACCATAAAGGCAAATCCCCGTTTTTATCTAACCCTTATCGCCTTTGCGGTGTTCAATATTTCTATTCAAATCTTTATGCCCTACCTTATTCTTTACTATGAAGTCTCACTCGGTATGGCCGATTACGTGCTTGTTATGGCGCCTGCCATAATTGTTGCTTCAATCGTTACGGCTCTTTGGGGCAAGGTTTATGATAAAAAGGGCTTTAATTTTTCGGTGGTTTTCTCGGTCGTTTGGTTAAGCCTCGGCTATACGCTGCTCTATTTCTTTAAGGACCGCGCTCTTGTATTTATCGGCTCGCTGCTTATGATGTGCGGATATCTTGCAGGTATGGCGGTGTTTGGAGCCTTGATACGTGACTGCACACCTCAGGGCAAATCGGGTATGATGCAGGGCGTACGTATTTTTTCGCAGGTGTTGTTGCCGGGCATCATTGGTCCCTATATCGGTGCCGCAGTTCTTGCTAATGCCGAAAAGGTAACAAACAGCGACGGCACAACCTCCTTTATACCTAACGAAAATATTTTTGCGGCGGCACTTGTGCCCATTGCGGTGCTTGTTATACTTTTAATTATTATTTTTAAAACTAAAAAACCGACGCTAATTTCCTTAAAAACACCCTTCGAAAGTAACCTTGGCGACACACCTTGGGAGGAATATCCACGCCCCGCATTAAAACGCGACTCGTATTTTTGTCTTAACGGCGAGTGGGATTTTGGGGTTGCGAACCGAAAGGGTGAAACGAAACTTGGTAAAATTCTTGTCCCCTTTGCACCACAGTCGCGACTGTCAGGCATTGAGAAAACCTTTAAAAAGAATGATATCCTCATTTACAGACGCTCCTTTACCCTACCCGAAGGCTTTATTAAGGAACGCGTAATTCTTAACTTTGGCGCCAGCGACCAAATTACAACGGTTTATATAAATAATAAGCTTGCAGGTGAAAACGTGGGCGGATATATCCCCTTCTCGTTTGATATAACCTCACTTATAGGCAGTGGTGAAAACAAAATTGAAGTTTTGGTTAAAGACACACTTGACGTAAACCTACCTTATGGCAAGCAACGCAAAAAGCGTGGCGGCATGTGGTACACCGAAATTAGCGGTATTTGGCAGACAGTATGGCTCGAAAGCGTGCCCGAAAATTATATTAAATCGGTAAAAATTACGCCAAACCTCTCGGGTGCAGAAATTACGGTTGACGCTAAGGGAACAAAGCAGCTCGTTTTCGAGGGCGAAACCTACACCTTTGATGGTGACAGCTATAGCTTAAAGCTTGATAATCCGATTAACTGGAGCCCCGAAAATCCGCATCTTTATAACTTCACACTCATTTGCGGCGAGGATAAGGTTGAATCTTATTTTGCCGCCCGTACAATTGGTATTAAAGACGGCAAATTTATGCTGAATGATAAGCCGTATTTCTTCCACGGCTTGCTTGACCAGGGATATTTTAGTGATGGTATTTATCTGCCGGCAACACCCGAAGGCTTTAAGTACGATATCCTTAAAATGAAGGAGCTCGGCTTTAATATGCTTAGAAAACACATTAAAATCGAGCCACAGCTTTTTTATTATTATTGCGATAAATATGGTATGGCAGTTTTCCAAGACCTTGTTAACAGCGGACGTTACTCATTTTTGATAGACACCGCCCTGCCCACACTTTTTCTTAAAAAAGGTGTTACACATTTCGCATCTAAAAAGCGCCGAGAAATATTTGAAAAAACAGCACGGCAGACCCTTGAACTGCTTTATAATCATCCGTCGATTTGCTACTACACCCTATTTAACGAAGGTTGGGGTCAGTACGATACCGCTCGCGTTTACAAAGAGATAAAGGCGCTTGACACCACTCGCATTTGGGACGCCGCTTCGGGTTGGTTCTTCTGTAAGGGCAACGAGGTTATAAGCGAGCACGTTTATTTTAAGCCCATTAAAACCAAATCTGACGGCACAAAGCCTGCCGTAATTTCGGAATTTGGCGGTTATTCGTATAAGCTTGACGACCACTCCTTTAACCTGTCTGATACCTACGGATACCGATATTTTACCGAGCGCGAAGCCTTCGAGCAGGCAATCACCAAGCTTTATTTAGACGAGGTGGTGCCCGCCATTAAAAACGGCGTTTGCGCCAGCGTTATTACCCAGGTTAGTGACGTTGAGGATGAAACCAACGGCTTTTTGACCTATGACCGACAGCTTGTAAAGGTTGACACCGAGCCTATGCAGAATATCGCCTTAAAGCTTTTCGATGCCTTTAACGAAAACGCATAAAAAAATAACGGGGTTTACAAACAATTGTAAACCCCGTTTTATTATTGTTTAAGTCGCCTTTGCAAACGGTTTTTCAAAACCTTAAAGCTTATAAAATGCCCTATGGCACAGGCAATCCACGAAACCGAGTAAGATAAATAAAGGCTTTCCAGTGAATGATACTGAGGCATTGAAAAAACCGTAAATATCCAAACAAGACGGATACCGCAAATGCACAAAATTGAGATTACCATAGGCGTAATCGATGCGCCCATACCACGTATTGCGCCAACCAAAACCTCACCAATTCCACAAAGGAAATATGGAATTCCAAGCCAAATAAGTCGTATTACGCCAAACTCAATCGCCAAAGCATCGTCGGTTATATATATACCAAGCAAGCGACGTGAAAACATAAAAATGACACCGCTCATAATTATTGCCGCCGAAACACAAACTATCATATTAGCGCGCATAATTTTGCCGAGTCTATGGAACTTACCCGCACCCACGTTTTGCCCTGTGAAGTTAAGCGCCGCCTGATAAAAGGAATTCATAACAACATAGGTAAAACCGTCGATATTGGCAGCCGCCGCATTACCCGCAACGGCCGATGCACCAAAGGAATTTACCGAGGACTGAATAATAACGTTTGAAAGTGCAAATACCGAGCCCTGTATTCCTGCGGGTAAACCTATCTTAATAATTTTGCCGAGTGTTTTAAAATCAATTTTCATTTTTTTAAGGATTAGCTTCCATTCCTCGTTAACTCTAATAAGCCTTATTATTACCAAGACACAGGATATTGCCTGCGAGGTAACCGTAGCAATTGCTACACCCTCAACATCCATATTTAAAAGCGTAACAAATATAACGTTTAATATAACGTTGGTAACACCGCCAATAGTTAAATACGTAAGCGGTCCCTTGGTGTCCCCTGAGGCACGCAATATGGCGGCAGAAAAATTATAGGTAAGACTAAATATCGTGCCGCTGAAACAAATTTTCATATAAAGCGCAGACTTTGGCAAAATTGAATCGGGTGTCGACATCATACTAAGTAACGGCTCGGCAAAAATAATACCGATTAAGCCTATCGTAACACCGCAAATAACTGCCACGGGTATTGCCGTATGCACAACCTTGCTTGTACTATCATTATCCTTAGCGCCCATCGTTTGCGCCGCAATAACACCAACACCGGTCGCCATGCCAATAAGCAGACTTGTAAGCAACACCGTAATAGAGCCGGTTGAACCCACTGCGGCAACCGAATCGCTACCCCTGAAATTGCCTATAACCATTAAGTCGGCGGCATTAAAAAGCAGCTGCAAAATACCGGTTAAAATAATCGGTATTGTATAGCGAATAATGTTGCTAAATAACGGACCCTCGGTCATATTTATATTGTTTTTACCTCTTTGCAATGACATGTTGTCATCTCCCAACGAGTCAAATTACACTCTTGTTATACGCCCCTAACCTAACAAAGTCAACCCAAAAAACACAGCTTTTTAAACTTTGTTGACAATAGACAAAATTTATATTAAAATTTGTTTATAAATTAGTACGCAGGTGTTTTTTATGTCGGAAAAATTTTATTCTAATATGCTTCAATTTATGCACTCGCATAAAACGTTAAAAAATATAGCGGTAACGCTTGGCAAGGCAATCACAATCTTCACCTACATATATGCGGGAGCACTTGCAACCTATACCCTTTTCTTTGTTCGCGAGCGTTTTTTATCCTGCCTTTTGGTAACAGGGATTTCCTTTATAGCCGTAAGCGTTTTGCGCTATTTTATAAATGCGCCCCGCCCTTACGAAAAATATAACATCACCCCGCTTTATAACAAAAAAACCAAGGGTAAATCATTCCCCTCACGTCACACTTTTTCAATTTTTATAATTGCATTTACAAGCTTTATTGTAAACGCTTGGCTCGGGGTTGCTTTTTTGTTTATCGGCGTAATTCTCGCCGCCACGAGAATTCTTTGCGGTGTGCATTTTATTAAAGACGTTGTGGCGGGCTTTATTTGCGCTTGTATTGCGGCTTTATTTTTATTTATTTAATTTTCCAAAAATAATTTGTTTTTGCACTTCCTTTTTGAGCATACTAATCTAAAAGGAGGCGAAAAAATGAAAAAAGCAATAGTTCTTGTTATATCTGTTTTATGCATTATGTCTTTGGCGGTTGGTTGCAGTGCAAAAGAGATGGAAAACACAGGCAGCGATATCCAGTCATCGGTAGACTCTGCCGAGGATAAAATCGAAAGCGGTATTAACGATATAACCGATAACGACAGCAGCATGGGCTCTGATTCGTCAGCGGCAAAGATTTCAAAGGATGAGGCAAAGAAAATCGCTTTAAAGCACGCGAATTTAACCGATAAGGATATTTCCGACCTTGAAATTGAGCTTGAAAACGACAACGGAGTTCCCACCTACGAGGTAACCTTCGACACAAAAACCGACGAATATGATTATCATATCGATGCCGCAACAGGCAAAATAGTTTCTTCTAAAAAAGAAAAAAGAGATTAAAAAATAATGGTCAACAACCCCGTGTTGTTGACCATTATTCTTTTTAATAAAATATTGTGTTTGCTGTTTTATCGCCTATAACCGTTTTGAATATATCCTTACCATGCTTATGGAAATAATGTTTTTCTTCTCGATATTCAAATGCTCTATCAATATTAGAATACATGGCGAAGGTGTTACCCACGAATTTTGGCACGTCCTTGACCGTCCTGCCGCCTACCGTCATCATTAGAGTTTTTGCATGTTCAAAAACATTATTTGTATAGACGAAATTTTCAGAAAAATTAGTGCCGCCACCCATAATATTAGTACCATAATCGCGGTCACCACGGGAATAAAATCCCCAACCATAACCGCCGCCGCGAATAACGTTATTTTTTATGGCAACGTTTTTGTAGGTGGACTCACCCGTTATAAAATACTCAATGTTATAGTTATTAAGCTCTAATAAATTGTTTTCAAAAAGTATGTTGTGTTCTTTAACGAAATTGTCGCCGCTATCAATATGCTGCATGGTAACACCCGCATCATAGCACTGGAAAATATGGCAATTTGTAACGGTGTAACCATCGCAGTTGCCCCAAACCTCAATACCGTTACCAAAGCGAACACCCGAGCCTGCCGTCCCATTTTGGAAGCCGCCACCAATATAGCCTACCACACAACCGTCAAACTTAACGTTTTTAACGTCGGACATTCTTATACCGTGTGCGCCGCCATACATAATGCGCCAATTTTGTATTGTAGAATTAGACTCAACCCTTACAATATGCTCGGTTGGGCAGATTTCAATATCCTTAAAAAGTTTAGAAGGTTTGCCCTTTGATGAATAAACGTACACATAACCGCCACTGCAATAGAAGTCGTAATCCTTTGAAAGCCAACTCATTTCGTTACACTTAGTGCCGATGGCCTTGCCGTGGTCGAACACGATAAGACCTATATCGGTACCTGTACCCGACTGAGCCTTATAGATGTTTCTTTCGACCTTTTCCCACTCTTTTTCGGCGGCATTAAAACGCGAGCCATATATCGTGGGTTTATTGCCCTTGCCGTACGCACCGTAAGAAACGCCCTCTTTGCCGATAACTCGTGTGCGCCAAAAATGGCCTCTTTTAAGAAGAATTACGTCACCCGCTTTTGCGACTAAATTGGCATACTCAATGGTTGCATAGGGCTTTTCGGCGGTCATTCCATATCCCTTTTTGTCAACACCGCCGTTGGCAACGTAAATATACTTGCCATCCTTCGCAGGCTTTAAGGTGTCGGGGTTATTTAAAATTTTCTTTTGAAGCGCTTCGGCCCGACTCTGAATTTCGGGGGTTGTGGGTCTTTTCTTTTCAACACCCATAGAAACCAGCGTATCAATAGTATATATTGAGGGGTCGGTATACTTGTTTGTGCCGGCGAGTTTTGGCACGCCGTTTTCATCAATTACAGGCTCTGTCACAGAGCTATAAATTTCCACCGATGAATTTTGGTCGTCTTTGCCCGAGCTACAAGCCGCCGTAACAAAAACTAAACAAACACATAACAATAAAACTAACACTCTTTTCGGCATACAAATCTCCTATATTATAGAGTAGCCGCCATTACGGCTTTTATTGTGTGCATACGATTTTCGGCCTCGTCGAATACAATAGAGCGTTCACTCTCGAACACCTCGTCGGTAACCTCCATTGCAGTTCTGCCGAATTTTTTGCCCATCTCGGCGCCGACACCTGTTTTAAGGTCATGATAGGACGGCAGACAGTGCATAAACTTAGTCTGTTTGCCCGCCATATTCATAAGCTCCATATTTACCTGATAGGGAGCTAAATCGTTAATTCTTTCTTCCCAAACTTCGATAGGCTCGCCCATTGAAACCCAGACGTCTGTACAAATAACGTCGGCGCCCTTTACACACGATATATCGGTGGAAAGGTTAATTGTGGCGCCCGTCTGCTTTGCAATTTCTCGGCATTTTTGAGCAAGAGTGGCATCAGGGAAATATTTTTCGGGAGCGCATGCGGTGAAGTTAAGTCCCATAAGCGCAGCGCCAACCATTAGCGAGTTACCCATATTATAACGAGCATCACCCATATATACAAAGTTTATACCTTTAAGGCGACCAAAATGCTCCTTAATTGTAAGAAAATCGGCAAGAATTTGGGTTGGATGGAATTCGTTTGTAAGACCGTTCCACACGGGAACAGATGAATAGAGCGCCAATTCCTCAACGATTTCCTGACCAAAACCGCGATACTCAATACCATCATAAATACGGGAAAGCACACGTGCTGTGTCGGCAATACTCTCTTTTTTACCAATTTGTGAGCCCGACGGGTCAAGGTATGTTACGCCCATACCAAGGTCATACGCCGCAACCTCAAAGCTGCAACGTGTACGGGTGCTTGTCTTTTCAAATATAAGCGCAATATTCTTGCCCTCGCACATTTTATGCGGTATGCCGTTTTTCTTTTTGAGTTTTAGCTCAGCCGATAAATCGAGCAAATACTCAACCTCTGCGGGACTAAAATCTAAAAGCTTTAAAAAATCTCTACCTTTAAGATTCATCTTGTTTTCTCCTTATTTACAAGCATCAATTATAACGTCAACCGCTTTTTGCAATAATTCCCAAGGAATATTAAGCGGTGGAAGCAGTCTTACCTTTGTTTTGGCGGTTATAACTATAACACCGTTTTCTCGGCATTTTTGTACAATTTCTGCGGCAGGCTTTTCGGTTTCAAGTCCTAACATAAGTCCAAGGCCGCTAACCGATTTAATACCCTCTTTACCGCAAAGAGTTTCTTTAATATAGTTGCCTTTTTTTATAACCTCATTGAGTAAATTTTCATCAATTCTGTCAACAACGTTTAATGCCGCCGCCGCACAAACGGGGTTGCCACCAAAGGTTGAACCGTGACTCGACGGCACAAGCACGTCCTTTGTCTTTTCACCGAAAAGTGTGGCGCCTATCGGCAGACCGCCGCCAAGACCCTTTGCCGTTGTGACAATGTCGGGCTTTATGCCATACTGCTCGTATGCAAAGTAGGTACCGCATCGACCGTTACCACACTGAACCTCATCGCAGATAAGTAATATATCATTTTGTTTTGCTATATTATCAAGCGCCGCAACAAAATCCTTATTAAGCGGCATAACACCGCCCTCACCCTGCACGATTTCAAACATAATCGCGGCTGTGTCGCCGTTTTTAATAAAGTTTTCTACCTGCTCGAGATTACCTGCCTCGGCATAATAAAAACCGTCAAGCATGGGTGTAAAATCTTTATGGAAAACGTCCTGACCGGTTGCGGTCAGCGTTGCCATTGTTCTGCCGTGAAAGCTGTTAACAAGGGTGATTATCTTATAACGCTCTTTTGAATATTTATCCTGTGAATATTTACGGGCCGCTTTTATGGCACATTCGTTTGCCTCGGCACCCGAATTGCAGAAAAACGCACGCTGCATATTAACCTTTTTGCAAAGCTTTTCGGCAAGTGCCGCTACAGGCTCGGTATAAAAAAGGTTTGACATATGCTGAAGCTGTCCGAGTTGTTTTGTAACCGCCTTTACCCACTCGTCATCGGCCACACCAAAGGTGTTTACGGCGATACCCGAAGATAAATCGATATATTCCTTGCCGTTTTCATCATATACAAGCGAGCCCTTACCGCTTTTTATAACGAGGGGAAATCTCGCATAGGTTTTAGCATGAAAATTGTCGTCACGCATTTTTGCTATACTATCCATAATTCTACCTAATTTCCATAAATCATCGAGCCTGCGCCCTCATCGGTAAGCATCTCTATAAGAATTGAGTGCGGCACACGGCCGTCCATAATAATAACCGTTTTAACGCCCTTTTCAATAGCCTCGATACAGCCCTCAACCTTGGGTATCATACCGCCACTTATTGTACCGTCTCCGAGCAACACCTTTGCTTCGTCGACCGATATGTTACTGATACGGCTTGTCGGGTCGTCCTTGTCCCTTAAAATACCCTCGATATCGGTTAATTCCAAAAGACGCTCGGCAGACAAGGCCGCCGCAATGGCAGATGCCGCAGTATCGGCGTTGATGTTATAAACGTTACCGTCAGCGTCACAACCAACGGTTGAAACAACGGGGATATAGTTATGCTCGAGAAGTGTAACTATAGGTTCTACATCAACGTCGGTAATTTCACCAACAAAACCGATTTCAGGATTCTTCATTTTAGCGTAAATCATACCGCCGTCAATACCCGAAAGACCGATTGCTCGGCCACCCTTAACCTGCAATAAATTTGCAAGATTTTTATTAACCTTACCCGCCAAAACCATTTGCGCAATTTCGGCACTCTCTTTGTCGGTTACACGAAGTCCGCCGACAAACTGTGTTTCCTTGCCAAGCTTTTTCATTGTATTGGTAATTTCGGGACCACCGCCGTGCACTAACACAACCTTAACGCCAACAAGCTGCAAAAGAACGATATCCTCCATAACCTGCTGCTTTAATTCCTCGTTAATCATAGCGTTGCCGCCGTATTTTACCACAACTACTTTATTGTAATACTTTTGTATGTAAGGAAGCGCCTGTGTAAGAATTTCTGCACGCTGAAAATTTGTAATTTCTTGTGACATAATTTACTCCTTAGGTTCTATAATCTCCGTTGATTTTTACATATTCATAGGTTAAGTCGCAACCCCATGCAGTCGATGAAAATTCGCCGCTTTTAAGGTCGACTAAAATTTCTATTTCTTTTTGAAGTAGTATCTCTTTTGCCTTTTCTTCCGAAAACTCAATGCCTGCACCGTCACGACAAACGGGAATTTCGCCTGCCGCTGATTTAAAGGAAACGTCAATTTTATTAACATCAACTTTTGCGCCCGAATAACCGATAGCACAAAGCACTCTGCCCCAGTTGGCATCGGCACCAAACATAGCCGCCTTTGTCAGCGACGAGCAAATAACACTCTTGGCAACCGTCTTGGCAATTTCTAAACTGGTAGCACCGCTAACCCTACATTCAAGCAATTTGGTGGCACCCTCGCCATCGCCTGCAAGCATTCTGCAAAGGGCAACTGTAACGGTGTTAAGCGCCTTCATAAAGGTTTTAAAATCGTCGTTGTCGGTAGTGATTTCCTTATTCCCTGCCATACCGTTGGCAAGCACCGTTACCATATCGTTGGTTGAGGTGTCACCGTCAACGCTAACCATATTAAAGGTGTTTTGAATATCGCTTGATAATGCCTTACTAAGCATCTCACTCGATATAGCAGCATCGGTGGTAATAAACACAAGCATTGTTGCCATATTGGGATGAATCATACCCGAGCCCTTGGCAATACCGCCTAAATGACAGGTTTTGCCGTCAAGCGTAAACTCTACTGCAATTTCCTTTTTTACAGTATCGGTGGTCATAATAGCCTCGGCAGCGGCTGTGCTGTTATCCGATAAACCGCCAACCAACTCATCCATGCCGTTTGCAATAGGTGTTATATCTAAAACTTGACCGATAACGCCGGTTGAAGCAACAACAATATCCTTTGCCGAAATGCCGAGCTTGCGTGATAATAAATCACTCATCATTTCGGCCTTTTCGATGCCGTCGGCATTGCAGGTGTTGGCATTGCCGCTATTGCAGATCACCGCCTGCGCCTTGCCGTCAGAAATGTGTGCCTTTGTAACGGTAAGCGGTGCGCCCTTAACAAGATTTGTGGTGTAAACCGCCGCCGCATTACAAGCGTTATCGCTGACGATAAGCGCCAAATCCTTCTTTAATTTATTCTTTCTAATTCCACAGTGTATGCCGTTAGCGCGGAAGCCCTTTGCGGCACATACACCGCCATCTATCAACTTAATCATTAAAAAATTCCTTTCAATTAAAGGTCAAGTCCCTTCGTATCTGAGGCACCCAGCAAAATGTTAAGACACTCTACCGCCGCGCCCGAAGCACCCTTGCCCAAATTATCGTACCTCGCGTTAAGGGTTATTCTCTCGTCATTACCCAGAACCGCAATTTCCATGCCATCCTTAAAGGAAAGCTTTGCGGCCGACACAAAGCCGTTCTCGTCCAACTCGTCCACGTAATTTACAATAGGACCTGTGTAGGTCTTGGCGTAAATATTTTTTATATCCTCTATGCTGCCGTTAATTTCGGACGCAAACAAAGGAATACTCGCGTGCATACCACTGTAAAAATCATCAACAATGGGTACGAAAATCGGCTCGTTTTCAAGACCTGTTATAGCCTTCATTTCCTTTAGGTGCTTGTGCGACTGTGTAAGAGCGTAGGTGCGTGGCGAATACAAAAGTGCATCCTTCTCGTCCGACTCATAGTCGGCAATCATCTTTTTACCGCCGCCGCTGTATCCCGTAATGGAATAGCAGGAAAGCAGTGCGTCTTTATTAAGTATACCTGCCTTAATAAGCGGATAAATAAGTGCAATAAAACCGCTTGCATGACATCCCGGCACCGCTATACGCTTACCCTTTTTAACGTTATTTCTAAATTCTTCCGATAGTTCGGGAAAGCCGTATGACCAATTATCAAGTGTGCGGTGCGCCGTTGAGGTATCGATAACAACCGTGTTATCGTTTTCAAGCATTGCCACCGCCTGTCTTGCCGCATCATCGGGCAGACACAAAAACACTATATCGGCCTTGTTTATAATTTCTTTTCTCGCGAGCTCATCCTTGCGAAGCTCTTCGGGCAGGGTGATAATTTCAATATCCTGTCTTTCGCCAAGACGCTCTCTAATTCTTAGTCCCGTAGTGCCTGCACTGCCGTCAATAAAAACCTTTTTTACCATAAAAACAAATATCCTTTTTACCACGAATATCCCACCGCGTAAACGGTAGGATATTCGACTACTTTTATTTTTTTATACCCTTTTCGGCATTCTTTTTGTTTACAGCTGCCTGAACGGAAATCGGAAGTCCCCAAAGGTTGATGAAGCCTGCCGAATCCTTCTGGTCGTAAACGTTGTCCTCACCGAAGGTTGCAATCTCTTCTGAATAAAGCGACCAGTCACTCCAAGCGCCAGCCTTAATCATATTGCCCTTGTAAAGCTTAATTCTTACCTTACCTGTCACATGCTCCTGTGTTTTAGCAACAAATGCCGACAAGCACTCTCTAAGGGTTGTATACCACTGTCCATTATAAAGAAGCTCGCCAAAGGTGATAGAAAGCTCTTCCTTTTTGTGCATTGTCATTTTGTCAAGACAAAGTGATTCGAGATACTTGTGTGCGAAGTAAAGAATTGCACCACCGGGAGTCTCATAAACGCCACGGCACTTCATACCAACAAGACGGTTCTCAACAATATCGAGTAAACCGATACCGTTCTTGCCACCAAGCTCATTTAACTTTAAGATGATGTTCTTTGCACTCATCTTTTCACCGTCGATAGCAACGGGTCTGCCCTGCTCGAATTCAAGCTCAACGTAGGTCGGCTCGTCGGGAGCGGCAAAGGGAGAAACGCCCATCTCTAAGAAGCCTTCCTTATCATATAAAGGCTCGTTGCCGGTATCCTCAAGGTCAAGACCCTCGTGAGACAGGTGCCAGAGGTTCTTATCCTTCGAATAGTTAGTTTCACGATTTATTTTAAGCGGAACGTTGTGTGCCTCGGCATACTCAATCTCCTCTTCACGAGATTTTATATCCCACTCTCTCCAAGGAGCAATAATCTTAATTCCGGGAGCGAATGCCTTTACAGCCAACTCGAAACGTACCTGATCGTTACCCTTACCGGTACAGCCGTGACAGATAGCATCTGCACCCTCAGCAATAGCGATTTCGGCGAGGCGCTTACCGATAATAGGACGAGCAAGCGCAGTACCCATAAGATACTCCTCATATTTTGCGCCTGCCTGAACAGACGGGATAATCATTTCCTCAACAAATTCTTCGGTTAAGTCCTCAATATAAATTTTAGAAGCACCGGTCTTTATTGCCTTCTCCTCAAGGCCTTCAAGCTCGTCTGCCTGACCCACGTTGCCCGAAACGGCAATGATTTCGGGATTATTATAATTTTCTTTAAGCCACGGGATGATAATTGAGGTATCAAGACCGCCCGAATAAGCTAAAACAACCTTTTTGATTTCTTTCTTTTCCATTTTTATTACTCCTTAAATGCACGTTTTGAATTATTATGCACATATAATAGCATATTCTGAATAATTATGCAATAGTTTTTTGCAATTTTGTATACTTTTTCAATAATTTCTACAAGTATTTATCCCTATTTGTGCATTTTATTGGCAGAATATGTGAATATGCAGTTTTATGCAAATTTTATGCATAATTCATCCGCAAAATATACGCTATATATTTTACTACTAAATATAATAAAAAGCAATAGAAACCGATATTTATTTGACAAATTTTCTCATTTTTCCTATTGACATTTATTTACAGGGGTGATATAATACAATACGGTTAGCAGCGGCTAACTGTTTTTTAAGACAATTTCGGTTAGCCTCTGCTAACCGCCCGGGAGGTATTAACTATGAAAACCTTAAAGGACGTAAAGGTCGGCGAAACCGTTACAGCCGTAAAGCTGCACGGCGTCGGCGCAATTAAAAGACGTATTATGGATATGGGCATTACCAAGGGCACCCGTATTTACGTTAGAAAAATGGCACCCCTCGGCGACCCGATGGAGCTTCACGTGAGGGGCTATGCGCTCTCCATTAGAAAGGCCGATGCCGAAATGGTTGAGGTAGAATAGAAAGGACTATATTATATGAATATAAAAATTGCACTTGCGGGCAACCCTAACTGCGGCAAGACAACGTTATTTAACGCATTGACGGGCTCTAACCAATACGTTGGCAACTGGCCCGGTGTTACGGTTGAAAAAAAGGAAGGCTATCTTAAAAGTGATAATACCGTAACCTTTACCGACCTACCCGGTATATATTCCCTTTCGCCCTACACACCCGAGGAGGTTGTGGCGCGTGACTACCTTGTAAACGAGCGACCCGATGCCATCCTTAATATTGTTGACGGCACAAATCTTGAGCGTAATCTCTATTTGTCAACACAGCTTATGGAATTAGGTATCCCCGTCGTTATCGCCATAAATATGATGGATATTGTGCGTAAAAACGGCGATAAAATTAACCTCCCAGAATTAGGAAAGCTTTTTAGATGCGACGTGGTAGAAATATCGGCGCTAAAGGGTGAAGGCATTGACGAGGCGGCAGCAGCCGCAATAAAGGTCGCAAAAAGCGGTTCTGTTATGCCGTTACATATTTTTTCGGGCACCGTCGAGCACGCGATTGCTCATATTGAGGAAGCGGCTATTCACAATATGCCCGAGGAACAGCAGCGTTGGTACGCCATTAAAATTTTTGAGCGTGACGAGATAGTTAAAAACTCGCTCAAGCTCCCGCCCGAAATACTCGAGCATATTGAAAAAGATATTAAAGCGGTTGAGGGCTATTTTGACGATGATGCCGAAAGCATTATAACCAACGAAAGATATTTATATATTGAAGCAAAGCTTAAAAACTGCTACAAAAAGACCAGCTTCCGACGTCAAACACTGTCGGACAAAATCGACAATATTGTCACCAATAAATTCCTTGCCCTACCGATATTTGTTTTGGCTATGCTTACGGTATACACGCTGGCTATCGGCACCATTGGCGACTGGACCGTCGGATTTATGAACGACACACTTTTCGGCGAAACAATCATTCCTGCCGTTACAAATTGGCTTACCTCGCTTGGCTGTTGGGAGTGGCTTGTGTCGCTCGTATCAAACGGCATTATAGGTGGCGTCGGCGCAGTACTTGGCTTTGTGCCGCAAATGCTTATACTATTTTTACTGTTATCTCTGCTTGAGGACTGCGGTTATATGTCGCGTGTTGCATTTATTATGGATAGAGTTTTTCGCAAATTTGGTCTTTCGGGTAAATCCTTTATACCGATGCTTGTCGCTTCAGGCTGTGGTGTGCCCGGTATTATGGCTTCGCGCACCATCGACCAGGAGCGTGACCGCAGAATGACCATAATCACTACAGGTTTTATACCCTGCGGCGCTAAAATGCCAATTGTCGGTCTTGTTGCGGGCGCACTGTTTGGGGGCAACCCAATTATAGCAACATCGGCATACTTTATCGGTGTTGGTGCAGTTATTATTTCGGGTCTTATGCTAAAAAAGACCAAACCCTTTACGGGTAAGCCCGCCCCCTTTGTTATGGAGTTGCCCGCATATCATGCCCCCCTTGCAAGCAACGTTTTAAGAACGGTGTGGGAGCGCGGTTGGTCATTCATAAAGCGTGCAGGCACCGTAATTCTCGCCGCAAGCGTAATAATATGGGTGCTTGATAACCTTTCCTTTGTTGGCGGTTTCCATTACATCGGTGAGGGTGATGAGACTTCAATTCTTAACGTTGTCGGAAGCGCTGTTGCTATTGTCTTTAAACCCTTGGGCTTTGGCAACTGGCAATCAGCCGTTGCAACCATCTTGGGCCTTATGGCTAAGGAAGAGGTTGTAGGTGTGTTTGGTGCATTATCATCAACAGGTAATGCCGAACAGGCCTTTGCCGAAATTTTAGGCAGTCCGCTTGCAGGCTACTCCTTTATGGCATTTAACCTTCTTTGCGCCCCCTGCTTTGCCGCTATGGGCGCCATCAGACGCGAAATGAACAACTGGAAATGGACCGCATTTACCATCACCTATATGTGTGTGTTTGCCTATGCCGTTTCCTTCTGCATATATCAGTTAGGCTTACTCTTTATGGGTGTCGGCAATATTTTATTATCATGTGTCGCTTTCGGTATAATCGCCTTTGCGCTGTTTATGATATTAAGGCCGACAAAAAAACAATTAGTGTAGGAAAAAGTTATGTTTGAATGGATAATTAATAATTTAGCAAGTGTTATAGTTTTAAGCGTTGTTGCCGCCGTTATTACCCTTGTAATAATAAAAATGGTAAGGGACAAAAAACGCGGCAAACCATCGTGCAACTGTGGTTGTGGCGGTTGTCCAATGAAAGATACCTGCCACACAAAAAAATAAACAAAAATCCCGTAAGGAATTTTCCTTACGGGATTTTATTATTCTTTATTTTCTATATTTTTTAGCTTTTCCTCAAGCTCGGCAACGTGGTGAAGTATAAGCGATACAAACAATAGCACAACACCAAAAATTACCGAAATAACTACCGGCATATGGTCGGAGTATTCACTGCCGACACCGTAGCACAAATGTATTATAAGCGCTATTAACTCAGCAATGAGGGGCAGGAAAATTGTTTTAAGACCGATAAAGGTCATATGTCGTGCCGAGTGCGGGGTAAATAGCGTGCCCTCCTCAATAACGTCAAGCAGATACTTAAACACCATAATAAAGGATACCATATCGGCAACGCAGTACACAATTCCCGACCACCTGTAAGCGAGTGTCGCCGCAGGACTCGAGCGCTCGATATATTTTAATGCATCACTCCAAAAGCTGTTATCGATATTTTGCGCGCTGTAATATATAACAATCGAAACAATATTCCAGATTGCCGCAATTACGTAATAAAGCACCGCTAAAAATATACAAGCAGCAAAAAACTTGAGCATTTTTTGCAGAAGTTCTACTTTTTTCAATACTACTCTCCTATCTGTATTTACGCATCCAGGTGGACGGCGAAATAGCAATTATTATGGGGAATATTTCAAGCCTTCCCAAAAGCATAGCAACCGACAAAATAACCTTTGAAAAATTACTATAATCGGCATAGCTTGCGGCAGGTCCTACAGCATCAAGTCCGGGACCTACATTGTTAAAGCAGGCCAGCGTTGCCGAAAGATTAGTTTCTATGCTAAAAGGCTCAATAGAAACAAGCAAAAATACAACCACAAAGCAAACCATATATACCGCGAAATAGGTTGCAACACTTCTAAGTGTTGCTTCTTCGACGGCCTTGCCCTCAAACCTTACCTTGCTGACAGAACGGGGATGGAGCATTTGGCGTATCTCTCGACTTATATTTTTAAATATTAAAACAACGCGCGATACCTTAAGTCCACCCGCGGTCGAGCCTGCACAGGCACCAACCACCATAAGCACAAGAAGTATTGTTTTTGAAGCAACGGGCCACAAAGCAAAATCGGTTGTTGAAAAACCCGTCGTGCTTATTATGGATGCAACCTGAAATGCCGAGGCGCGAATAGCATCCGATAAATTATTATAAAGATGCGAAATGTTAATCGTAATTGCCGCAACGGAGACCGCCACAATGCCTAAATATACCCACATCTCAGTGCTTTTAAGTGCCTGCCTTGCATGACGGAACAATATAAGGTAATAGACATTAAAGTTTACGCCGAAAACCAGCATAAACACCGTTATAACCCACTGTATATAAGGGCTGTATCCCGCAATGCTGTTGGCACGTGTACCAAAGCCGCCCGTACCTGCCGTACCAAAGGTGTGAAGCAGGCTCTCAAAAAACGGCATACCACCAAAGCACAATAATATAACCTGTAAAATGGTTAAGGCTATATATATGACGTAAAGCAGCTTTGCCGTATCGCGAAGACGGGGCACTAATTTACCGATAATGGGACCCGGCATTTCGGCGCGCAGAATATTCATAGAGCCCTTGGTTGTGCTCGGTATTATCGCCATAACGAAAACGAGTACACCCATACCGCCTATCCAGTGGGTAAAGCTGCGCCAAAACAGCATACCGTGACTTAGTGCCTCAACGTTATTAAGTATTGAAGCACCGGTTGTTGTAAAACCACTAACCGTTTCAAAGAATGCATCGAAAAAGCTCGGTATTTCTTTGCTTATAACAAAGGGTAAACAGCCGATAACCGACATTAAAAGCCAAGCAAGTGCAACAATTACAAAGCCCTCGCCCGCGTAAATCGCCTTATCCTTTGTTCGTGTTAGCAAAATAAAGGCACCGCCAACCAAAAGGGCAATAACCGCCGTAATTAAAAAGGCAAAAACGGGTATTGTTTCGGAATATAAAAGTGCCGTAATAATGGGCAATATTAAAAGTGCCGCCTCGGTTACGATAATTTTACCTATCGTATTAAAGACCATTTTTCTGTTCATAAATTATAGCCTCTACTTTATAATATCCGAAATATCGTTAATGCGTTGACCTGCCGCCACCAAAATAACGGTGTCGCCCGCAAGTATTTTATCATCACCTGTCGGTATAATGGTTTTCCTTGCGCGAACAATACCACCTATGAGTATATTCTTTTTAAGCTTAATATCCTTAAGCGGTATGTTGATGATTTCACAATCGGGCTCTATAAGAAATTCAAGGGCCTCTGCCTTGCCGTCCATAATTTTATAAAGTGTTTCCATCTTGCTGCCCATAGAATTCTGAAGGCCGCGAGAATAGCGCACAAGCACGTCGGCGATAATATTGCGAGGGGATACAACGGTTTCAATGCCAATCTGCTCTGCCATACCCAAAAACTCATCTCGGTTAACCTTGGCAACCGCCTTGGGCACACAGCTTGTTGTGGCGAACAGCGACATAATAATATTTTCTTCATCCACACCCGTAAGCGATACAAAGGCATCCATCGAGTTAATACCCTCTTCAACCAGCACCTGCTGTGCCGCAACGTCACCGTTGATGATTACCGCCTCGGGTAAAACCTCGCTAAACTGCTCGCAACGTTCTTTATTTTGGTCGATAACCTTAACGGCAGTGCCTGCAGTAATGAGCATTTTTGCAAGATAATATGACGTTTTGGTAGCACCGAGTATCATAACGTTTTGCGACTGCTTAACGTCAAGACCTATGCTTTTAAGAAGCTTTGCTATTTCAAAGGGTGACGCCGTGATGCTAATTCTGTCGCCCGTTTTAAGTCTGAAATTACCATCGGGAACAAACACCTCACCCTCGCGCTCAACAGCGCAAACGAGGAATTTTGCGGTGTATTTTTTACGCATATCAATAAGGCTTACGCCATCAAGTGACGAGCCGTTTTTAATAAGTATTTCGACCATCTCGAAATTTCTGCGTGAAAATTTATCTACCTTAGCGGCAGACGGCAGCTGCAACACGCTGAAAATTTCCTTAGCCGCCAAAAGCTCAGGATTTATAGCCATCGAAAGACCAAGCTTCTGCTTAATGAAGCCAAGGTTTTTATCGTTATATTCAGGATTTCTTATTCTCGCAATGGTATGCTTAGCCCCAAGGCTTTTAGCCATAAAGCAAGAGAGCATATTAAACTCGTCCGAGCCGGTAACCGCAACAAAAAGCTCACTATTTTCAACACCCGTTTCGCTAAGTGTGTTACAGTCGGTACCCGAGCCACAGATACCGATACAATCGTACATTTCGACCATATCGTTAACAACGGCCGAATTATTATCAACCGCCGTAACGTCGTGTCCCTCGTTAACCAGACTTTCTATGATTGTTGCGCCAATTTTACCGCAGCCCACCACAATAATCTTCATAACTTTCTCCTAAAAATAGACATACTTACATATAATATACTATATTCTGTCCATAATTTCAACAATAAAATGCCACCGAGCACTCGGTGGCATTTAGCTATTTTACAAGCACCTTTTCTATTTTGCCGAAAATCATATTGTGAAGGTCGCCGTTATACCATTTGTCCAAAATCTCCTTATCCAAAAAGCCCGATTCGGTAAGTGGTGCTACGTACTGCTTTTTGCAAACAAGCACAAGTCTTGCTTCATTAAAATAAACGGTATTATCGGTAAACACAGGGGTTAAGCCCGTCATTTCGGTTTTATTTACGTCCCTGCCCGAAAGTGAGCCGCAAACCTTGTGTATATCCTTTTTGTCGCCATAAAAGCTGAGCGTAAAATAGTCGTTTTTATCAATAAACTCCATTGTATAACGCTGTGGGCGCACCGCCGCTATAACGGTGTCATTACCCCACATTTCACCGACAAAGCCCCATGATGCCGTCATCATATTGTAGCCGCCCTCGTTACCTGCGGAAATTAACATCCACTCGTCAGCAATGTTCTTTATAAAATTTTCCTCAATTTCCTTAACCTTAATTTCCTTAAAAGCCATAAAAATTACCTCCAAAACCTATAAATAGTTTACCATACTATCATTATGCTTTCAAGTATGTTAATATTTTGTCGAAATTTCAATATTTTCTATTGAGTTTTTAATTTTGTTGTTATATAATTAGTGTGTATGGTCATTTGACCAAATTTAGATAAGGAGTTTTAATAATGATCTATTCACATGAAGTAGAAAATATGTGCCCACTCGCTAAGGGTACATATCACGGTCCTGCTCCTATCCCGCAGGAAGGAAAATGGACTCAGGTTAAAGAAATTAAGGACATCTCCGGTCTTACTCACGGTATCGGTTGGTGTGCTCCGCAGCAGGGTACCTGTAAGCTTACCCTCAACGTTAAAGAGGGCGTAATTGAGGAAGCTCTCGTTGAGACTGTTGGTTGCTCAGGTATGACCCACTCGGCAGCTATGGCTTCTGAAATTTTGGTTGGCAAGACCATCCTCGAAGCACTTAACACCGACCTCGTTTGCGATGCTATAAATACAGCTATGCGCGAATTATTCCTTCAGATTGTTTACGGTCGTACACAGACTGCTTTCTCTGAGGACGGTCTTCCGATTGGCGCAGGTCTTGAGGACCTTGGTAAGGGTCTTCGCTCACAGGTAGGTACAACCTATGCAACACTTGCAAAGGGTCCCCGCTACCTCGAGCTTGCTGAGGGCTATATCACCGAGTGTGCTGTTGATGAAGCAGGCACAATCATCGGCTACAAGTTCGTTCACCTCGGCAAAATGATGGAAATGATTAAAAACGGTATGGACGCTAACGAAGCACTCGCAAAGGCAAGCGGTCAGTACGGTCGCGTTGATGATGCTGCTCGTCTTATCGACCCGAGAAAAGAATAATTACAGGAGGATATAGACAATGGCTTTATTTGAAAGTTATGACAGAAGAATTGCTCAAATCAATGCTGAACTCAGCAAGCACGGCATTTCTTCTATTGAAGAAGCTCAGAAAATCTGCGAAGAAGCAGGTGTTGACGCTTATAATATCACAAAGGGCATTCAGCCCATCTGTTTTGAAAATGCTTGCTGGGCTTACGTTGTAGGCTGTGCAATCGCTATCAAAGACCAGGTTAAGACCGCTGCTGAAGCTGCAGAGAAAATCGGTCTTGGTCTTCAGTCATTCTGCATCCCCGGCTCTGTTGCTGACGACCGTAAGGTTGGTCTTGGCCACGGTAACCTCGGTGCAATGCTTCTTCGTGAGGAAACCAAGTGCTTCGCATTCTTGGCAGGTCACGAATCCTTCGCCGCTGCCGAAGGTGCTATCGGCTTAGCAAGAAGCGCTAACAAGGCTCGTAAAGAAGATTTACGCGTAATCCTTAACGGTCTCGGTAAGGATGCCGCTAAGATTATATCCCGTATTAACGGCTTTACCTATGTTCAGACTAAGTTTGACTACTACACAGGTAAGGTTGAAATCGTTGAAGAAATCGCTTACTCAAACGGCGAGCGCGCAAAGGTTCGTTGCTACGGTGCTGACGACGTTCGTGAGGGCGTTGCTATCATGCATCTTGAGGGTGTTGACGTTTCTATCACAGGTAACTCAACCAACCCCACCCGCTTCCAGCACCCTGTTGCAGGTACCTACAAGAAGGAATGCATCGAGCAGGGCAAAAAATACTTCTCAGTTGCCAGCGGCGGCGGTACAGGTCGTACACTCCACCCCGATAATATGGCTGCAGGCCCCGCTTCCTACGGTATGACCGATACAATGGGCCGTATGCACTCTGACGCTCAGTTCGCTGGTTCTTCTTCTGTTCCTGCCCACGTGGACATGATGGGTCTGATCGGTATGGGTAACAACCCCATGGTTGGCGCCACCGTTGCCGTAGCCGTAGAGATCTCCATGGCTCTGAATAAGTAAGGATTTGTAAGGCTTTCTGAGACTTTCGGGCAAATGTAAAAGACCTGATTCAAAAATTTAACACTTAAAAAGTTGGACACATCATTTTTGAGTTTTCTCGAATGATGTGTCCATATTTTTTTGTATTAAAAGAGAGGTATTTTACAATGCACAAACTGAAAATGAAGGCGACAAAAGGACTGACTTTTGAAGAGGGTTGTAATAAGTATTTGGAATACTGTCGGCAGAGGAATTTGAGACAAGGAACTATAAATCATTACAGACAAAGCTATGTTCAGTTCTTTAAGTTCTTTGAGCCCGATACGCCCATAGAAGAAATTGACGAGGATGCTTACAAAAGATATGTTCTGCACTTGCGTTCGACTCTTAATAATGATGTCAGTATAAATTCGTATCTGCGTGATTTTATAACTACAATGCACTATCTGATGAATGAAGGCTATATTCAAAGTTACAAGATGCAGGCGATCAAGGTTGATAAAAGTCATATTGAGACTTACAATGAACAAGAGTTACAATTACTTTTGAAAAAACCTAATATCAAGAAGTGTT
>SVOR01000021.1 GCA_015066295.1 Oscillospiraceae bacterium
AATTCAAGTGGTGTTTAGATAACGAAAAAACCCAGAAACCGTTGTGGTTACTGGGTTTTTCGGGCTGTCATCTATTTTGGTAGCCAACCATGGTTGCGGGAGGCGGATTTGAACCACCGACCTTCGGGTTATGAGCCCGACGAGCTGACCGGACTGCTCCATCCCGCGATATATAGGCACTTCATTAGTGCCTAAACATTATACACTATCTATTATGATTTTGCAAGCCCTTTTTATGCTAAAATTTAATTATTTTTTAATAACTACGCTTTTTTAATGCTCAAATTAAGCAGCAGCGCTATTGTGCCGAGGGCTAAAAGCAGAATAAACGGCACTGTATATCCGCCAAAGGTGGTTTGCAGGCTGCTGCAGGCGGTAGCGATAAAGGATGCGCAGATAAGGTTGCAGTTCATAACGCTAAAGTTGGACGCAAAATGCTTTTGTCCGTAAAATTCCGAGATAAACGAGGTAACCATTGTGGGACAACAGCCATAGGATAGTCCCGTAAGGCAAAGACCGATAAAGCACAGGGGCACCGACGAGCAAAGCACCGAAACGAGCGTTGTGCCCGCCGCGACAATGGTGAGGATATTGGCGATAAGCATTGTCTTTTTTCTGCCGAGCGTATCAAACAAAACACCCGAAATAATTCTGCCGAGTCCGTTACAGACGGCAAGCACACCGACAAGGGTTGTTGCAAGTGTGGCGGCAGAGCCAACCGAGAGCGCCAAATCACGCGCAAAGCTAATAACCGAATTGCCAACCGCCGTTACAAGTGCGATTAGCGCAAAGCCGCGCCAAAAAGAAAAACGCTTTAGCATTTGAATTGTTGTGTAATCCTTTTGCTCGAGGTTTTCGGTGTTATTGCTTGATTTTTCTCTTACGGCAGGCAAAATCACGCTTTCATCGGGGCGCTTTAAAATTAAGCCTGTCAGCAAAAGCGCAGCAAAAAGGGCGGCGCCCAAAATAATAAAGGTACCACGTCTTCCAAGCTGTGTTTTAAAAAGAAAATCCGCAAGATTTCCAAGTATCAGTGAGCTTGCACCAAAGCCCATCATCAAACAACCGCTGCAAAATCCCTTTTTATCGGGGAACCAAGCGCTTACGGTTGAAATTATTACATTGTAGGCAATACCAATGCCAAGTCCACCCATAAAGGCGTAGGTAACGTACAATAAAAATATATTATTGCCGCCAAGAAGTCCCGTTAGGGCTATACCGCCACCCGCCAAAACGGCAGAAAAAGCGGTTGACAACTTTACACCGATTTTACGTGACAAAAGGCTTCCTAAAAGTCCACCTATGCAGAAAAAACACATGGTGAGGGTATAGTTGAGGGCAAGCTGCTCGGCACCCCAACCAAAATCAGTACTGAGCGGCACCTTTAAAATAGACCAAGCATAGATTATGCCCGCAAAGAGCATGGCGGCCACCGCTAAAATTAAAATAGAACGGCGGTACGAGGTTTTTATATTATCAGACATTTTTTCTCCCCTAAAACATAATGCGTTATTAGAATTTTATCACAACATTTGAAAAAAGCAAATATAATTTTTGTTTTGCGAGGGGTATTGACAAAATATATACTTCGTGATACGATGTATTACGTAAAAGGAGGTATGGTATGGACGTTCAGTTAAAAAGAGGTCTTTTGGACGTGTCTGTGCTTTCGGCAATTAAAAACGAGGACACCTACGGCTACAAGATTATTAAGGATATAAAACCGTATATTGAGCTTTCCGAATCGACGCTATATACCATTCTCAAGCGTTTGGAAAATACGAAAATGCTGACGGTCTATTCATCAGAGCATGACGGCAGACTTCGTAAATACTACCATATTACCGACGGCGGTATTAAGCGTATTGAAGAATTTAAAAACGAATGGAAAGAAGTAATGGCTATATATAAATTTGTAACAAAGGGGGATGACACGCGTGAATAAGCAGGAATTTTTAGAGCGACTTCGCGCGTCGCTTAACGGTCTGCCGAGCGATGACATAGAGGGACGCATAGCTTTTTATAATGAAATGCTCGATGATAAAATCGAAGAGGGAATGAGCGAGCAGGAAGCCGTAAAATCGGTGGGCAGTATCGAAAAAATAGTTATCGATATTGTCGACGATATCCCCCTTGCCAAGATAGCAAAGGAAAGAATTAAACCCAAAAAACGACTCATCGCGTGGGAAATTACCCTTATAGTGCTTGGCTTCCCGATTTGGTTTTCGCTTTTAGCTGCACTATTTGCCGTGGCAATTTCGCTTTATGCGGTGCTTTGGTGTGTAATAATTTGTTTGTGGGCGGTATTTGTATCGTTTATAGCCTGCGCGTTGGGCGGCATTTTTGCAGGTGTAATTTTTGCAGCCGAGGGCAATTTGCCAACGGGTGCGGCAATGCTCGGTGCAAGTCTTGTTTGCATAGGGCTTTCGGTGTTTATGTTTTTTGGAGCAAAGGCGGCAACAAAGGGTATTTTAATACTCACCAAAAGGCTTGCATTAAAGCTTAAGGCCTGCTTTATAAAAAGGGAGGAAGCGTAATGAGAAACCTTAAAAAATGGCTTATCATAGGGGCATCATTAGTACTAATCGGTTGCATAATTTTTACGGGAGTAATGACCATGCTTAAATGGGATTTTAAAAAGCTTAGCACGCTGAATTATGAAACAAACGAATATACGATAGATAATGAATTTAAAAATATTTCGGTTGAATCAGACACCGCCGATATAACGCTTTTGGCAAGTGACGAAAAAAGCGTAAAGGTTGTTTGCCACGAGCCGAGCGACGCGAAGCATACAGTCGTTATTTCGTCAGATACACTCGAAATCAAGAAAAACGACACGAGAAAATGGTATGAGCATATCGGAATTAGTTTTGAAAGTGAGAAAATAACGGTTTATTTACCAAAGGGAGAATACGGTAAGCTAAGTGTTAAAGCAAGCACGGGAGACCTTAAGGTGACCGACGAATTTAAATTTGCCGACATTAATGTTACACTTAGCACAGGTGATATAACGCTACAAAGCATATCGGCAAATTCCATATCGCTTCGCGTTTCCACAGGTAAAATTGCACTCCAAAATATTAAGTGCGAGGGCGACCTAAAAGCAGAGGTATCTACCGGCAAGACCTACTTTAAAAGGTTAAATTGCGACAATATTATTTCGTGCGGAAACACAGGCGATATTACGATGGAAAACGTTATCGCTAAGCAAAAAATCTCGGTAGAGCGAAGCACGGGTGACGTAAGGTTTGACGGATGCGATGCGGCAGAAATTTTTGTAGTAACCGATACGGGTGACGTAAGGGGAACGCTTCTAAGCGGCAAGCTATTTATAACCAAAACCGATACGGGCAGTATTGACGTGCCAAATTCTACGTCGGGCGGCAGATGTGAAATCACCACCGATACGGGCGATATTAAGATAGAATTAAAATAAATTATATTCTTGATATTTGCATATGTAGTATGGTAAAATTAAGCAGATAAAAGATTTAATAAGGGGTATTGTTATGATAATTAAAGAAACAATCGACACTAAAATTACATACAACTGTGACGTGCTTGTTTGCGGTGGTGGTGTTGCCGGTATAGCGGCGGCGTTGGCGGCGGCAAGGCAGGGCAAAAAGGTAATTTTGCTTGAAAGGCAGTTTATGTTAGGCGGTCTTGCAACGGCAGGACTCATAGCCATTTATTTGCCCCTTTGCGACGGGTTTGGCAAGCAGGTATCCTTCGGTATTGCCGAGGAGCTTCTAAGACTTTCAATCTCCAAGGGTGGTGCCGTGGGTTATCCTGCCAATTGGTTAGACTCGGATGACAAAGCACAGCGCACCCAAAAGGACAAACGCTTTGAGGTGGAATACAACCCACAGCTTTTTGCAATTTTAGCGGAACAATTATTACTTCAAAACGGTGTTGAGATTTTATACGGCAGCTATGCTGTTGGCGTTAGCGAGAAGGATAACAAAATTGATGCCGTTATTATTGAGAATAAATCGGGCAGACAGGGCATAGCGGTAAAGAGTGTTGTTGACGCCTCGGGCGACTGCGATATTGCACACTTCTCATCTGCACCCACCGAAAACTTTAAGCAGGGTAACGTTTTGGCGGGATGGTATTATTCATATGGTAAAAACGGATACAAGCTTAATGCGGTCGGCTTTGCCGATATACCCGACGACCAAAAAAATGAGTCGAATAAGGTAGAACTACTTACAAACCGAAGATTTACGGGCCTTGACGGCAAGGAAATCTCTGAAATGATGTGTATGTCACATGCGGCAACCCTTAATGACCTATATAAAAAGCGTGAGGCTGACCATGAAATACAGCCTGTTACAATTCCGACCGTGCCGCAATTAAGAATGACGAGAAAAATTGTCGGCGAGTATATGCTCCACGATACCGAACAGCATAAGTTTTTTGAGGACTCTATCGGTATGGTGTCGGATTGGCGCAAGCGCGGTCCCGTATACGAGGTGCCTTTCTCAACCCTTTATTCATCGAAGGTTAAGAATCTTATAACGGCAGGCAGATGCACCAGCGTTACCGACAGTATGTGGGATATAATGAGGGTTATCCCGTGTTGTGCGGTTACGGGTGAGGCGGCAGGCACCGCTGCGGCTATGTGCGATGATTTTTCATCCCTTGATGTTAAAAAACTTCAAGAGGTTTTAACTTCAAACGGCGTTGTTTTGCACGAAAAAGATTTAATTTAAAACAAAAAGGCATCCGTTGGATGCCTTTTACTATATCGTTTTTTGCTAAAAAGAATTGCTTTTTTTGTCGATTTATAGTATCATATATGTATATTTTTTAAAAAGGGGAATTTTATGAGAGCAGACGGAAAAAGGGTTAAAAATGCCGACCCAATGTATACGGTAGCGCCTTTTATTATGGATAAAAGGTACGACTCGATGAATATGATTGAGTTGGATATACCCGTAGCGCCTATTCAAAAATACATAAACGAAAAGCGCAAAGAGGGGATAAACATCAGTCACATGGCGGTAATTCTCGCGGCTTATGTGCGCACTATGGGACAGTTCCCGTCGCTTAACCGCTTTATTGTTAATAAAAGAATTTACGCCAGAAATGAAATTGCCGTTGGTATGGTTGTTTTACAAAACGGTAAAATGGATAACGGCACTATGTCTAAAATGTATTTTGACTATGAAAATACCATTATGGACGTAAACAATATAATTAACGATTACGTTGGTGAAAACAGGGTTAATGCCGCGAACAACGGCACCGAAAAAATAATTAAATTTTTACTTAGCGTTCCCGGTATTTTGCCTGTCGGTGTTGCGTTGTTTAAATGGCTTGATAAGCACGGCTTGCTTCCTAAGGCAATTATTGATGCAAGCCCCTTTCATACAAGTCTTGTTATTTCAAATTTAGCATCTATTCGTACCAATCATATCTATCATCACGTGTATGAATTTGGCACAACGGGTGTAATTATTACAATGGGTAACTCGCGCGAGGTTGCTAAAACTAAAAACGGTGAGGTTACGCTTGAGAAGTGCATGCCGCTCGGTATAGTTATGGACGAGAGAATTTGCTCGGGCAGTTATTATGCCTTGGCGTTTAGAACGATGAAAAAGTATTTAAAGGACCCTTCACTTCTCGAACAGCCCCCTGAGAAGCTGAACATCGAGGTGCCGCAAAAGAAAAAGAGCAAATATGCCGTAACTAAATAAGAAAAACGGCTTTATTGCACTTGATTTATATTGAATATTGGTATACAATATATATGTAAAAAATATTAGGAGGAATCTTAAATGTTAGTTTCTGCAAAGGAAATGCTTAACAAGGCAAAGGCAGGCAAGTATGCAGTAGGTCAGTTCAACATCAACAATCTTGAATGGACCAAGGCTATTTTGCTTACCGCTCAAGAATTAAATTCACCCGTTATTCTCGGTGTGAGCGAGGGCGCAGGTAAATATATGTGCGGCTACAAGACCGTTGTAGGAATGGTTAACGGTATGCTCGAGGAGCTCGGTATCACAGTTCCCGTTGCACTTCACCTCGACCACGGCTCATACGAGGGTGCAAAGGCTTGTATAGAGGCGGGCTTCTCATCTGTAATGTTCGACGGTTCACACTATCCGATTGAGGAAAACATCGCTAAAACCAAGGAATTGGTTGCTACCTGTGATAAGCTCGGTCTTTCACTCGAGGCAGAGGTTGGCTCTATCGGTGGCGAGGAAGACGGCGTTATCGGTGCAGGCGAGGTTGCCGACCCCAACGAATGTAAAATGATTGCCGACCTCGGCGTTACAATGCTCGCCGCAGGTATTGGTAATATTCACGGTAAATACCCTGAAAACTGGGCAGGACTCAGCTTCGATACACTCGATGATATTCAGAAGCTCACAGGTACTATGCCGCTCGTTCTCCACGGTGGTACAGGCATCCCTGCTGAAATGATTCAGAAGGCTATTTCACTCGGCGTTTCAAAAATTAACGTTAACACCGAGTGCCAGTTGGCATTTGCTGCCGCTACTCGCGAGTACGTTGAGGCAGGCAAGGACCTTCAGGGTAAGGGCTTCGACCCGAGAAAGCTTTTAGCTCCCGGTTTTGAGGCTATCAAGGCTACCGTTAAAGAGAAGATGGAGCTCTTCGGTTCGGTTAACAAGGCTTAATTCACAAAAATAATGCCGAGCAGCAACACCCGCGGCTCGGCATTTGTTTTTATAAAGGAGTTGTTATTATGAATTGTACTAATTGTGGCAGCGAAATTAAGGAAGGTGCAAAATTCTGTACTGTATGCGGTGCTGTTATAGCAGAGGCCGAAACACCTGTAACAGAGGCTTCCGTAGACGAGGCACCTGTAGTGGTAGCTGAGCCTGTATATCAAGCACCAAATAAGCCTGCAAAGCAGGAAAATAAAATTCCCGAAAAATACAGTCCTTTAAGCCCTTGGGCATATTTCGGACTGCAGATTTTATTTGCAGTGCCGATTGTCGGCTTCGTATTCCTTATAGTATTCAGCATTAACAAATCAAATATCAACCGTCGCAATTTTGCGCGTTCTTATTGGTGCAAGCTGATTATTGCAGCAGGCGTATTTATCATTGCACTTATAATAGCGCTTATTTTAGGCGTGTCGGCAGGTGGATTATTCCGTATGAGCGAATTTGGTTCTACGGGCGCCGAAATGATGATGTAAAAAATATTTTTTAAGCACAGGCACAAAATTGCCTGTGCTTTTTTGTTTATTTTGTGTAATTGACATATTGTAAATTTTGGTATATTATTATTATGTATAGATGTATGCTTAGCATATAAAAAAGGAGTGTTGTTATGAAACGCATACTTGCCATTATTTTGACCGTGCTTATGCTCGTTTCCGTATTGCCGATTTCGGCGCTTGCGGCAACAGTTGAGGAGCAGGCACCCGTCGTTACACAGGAGAGTATTCAGTACACCTGTGACGAAGAGGAGTTTAAGGAGATCATAAGTGAAAGTCCGCAGTCAGAGGCTTCGCTTGAACAATTCCTGAACGGTGTAAATCTTCACTCAAGGGGCTATTATTATACCTATCTTGCCGACTCTTTTGAGAAACAGGTATACGATGCAAGTTATAATAATTTCTCACCCAGCCTAACAGAGGTTAAGATTACAACCTCAGTAATGAATGGTCTTGTTTATTATAAAAGTACCGATGCCGGTTATGCAACCTCTGCATATCTTAAGGCCTGGAAGAATTATTCTACCAAGGCTATGAAGGCTATGTGGTGCTATCGTTACGATAACGTTGAGGATTGTGATTCTTATACCAACTCTACGTCTTGCAGTGCGAGATTTTCACTTGATAGCAGCGGTAAAATAACCAGTACCGAGTTGACGCTTATTCTTAATAATCATACATATTACAATTCTTCACTTATCACACAGCGCGATGCCCGAATCAGAGAAATTGCCGCTATTGCTGCTCAAAAGACAACTCCTTATGAGAAAATAAAGGCAATACACGACGAGCTTGCGCTATCGGCTGAGTATGATTACAGAACCGAGGCATTAAACTCTACCTATCGTGACACTCAAATATTTTATTATGCTCATAGCTCGCTAGGTATATTAGTTAATAACCTGGGTGTTTGCGAAGGCTATGCAAAGGCATTTAAAATGGTATGCGATTATATGGGTCTACCCACAACAGTTTGTATCATAAGTGCTACGCACATGTGGAACATAGTGCTTATAAACGATGAGTGGTATTGTGTTGACGTTACTTGGGATGATGCCGGCGGTTCGAATGTAGTTTATAATTACTTCCTATGCGGAGACCCCGATATCGTTGACGGTTCATCTACCGACCACGTGCCGTTGCTCGACTATACGGTAGCGCCTGAATATGCTTCGCAGAAATTCTCGTCTACCGGCTGTATACACGAAAAGGTTGCTATGGCCGACGCTCCTGCAACCTGCACCTCATACGGTAGTACAGGCGGCGTTAAGTGTAAATATTGCAGCAAGATTTTCGTACAGCCTACCGCTACCGCTAAAAAGGCACACACACCTGTGTACGTGTCGGCAGTGGCACCAACCTACGAGGCAGACGGTCATAAATCACACTATAAGTGTTCAGTTTGTTATAATATATTTTCGGATGCGGCAGGCAACACACCTATTACCTATGAAAGCATACGTTTACCGCAGCTTACAGAGGATTATACCTGCAACCACACGTTCGATGTTATTATACCTGCAATTCCCGCCACCACCGAGAATTGCGGTATGACAGAGGGCTTAAAGTGTAGCTGGTGCGACACCTACGAGATAGTACCCATGGAGATACCTCGTATCGCTTCAATTAAGCTTTCAAAGGATAAATACACCTATACAGGCAAGGCAATTAAACCCGGTGTTGTTGTTACCGATGAATTGGGTCAGGTAATACCCGCGTCTAACTACACACTTAAATATTCTTCGGGTCTTAAATTACCCGGTACATATTCGGTAACGGTTACCTTTAAGGGTAATTACAGCGGTACTCATAAATACAACTTTAAAATAGTAATTCCTAATCCTGCACCCAAGGCAAGTAGTTCGACCTCATCGGTTAAGCTTTCTTGGGGTAAGGTATCAGGCGCCAGCGGTTATTTAATTTATGATGCCAACAAGAAAAAAATAAAGGATAACAAGACGGCAACCTCTTATACAATTTCTAAGCGCTCGGCAGGTAAAACATACAGCTATTACGTGCGCACCTATAAGAAGATAAGCGGCAAGACCTACGCTTCAGACTACGTAAAGGTTACAACCTCTACCTTGCCGGCAACACCAAAGCTTTCGGCAAGCAGTAACGCCTCTACCATTAAGCTTTCTTGGGGCAAGGTAACCGGTGCTACCGGTTATGTGGTTTATAATTCATCAAAGGGCACTATTAAGGATTGTGGCAATACAACTTCGCTTTACCTAAACAATCTAAAATCAGGCACCTCATATAGTTACCATGTTCGTGCTTACAGAACGGTAGGCGGCAAGAGATATTATTCGGGCTATGCCAAGGTTTCTTATTCAACCAAGCCCGCAAATCCCGCCGTTAAATATTCGGCTTCAACCTCAACGGTTAAGCTTTCGTGGGGCAAGGTAACGGGTGCCAGCGGTTATATTGTATATAACAGTGCGAAGAAAAAACTTTCTGACAGAAAGACATCAACTTCTTACTCAATAAGTAAGCTTAAATCAGCAACCAACTATACCTATTATGTGCGTGCATATCGCAAGGCGTTAGGTAAAACCTTCTATTCCGATTATATAAAGGTTACGGCAACCACACTTCCTGCAACACCTACGGTTGTATCGGTTGGCAGTAATACAACCGAAATTAAGGTTACCTGGAAGAAGGTATCGGGTGCAAGTGGTTACGAGTTCTACAATGCCGATAAATCATTCCTTTGGGAAGGTAACTCAAGCTATACATCACTCAAAATATACGACTGTCAGGTAGGCACAAAGTATACTTATTATATGCGTGCATTTAAGACGGTTGGCGGCAAGCGTGTATATTCGGGTTATAGAACCATAAGCTATGCAACAAAGCCGAAATTCAGCAGCAGCAGCGTAACGGTTGGTATAGGCACTAAGCAGAAGTTGTCACTGCAAACAACGGCTAAAACCGTAACCTGGTCAACAAGCAATAAATCAATAGCAACGGTTGACAGTGCAGGTAACGTTACGGGTAAAAAGGTAGGTACAGTAACCATTACCGCCGTAGCTAACGGCCAAAAGGCAACTATTACGGTTTACGTTAAGAAGGTAAACATTAGTCTTAATAAGACCAGCATTACATTTGAACCAAACTGGGTTTATACCCTTAAGGCTACTACTACCCATGACGTGGAGGTCATTTGGACTTCCTCAGATCCTGAGATTGCAAGCGTTGATGAGAATGGTAAGGTTTCCGGTAATAAAGAGGGAACAACAACCATTACCGCATATTTTATATATGGTGGAGTGAAATATAGTGCTACCTGCAAGGTAACAATTATAATACCAACGTATGCAGCATTAAACTACAGTGATGTTCCTGATTTTGCCGCGGCAGTCGGCAATAATACAAAGTACTATAAGCAAAATATAGTTGAGGATGAAACGCAGGTACATTATTATTACAGCGATGTAAACTGGGATGACAGTTATTCTTGGATATTAGATTGCTATCGCGATTATCTTGCCTTAAAAGGCTTTGTTAAAATGGCCACGTCCTCTACCGATAGTTATGATGTAGAATTCTATCAAAACAGTACAACTCGTACAAGAATAGCTTTTGTTATGAGAGCAAACGGAAACATTACGATTTCAATGTGGAAATACTAAAACAACAAAAACCTCGATGAATTATCATCGAGGTTTTTTGTTATTATGCTTTTTTATAATTCTATAACCTTTGCGCCTAATTTATTGGCGGCTTCTTTACAATTATTATGGCAGGTAAAGAACAATAACTGATTATCCTTCGAATAGGCTTTAAGGAAGTTAAACGCTGTTTCTTGACGCTTATCATCATATTGCGAGAAAACGTCGTCAAGCAGTAGCGGAAGCCCGCCCGACTCCTTGCCAATAATTTCGGCAAGAGCGAGCCGCAGGGCAAAATATGCTTGGTCATTAGCGCCGCGGCTAAGACCTGCGAGCGACTGTGTGCCAAGACTATCGACACCCGAAACCGAAATATCGAAATCCTTTGAAACCATAAGCGAATCATATTTTTGCGCCGTAATTTCTTTAAAAATTTGGAGCGCACGTCCGTCAAGCACACTGCTAAAGCTGCGACGACGAACGGCATCGGCATCGTTTAGAGCGGCGGCGGCGAGTGAGAGAATTTCGTGATAATCCTCCTTCTCACCGATTTTCTTTTTAAGCTCGGCTATTTCGTTTTCGATTTGAGAAGGGGATTTAATATTTGCATATTCGGTGGCCGCTTCAGCCTTCAGAGTAGCAAGCTCCTGATTTAATTTTGCGTGTTCCTTGGTAATCTCGTCAAGGCGCAGCTTTAATTGTTCGGTGTCCTGTGCACCCGTGCCACTATGCGTTTTTTCGAGTATTGCGAGGTGCTCTGTCGCCTCGGTTAAATTGTGGCAACCCGTACCCTTTGCGGCATACTCTGCTTTTGTGCGTAAGTTTTCAAGCAGCACAATATCGTTTTCTGTTTCATCGAGTAGTGCAGCGGCCGCTGTAACGTCGGTTGCAGGTTTTAATCGAGCGCAGAAGGCGAGGATATCGCATAGCATATCGTTTGTCTCTAATTGCAGACGTGAGACCTCGGTCATAATTCGTGTGGCATACTCACGCTTTGAAACGATAAGATTTTGGTCGGTGTTTTTACTTACAAGCAACAGGTTATGTTGTTCGTTCGCCGTTTCAAGCGATTGTGTGATGCTTTCTTTGTTTTTCTCCGCCGTCGCCAAGGATTGTTTTAGTTGGTCAAGCTCCTCATTTAGCGGTACGTAATCGGGGTTGGTTTTTGAAAACAGTCCCAATGCAAGCAGAATTATACCAACCGCGGCAAAGGGGAGCAAATATAGGCCGACTATGAAGGATACTACTAAAAATACAACCGTAAGCAAAGCGCCGATTATAATTAAGGGAATATTTGGTGTGCGTTTTTTGGTGGTTAGTTGTGTCTCGATTTCAAGCCTTCTGGTATGAATTTTATTTAAAAGCTCTTGATTTTCTAAAAGCTTGTTATTTAACTGTTCCTTTCGGCTTTGCGAATCGGCAAGTAACTTTTCGGTGTCACCGCCTGCACTTTTTTCGAGCAACGCGATTTCCTCTAATAAGCGGTCCGACTCTTGACGCTTGTTATCAAGTGAGGTCTGCTTAATTTTAAGCTCGGTAATTTTATTTCGAAGCGTGTCACAGTATATTTTATCTGCAACGCTGCCGTCGCTTAAAAGCAACCTTTTCTCGCATGCTTCGTATTCATTAGCCGTTTCGACAAATTGTTTAAGTCTTAGGTATTTTGTATCCTGCTCACTTCTTTTAATTTCGTTAAATATATCCGATTTTATTTTGAAAATATCGGCAATCGCTAATTCCTTATCGGCAATTTGCTCCGCTTTTTGCGCGCGAAGGCGGTCGATTCGGCGCGCCTCTGCTAATTCATCCTCAAGTAATTGAAGCGACTGCTCGTCCTTTATTATTTTGCCACCTCGGTTGGTTGCCGAGCGAAGCTCGTACATAGCGTCCTGCACCCTTTTTATAACGTCGGCAGACGAAACGGTTTCGTCACCACTACTTTCAATGTTGGCAAGACGTGAGTTTATTTCGCCGCTACCCTCGGTGTCGTGGAAAGTAACGTTATTATCAATAAAAACGCTTTTTTCAAAAGCCGAAAGGGTGAGTCCAAAAAAGCTTTCACCGGGAGCGACCTCACCTGAAATGTCGGTGAGTGTGCCGTTATCTAAATCGAGTAGGGTTATTTTATCACTCGAATTTCGGCCTCTGAACTGTCGCTCGAGTCGGTAGTTTTTACCCTCGTGTTCAAAATCAATGCTGCCCGACATCGCCGAGCTATCCCACGGAGCATAACGCTTGCGGGGGTTAATATAGCCTGCCTTGTTGGCGTTTTTACTGCCGTAAAACATCATACGGATAAAGTCCATAAGGGTTGTTTTGCCGTTTTCATTTTCACCATATATAAGGTTAAAGCCGTCACTGAAATTAAGCTGATAGTTTTTAAATTTTCCAAAAGAGGTAACGTTAATACTTTTAATCTTCATTGTATTTTACCTCCTCGCTAAATGCTTTAAGTCCTAAAAAGAGTGCCTTTTTAAGTTTTTCCTTTTTGGCTGCCTCGGCAGCCTCGATTTTTTCAAGCATTATTTTAACAAAGCTGCCTCTATACGTATTTTCTTTGGCAATAAGCGGCAGATTTAGTTTAATCTCGGTGTGGTCTTTAATTTTCGCAAAGAACACATCGTCGCTTATTCGGCGCAGAATTTCGTCCTTGTTTACCTTGTACGACTCATCAACCTGACCGCACAGAATAATCTTATATAAATTTTCGCGGTAATTTTCGCCGTAGTTTTCTTTAAGTGTTTCGAGCACCTTATCGGCGGCGGCTATATTATCCGTGCAGTCGCCAAGGTCTACCGAAACTTCCTCGTGGCGACGTATGGCGGTGGGCACAAAATCAAAACTAAAAACCCCCTTGCCAATGTTGGCGCAGATTACACCCTTGCGGCCGAGCTCATCAAAGCCGTGCGGCTCGGGACAGCCTGAGTAGGCATAGCGTACTGAACCTGCGGTATTCACACCCGAAAACTCATGCACGTGGCCGAGTGCTACATAATCCATATTGCTGTTCTTGATAAAATCTTTGGTTATGGTGTTGTAGCCCGATGACATATCGGTACCTGTGTCGCCGTGCAACAACATAATGTTTATGTTATCGTTATCGGCAGGAAGCGAAAAATTTTCCGCCCCCGTCATATAGGTTGAACCAAAGGACTTACCAAAGATATTAACACCCTTATCAGCAAAGGTGACACACTGGTCGTTTGGCTCAATTACGGTTAAATTTTTGGGTAAGCTTGCTCTAAGCAGCGGTGAGTTTGCGGTTAGGGGGTCGTGGTTGCCCGCAACGTAAATCACGTTGGTGGCACTCAATTTTTCGATGCCCCGCAAAAATGCGCCAACGGTATTTTCATCAACGTTATTGCTGTCGAAAACGTCGCCTGCCAATAGTAAAAAGTCAATTTCGTTGACCTCGCAGATTTTTATGATTTTTTCAAAGCACAAAACAAGCTCTGCCTTTCGCTTGGCGCGTTCACCCTGTGGCAAAAAGGCAAATTCGCAACCAAGGTGTAGGTCGGCGGTATGCAAAATTCTAACTGTGTTTTCCAAAATTAAATCTCCCCAAACATATATTATCTTAATTATACTATTTATTTTTAATTATAGCAAGAAATTATTGCCTTCTGCCATCTTTTGGGCTATAATAAAATAGAATATATATGTACTTTTGTATTGGGGTGATAACTTTGGATATAAATATCGGCGATAAATTGCTTATGAAGAAAAAACATCCTTGCGGAGTTGACACCTTTACCGTCACACGTATAGGTATGGATTTTAAAATAAGATGCGACGGTTGTGGCCACGAAGTTATGTTGCCCAGGGCAAAATGTGAAAAGAACATAAAGAAAGTAATTAAGGGAGAGTAATTTATGTTTGATAAACTTAAAGCGGTTGAAGAACGTTTTGAAGAAATAGGCAACGAGCTTATGAAGCCCGAGGTGGTATCGGATAACGAAACCTTTAAAAAGCTAATGAAGGAGCATAAGCAGTTAACACCTATCGTAGAAAAGTTCAGAGAGTACCGCGCCGCAAAGGATGCCGAAGTCGAGGCTAAGGAATTGCTCGATGCAGGCGGTCTTGATAAGGATTTTAAAGAGCTTGTAGAAGAGGAATACAGCGAGGCAAAGGCAAAGGTTGAGGCCACAAGTGAGGAGCTTAAAATTTTGCTTTTACCGCGTGACCCTAACGATGACAAAAACGTTATTGTTGAAATTCGCGGCGGCGCAGGCGGTGAAGAGGCGGCTCTGTTTGCAGGCAGTCTTATGCGTATGTACTCAATGTATGCCGAATCGCGCCGTTGGAAAATAGAGGTGCTTAGTGCCAACGAAACTGAGCTTGGCGGCTTTAAGGAAGTCAGCTTTATGATTGAGGGTGAGGGTGCTTATTCTCGCCTTAAATACGAAAGTGGTGTTCACCGCGTACAGCGTGTGCCCGAAACCGAAACGCAGGGTCGTATTCACACCTCTACCGTTACGGTCGCGGTGCTTCCCGAGGCCGAGGAGGTTGAGGTTGATATCAACCCCGCCGATTTACAGATAGACACCTACCGTTCGGGTGGTGCGGGCGGTCAGCACGTTAATAAAACCGAGTCGGCAATTCGTATTACCCATCTACCCACAGGACTTGTTGTTGAGTGTCAGGATGAACGCAGTCAGCACAAGAACAAGGATAAGGCGATGAAGGTTTTGCGCTCGCGTCTTTATGAAATGATGATGCAACAGCAAAACGATGCAATAGCATCCGACCGTAAGGCACAGGTTGGTACGGGAGACCGAAGCGAGAGAATCCGCACCTATAACTATCCGCAGGGCCGTGTTACCGACCACAGAATAGGTCTTACACTTTATAGAATTGAACAGATATTAAATGGCGATATAGATGAGATTATTGATTCACTCATAACCTTCTATCGTGCCGAAATGTTAAAGGCTGATGAACAGTAAATGATAACACTAAAATTACCGACCAATGAAAAGGGAATAATGACGGCTGCCGATATTTTAAATAACGGCGGTGTGGTTGCTATACCCACCGAGACGGTTTACGGCTTGGCGGCATCGGCTTTTTCTGACGATGCGGTCGGTAAGGTTTTTGTTGCGAAGGGCAGACCACAGGATAATCCGCTAATCGTTCATATATCGAATATAGATATGCTAAACGAGGTGGCGATGGATATACCGCCAAGTGCTTGCGAGTGCGCAAAAAGGTTTTGGCCGGGTCCCTTTACGATTGTGCTAAAAAAGACCGATAAGGTGTGCGATAGTGTTAGCCGCGGACTTGACACCGTGGCGGTACGTATGCCGTCGCACCCCGTCGCCAAGGCGGTTATCGAGTGTGCAAAACTACCTTTAGCGGCACCGTCGGCTAATATATCGGGTTGTCCGAGCCCGACAAGCGCCAACCACGTTATAAATGATTTGGACGGCAAAATTGATGCCGTAATAGTGGGTGACGAAAGTGAGGTGGGCGTTGAGTCTACCGTCGTGTCGCTTGCAGGTGATAAACCCGTATTGCTCCGCCCCGGTGCAGTAACACTTGAGCAGCTTCGTGAGGTTTTGCCCGATATTGTTGTCGATAGTGCGGTGTTATCCGAGGCAAAGGGCGATAAGGTGGCGTCGCCCGGTATGAAGTATAAGCACTATTCACCCAAAACCACCGTTTATCTTGTTGAGGGTGACGGCAAGGCTTTTGCAGACTACGTTAATGAAAAGCAAAACAGTGCCGCAATTTGTTTTAGTGAGGATGAGGGCATAAAAATCCCCTTTATTGTTTACGGCAGCCGCCTTGATGAAAGCACCCTCGCGCATAATATATTTGGTATTTTAAGGGATATTGATAAGGAAAATTACAAGGAAGTGTATGTTCACGCCCCGTCAAAAACGGGTGTGGGCTTGGCGGTTTACAACCGACTTATTCGTGCCGCCGCCTTTAAGGTGATAGAATTATGAAATTTGTTTTAGGTCTTACGGGACAAACGGGAGCCGGCAAGAGCCTTTTGTGTGATAAGGCTCGCGATAACGGTTTTTTTGTGGTCGATTGTGACGCCGTAGCACATAAAGTCCAACAAACTGAGGATGTAAAAATTGCGCTTTGCAACGTTTTTGGAAGCGATATATTGTCGGGTGACAATATAGACCGCCAAAGGCTCGCCCAAAAGGCATTTGCAAGCAAAGAACAAACCGAGCTTTTAAACAAAACAATTTTGCCGTTTATAGTAGACGAAATTAAAAATTTAATAAGCAGAGCAAAAGAAGAATATATTTTACTTGATGCGCCAACACTCTTTGAGGGCGGTGCCGATAATTTGTGCGATAAGGTTATTGGCGTTATAGCCGACCGAGAGGTAAGGCATAACCGCATTGTTGCGAGAGATAACCTAACTCCTGATAGGGCAGAAAGCCGCATAAATGCAGGCAAGCCCGATGAGTTTTATAAAGAAAAGTGCGATTTTGTGCTAACCAATAACGGTAGCGCAGATGAGTTTATAAATAATTTTGATATTTTAATAAAAGATATTTTAGGAGGCATAAAAAATGGCTGATAAAACCGAAGCACAATTATTAAAGGAAAAGCTCTTTTTAAATCGTAAAAACGGCAGACTTGTAAGCGACGATGCCGTTCTTGCCGAGGCAGATGCCTTTTGTGAGGGCTATAAAAAATACCTCGATGATTCTAAAACCGAGCGCGAGGCCGTTAAGGCATCTATTAAATTGGCCGAGGCTGCGGGATTTAGTGAGTACGTTGCAGGCAAAAAGTACGCTGCGGGCGACCGCTACTATATAAATAACAGAGGCAAGTCGTTAGCACTCGTAAACGTTGGCGAATGCTCGGCCGAAAACGGCGTACAGATAACGGCGGCGCACATTGACTCGCCCCGCCTTGACCTAAAACCTAACCCGCTTTATGAGGAGCTTGAATTAGCGCTCTTTAAAACCCATTATTACGGCGGTATTCGTAAATACCAGTGGCCCACAGTGCCGTTGGCACTCCACGGTGTATTTGCTAAAACCGATGGCAGCGTGGTTGAGGTTAATATAGGCGAGGATGACGGCGACCCTAAATTCGTTGTTAACGATTTATTGCCGCACTTAGCAACCGAGCAGGCAAAGCGTGTGCTTGCTGAGGCTATTAAGGGCGAGGAGCTTAATATACTTGTGGGCAGTCACCCTTTTAAAGACGATGATATAAGCGAAAAGGTTAAGCTTAATATCCTTAAGATACTCAACGAAAAATATGGCATTACCGAGGCCGATTTCTTATCGGCAGAGCTTGAGTGCGTGCCTGCGGTTAAGGCGTGTGACATCGGCTTCGACCGCTCGATGATAGGCGCATACGGTCAGGATGACCGTGTTTGTGCATATCCTGCCTTAATGGCGGCAATAAACACAAAAATGCCTAAAAAATCCTTGGTTACCATTTTGGCAGATAAAGAGGAAATCGGCTCTGACGGTAACACGGGACTTAATTCCGCATTCCTTAAATACGTAGTTTACGATTTGGCCAAAATGCAGGGTGTTGACGGTACGGTTGCACTTCGTGCATCAAAGTGCCTGTCGGCCGACGTTAATGCCGCTACCGACCCGACCTTCCAGGACGTTATGGAGCGCAGAAACGCTGCCTTCTTAAACTATGGTGTTGTTATTACAAAATACACAGGCTCACGCGGTAAGAGTTCAACCAACGATGCATCGGCCGAGTTTGTGGGCGAGGTTCGCGCAATGCTCGATAAAGCAGATATCATCTGGCAGACGGGCGAGCTCGGCAGGGTAGACCTTGGCGGCGGCGGTACCGTTGCAAAATATATCGCAAATCTCGGTGTTGACGTAGTCGACCTCGGCGTTCCCGTTCTTTCAATGCACGCCCCCTTCGAAACCACCGCAAAGCTTGACGTATTTATGGCTTACAAGGCTATGAGCGAATTTGCAAAGTAACAACCCGTCCTTGTTTTGCATAAATTGTATTAGCCGATTATTCGGTGAATACAATCTGGATGTGAACAAATATGTGTAACGGTTGCAGAAACCTTTTTGGTAGATGCTGCTGCCTTAATATCCTGCTTGCTGTGGTAGCAGGTTTGGTTGTTACGTTGGTTGGCGTAATTTTAGGCGCAGTATTTTCTGAGGCTATTCTCGGCGCACTTGCCGCTGTTATAGTGCTTGGTGTGGCATTGCTCGTTATGTTCCTCATAACCCTTGTTTATCGTGCTTGCGCCTGTGCCAGGACATTTGAAGACGAATAGTTAATTAAATCTTTAAAAAAGCTGCCTTAATTTTATTAGGGCGGCTTTTTCTATGCGGGACACGTAGGAACGCGAAATGCCAAGTCGGTGTGCTATTTCGTGTTGAGTAAGTTCTTTGCAGCCGCCAATGCCGTAGCGGTAGCAAATAATTGTTTTTTCACGCTCGTCAAGTGCGTGGTTTATAATTGTTTTTAATTTTTGAAGCTTAAGTTTTATATCAATCTGCTCGGCGATATCGGTGTCGTCGGCAATTATATCGATGAGCGTCAGCGTGTTGCCGTCTTTGTCGGTATCGATGGGGTCGCTTATATAAACGTCCTGTGCCGTCTTTTTAAGTGCGCGAAAGTGCATTAGTATTTCGTTATCAATGCACCTCGCCGCATAGGTTGCAAGGCGAATGCCCTTTTCTGCCTTAAAGGATGTGACCCCCTTAATAAGCCCTATGGTGCCGATGGATATTAAATCCTCCTGCTCGCTCGCAGCGCTGTAATATTTTTTTACAATATGCGCTACCAGTCTTAAATTGTGTTCAATAAGCTTGTTTTTAGCCTCGGCATCACCGTTTTTCATCCTTTGTAGCAGTGCCGTCTCTTCTTTTGCTTTAAGGGGCGGCGGAAACGAGCCAGCAGGTGTTACGTGAAGCGCAAAATAAAACAAAGAGGATGCAATTTTCATTAAAAGCTGCCAAATCATAAAATCCCTTCCTTTTTAAAAAGATATGCAAGGGTAGGGATGTCTTATTATTTAGGATTTAGGATTTAGGGGTTAGGATTTAGAAAATTAAGGTTGAATTTAATAAAAAAGTATGTTAGAATACATAGAGATATAAAAAGGCTATGAAAAAGAGAGTAGCCACGTGTCAAATCCTTAGCGAGTCGGGGAGGGTGCAAGCCCGACGAAAGTAGCGCGTGTGTGAAAATCACTTTGGAGCTGTCGGCCGAATAAAGTAGGCCCGTACCGGTTGTTCCCCGTTAAAAGAACCGCAGATGATGGTCTTGTGTAATAGGTGGTTAACGAAAGCTGGCTTTCGTCCTGTTATGGACGGGGTCTCTTTTTTATTTAGGAGGGTTTTTATGTACGACAGTATTTCACCTAACCTTAACTTCGTCGAGGAAGAAAAGAAGATTGGAAAATTCTGGGTTGACGAAAAAATATTTGAAAAGAGTATTGAGGAGCGCCGTGATGGCGAGCCTTACGTTTTCTATGATGGTCCGCCAACCGCTAACGGTAAGCCGCATATCGGCCACGTGCTAACACGTGTTATTAAGGATATGATTCCGCGTTACCGCACAATGAAGGGCTGTATGGTACCCAGAAAAGCAGGTTGGGATACTCACGGTCTACCGGTTGAGCTTGAGGTTGAAAAGTTACTTGGCCTTGACGGTAAGGAGCAGATTGAAAAATACGGTCTTGAGCCGTTTATCGACCATTGTAAAGAGAGTGTTTGGAAGTACAAGGGTATGTGGGAGGACTTTTCGCACACCGTTGGTTTCTGGGCAGATATGGAAAATCCATACGTTACCTATCATAACGAGTTTATCGAGTCGGAGTGGTGGGCACTCAAAAAGATTTTTGAAAAGAAGCTTTTATATAAGGGCTTTAAAATTGTGCCCTACTGTCCTCGTTGCGGAACACCGCTTTCTTCACACGAGGTAGCGCAGGGCTATAAAAACGTTAAGGAGCGCAGTGCCGTTGTTCGTTTTAAGGTTGTGGGCGAGGATGCTTACTTCCTTGCGTGGACAACAACACCTTGGACGCTTCCCTCAAACGTTGCACTTTGTGTAAACCCCGATGACACCTATTGCAAGGTTAGCGCCGTTGACGGCTACACCTATTATATAGCAGAGGCTCTGCTCGATAAGGTGCTTGGCAAATTATCAGAGGATGACACACCTGCATATACAGTGCTCCAGAGTTTTAAGGGCGCAGATCTTGAGCATAAAGAGTACGTGCCGCTATTTGATTTTGTAACACCCGTTTGCGAAAAGCAGAATAAGAAGGGTCACTACATTGTTTGCGACTCTTACGTTACTATGAGCGACGGTACAGGTATCGTTCACATCGCTCCCGCATTTGGTGAGGATGACGCTAAGGTTGGCCGTAAGTATGACCTTCCCTTTGTTCAGTTTGTAAACGGCAAGGGCGAGCTTACCGAGGAGACCCCATATGCCGGCAAGTTTGTTAAGGATGCCGACCCGCTTGTGCTCGTTGACCTCGAAAAAGCAGGACTTTTATTCGATGCACCCAAGTTCGAGCACGATTATCCGTTCTGCTGGCGTTGTGACACGCCACTTATCTACTATGCGCGTGAGTCATGGTTTATTAAGATGACTGAGGTTCGCGACGACCTTATTAAGAATAACAACACAATTAACTGGATACCCGAGAGCATCGGTAAGGGACGCTTCGGCGACTGGCTCGAAAACGTTCAGGACTGGGGCATCTCACGTAACAGATATTGGGGCACACCGCTTAACATCTGGCAGTGCGAATGCGGTCACATCCATTCTATCGGCTCAATTGCCGAGCTTAAAGAATTGTCCGACAACTGTCCCGATGATATCGAGCTTCACCGCCCTTACGTCGATGCAGTAACAATTAAGTGTGAGAAGTGCGGCAAGCAGATGAGCCGCGTACCTGAGGTTATCGACTGTTGGTTTGACTCGGGCGCAATGCCGTTTGCACAGCATCACTATCCTTTTGAGAATAAGGACTTATTCGAGAGTCAGTTCCCCGCAGACTTTATTTCTGAGGCGGTTGACCAGACTCGTGGTTGGTTCTATTCCTTGCTTGCAATATCAACCCTTATTTTCGATAAGGCTCCCTTTAAGAACGTTATCGTTCTCGGTCACGTTCAGGATGAAAACGGTCAAAAGATGTCCAAATCAAAGGGCAACGCCGTTGACCCGTTTGATGCACTCGAGACCTATGGCGCCGATGCAATTCGTTGGTATTTCTACACCAACTCGGCTCCTTGGTTGCCCAACCGCTTCCACGGTAAAGCCGTTGTCGAGGGCCAACGCAAGTTTATGGGTACCCTTTGGAACACCTATGCCTTCTACGTGCTTTATGCCAATATAGATAAGTTCGACCCAACTAAGTATAACCTTGCCGACTGCAAGTTATCGGTTATGGATAAATGGTTGCTCTCTCGCCTTAACTCTACCGTAAAGGCGGTTGACAACAACCTCGCTAACTATCGTATTCCCGAAGCAGCACGTGCTTTGCAGGAATTCGTTGATGAAATGAGCAACTGGTACGTCCGTCGTGGCCGTGAAAGATATTGGGTACAGGGTATGACCGACGATAAGATTGCGGCTTATATGACACTTTACGAGGCGCTCGTTGTTACGGCTAAAACCGCGGCACCGATGATACCCTTTATGGCAGAAAACATCTACCGCAATTTAGTTTGCAACGTAGATAAAGCGGCGCCCGTTAGCGTGCATCTCTGCTCCTTCCCGACGGTTGACGAAAACCGCATTGATGCCTCCCTTGAGGATAATATGAAAAAGGTGCTCGAAATCGTTGTTATGGGACGTGCGGCACGTAACGGTTCTAACCTTAAAAACCGTCAGCCCCTTAATAAGATGTTTGTAAAGCTCGACTCAGATTTGGATGCTACCTACACCGACATTATTAAGGATGAGCTTAATATTAAGAGTGTTGAGTTTACCGATGCAGTTGACGGCTTTGTTACCTACAACTTTAAGCCCCAACTCAAAACGGTTGGTCCGAAATACGGCAAGCAGTTAAACGATATTAGACGCGTGCTTTCCGAAATTGACGGCTCTGCTGCAAAGGTCACACTCGATAGCGAGGGCGCACTTAAGTTCGACCTACCCGGTGGCGAGGTTGTGCTTACCGCTGAGGACCTGCTTATCGAGGCGGCTCAGAAGGAAGGCTTCTCATCCCTTACCGATAACGGCATTACGGTTGCCATTGATACAACCCTTACAAAAGAGCTTATTGACGAGGGCTATATCAGAGAGCTTGTAAGCAAAATTCAAACCATGCGTAAGGAAGCCGACTTTAACGTTTGCGACCACATCGAAATTACCATTTCGGGCAGCGAGGTTATTTGTGAATTGGCTGCAACCAAGAAGGACGATATCGTTGGCGATACACTCGCCGATGCACTCGCAGTAGCTACACCCGATGGCTTTGTTAAGGATTGGGATATCAACGGCGAAAAGGTTACCATTGGTATTAAAAGAGTTTAATTAAAATAAAATAAAACAAAACATCCGGCAAGGGTAAACCTTAACCGGATGTTTTGTGTTTTGTATGTGAAATTAAAAGATGGACTTAATTTATGCGCAATGATTATTGCAGGGTGACTTCTTTTGTGTCACCTTTAATTGACGGCGACGGAAAGCAGCCTTAATGCGCTCCTCAAAGCGTACCAACTTCTGCTCGTTAAATAGTCCCCATATAATAAATGCAACTGCGCTGAGTTCCAATAAAGTCTGTATAAACATGCCTAATGTCATAGTAATTTCTCCTTACCGAACATTTGTTCGTTTTCTGTATTTTTATTATAATCGATGTTTTTTGATTTGTCAACATCTTTTTTACAATTTTATTTTAATTTTTTTACTGTCCCAAAATCAGGACTTTGAAATATGTTGAAAAAATTGTTTTTTTGTCATATAATTTATATATACTAAATAATGTTTTGGAGAGTAGAAATGACGGTATCCTTTTACACCTTGGGATGTAAAGTTAATCAATATGAAACACAGTGTATGGCAGAGCTGTTTGAGCGAGCGGGCTACACCGTTGTCGGCAATGAAATACCTGCCGATGTTTTTGTTATAAATTCCTGCACCGTTACTGCTGAGAGTGACCGCAAGAGCCGTCAGATGCTGCGCCGATTCAGAAAGAAAAATCCGTCGGCCGTCACCGTGCTTACGGGTTGTATGCCACAGGCATTCTCTCGCGAGAGCGCCGCGTTACTTGAAGCCGACGTTGTTGCCGGCAACACGTCACCCGCCGATATACCGAACCTTGTCGCACGCTTTTTAAGTAATGGCGAGCGCATTGTTGAGGTGGGCGAGCACACGCGAGATGAAAAATTTAACACACCAAACATTACCTCGTTTGGCGAGCATACACGTGCTTTTATGAAAATCGAGGACGGTTGTGACCGCTACTGCACCTATTGCATAATACCAACAGCGCGCGGTGCCATTCGTTCAAAATCTATTGAAAGTATAAGGCAGGAGGCTCGCACACTTGCCGATAATGGCTTTTGTGAGGTTGTCCTCGTTGGCATAAATCTAACATCCTTTGGTCGTGATACGGGGCATACCCTTTGCGATGCCGTCGATGCCGTCGCCGCGGCCGAGGGTATAAAGCGTATCCGTTTAGGCTCGCTTGAGCCCGACCACATGAGTGATGAAATGTTAAAACGCTTGTCGCTTGAGAAAAAGTTTTGTCCGCAGTTCCACTTATCGCTTCAGTCGGGTTGCGACAAAACCCTTAAAAGGATGAACCGCCATTACGATTCAGCCTTTTATATGGATTTGGTAAACCGAATCAGAAACACCTTTAAAAACAGCTCCATCACCACCGACGTTATGGTCGGCTTTGCAGGTGAGGATGAAACCGAGTTTGCAGAAAATCTTGAATTTGTAAAAAAAGTCGGCTTTGCAAAAACCCACGTCTTTGCCTATTCTCGTCGTGCAGGCACCGTGGCGCACGCTCTGCCTTGTCAGGTGCCAAATGCCGAAAAAGAAAAACGCAGTCGCGAGATGATAAAGGCGGCGAGTCTTTGCGAGCAGGAATTTTTAAAAACACAAATTTCGCTTGAAACCAATGTATTGTTTGAAACGGCACATAATAATATATATTCAGGCTACACCGAAAACTATACCTGCGTTAAGGTAGAGAGTGATACTAACCTTTGCGGAAAAATAGCGAAGGTAAAGCTCACGGTGGCGAGCGACGGATATTGTATTGGCGAATTAGTATAGGATAAGTGAGTATGGGAAATTTAGAATTAAATTTAATAATAATAGGTTCAGCCCTAATTTTATCGGGGCTGTCGGTATTTCTTTTTTATAAAAACAAATTGGGCAAAAACATAATGCTTGCCGTTGTTAGCGCATCGCTCTCGATAGCGATAACGGTTGTTGCTTTGATTTCAATTTTATTAGAGCCTAAAATAACCCTAAAGGGCAGCTATAAAATGGAAATCCCCGTTTTTGGCGAGTATACCGAAAGTGGTTATTCGGCAACCCTCGGTAATGATGACGTTACCGATGCAGTAACCGTTTCGGGCAAGGTAGACACCTCGGTTGTGGGTAAATACAATATTACGTATTCATATAAAAACGGCAAAAAGGTTTACAAAGCCACACGTACCGTTAACGTTACCGATAAGGTTGCGCCCGAAATTAAGCTTAACGGCAAAAACAAAATTATTGTTTCAGATATGAAGTTTTATAAGGAATCGGGTGCCGCCGCAACCGATAACTATGACGGAGAGCTTACCGAAAATATTAAAATCACCAAAAAGAAAATAAACGATGAAAAATACAATATTATATATACAGTTACCGATTTGTCGGGCAATAAATCAACCTTAATTAGAGAAATCGAAATTAAAGATATTGTCGCACCCGTAATAACCCTTAAGGGTAAATCTACTATATATATAAATGTAGGCGGCAAGTATACCGAGCAGGGTGCCACCGCCAAGGACGATATGGACGGCGACGTTACCGACAAACTAAAAATTTCGGGCAGCGTTAATACCGCAATTCTCGGCACCTATATACGAAGCTACTCGGTTACCGACTCTTGCGGCAATAAAAAGACGGTTACAAGACGTGTTGTTGTGCGTGTCCCCGAGGACCCCACCAAAAACCGCATTTGCCTTACCTTTGACGATGGCCCCAGCAACGTGACTATAACAGTGCTTGATATATTAAAGAAAAACAACGTTAAGGCAACCTTCTTTATCTGCAATTATGATAAAAGCAAGCTGCCCATAATTAAACGTATGATTAACGAGGGGCATGCCATCGGTATACATGGCTACTCTCACGATTATGCAACAATCTATAAAAGCGAAACCGCATTTATGAACAATATAAATAAGCTTCACGATAAGCTGTATAAGGATACGGGCTATGATTCCAAGATAATGCGTTTCCCCGGTGGTAGCTCAAACACCGTTTCTAATAGGTATTCGAGCGGCATTATGAAAAAACTCAAGGTTAGGGTTACCAACGAGGGTTGGCGCTATTTCGACTGGAACGTATCAAGCGGCGATGCCTCGGGCAGCCTTTCGTCCAATGCCATTTATAAGAATACAATAAACGGTCTTAAAAAGAAGCGCACCAACGTGGTGCTGATGCACGACCTCGGCACCAAGAAAACCACCGCAGGCGCACTGCAAAAAATTATCGACTATGCAAACGATAACAGCTATTCCTTCTGGGCAATAGACGACAGCATACCGCAAATAGTTCATTAAAAAACAACGGGACTTTGAGGCGCACTTCTTAAGAAGTGCGCCTCAGTTATATTCGTGCATAGCCCGAGCGATATATCCCGATGCGATATGCGTAAACCGCGCGATATACGGCTTTCGCCGTGAGAAAGGCACGAATGTAATATCGCAAAACCCCAAGTCTTTTATAGCGCTTTCTTTTTGAAAAACATTTTTCAAAAGAAAATATCGCTGTGAGCCACGCCTCACAATATCGCAAGCATCCTTTAGGTAAGAAGGGCTTTTAGGATTTAGGGGTTAGGATTTTGGGGTTAGAAATTCGAGCGATAAATAGGGTCGAGGGTATTGTTAATTCCAAAAAAAATAAAAAATCTTTGTTTTACAACATTTTATCTTAATTTTACCTATTGTAGAAGAGCAAAATATTTATTATATTAAAATTGAGCAATTTTTATATATTTTAAAGTACTAGGAGGTAAATTTTATGAAGGGCAAAAATCTTTCTAAAGTGTTGGCATTTTTGCTGGCTGCTGTAATGATTTTCTCAGCATTGCCGCTAATGGCCTTCGCTTCCGATGAAACTGAACCTTATGTAGTTTCATACGGCTCCCCCGCAATTTTAATGAATGAGATGACTAAGGTCAATCTCGCAGACATTTCGGTAGAAATGGAACGCGGCACTGTAGTTTCAGGTGCCAATATTACTTGGTCAGCAGAAAGCCAAGACGGTTTATCGTTTGACCCCGCCACCAAAATAATCGAAGCTTTGGCTAAGGGCACATACAAATTAACCGCAACTGTAGGTGATGTAAGCAAAACCATCTACGTTATGGCTAAAACCGAAGAAGAGACCGATTTCTATCTTCTTAACAAAACATTAAACAAAAACACCTTTGTGTTAGAGGATTGGTATTTATTCGACGTCAATTCCGGCAGTGCGAAGACTAGTGTAGATGATCAAAATCAAGCTGGCTATATAAAGCTGGGTTATGGTCATATGATACTTCCCAAAGATGAAATATTCAAGGACTTTGCCGACTATACCGTTGAAGCTAAGGTAGCATCCAACGCATCATCTACTTCCTCTACAGTGAAAATGGGTGCAGGTGTTGCAGGTCGTGTGTATTTAGATGAAGACAACGCTTGGAAAACTAGTTATAAGGGTGTTGTTTCTTTCATAATGCAGGATTACAGGGTTGGTGTTCGCAGACCCGATGACGGAAAAGTTTTCCGAGAGCTTGGCACAGCAAAAGCAGATTTAACTAACGCGAATAAAGCGTGGATTAATAACCAACAATACCACGATGTAAAAAGTGTTTTTAGCGGCTCTACGGTACAGTTTTATTATGATAATCAGTTGTTGTTCACTTCAACAGAAGCTGCAAATTATCCGTGTACTGACCAGATAGATCCCGGCTATCCTGCCGTTACAGGCTATGGCTCAAACGCATATGTTAAGACCTTTAAGGTTAAGCTTAACTCCAACAAATTAGCACCGACTTATGTGTATGTTGAGCCTGAGGTATATACCGTTTCTTGTGACGCACCCGCTATCCCGATGAATGAGAACACAGGCGTTGACCTAAAATACGTTGACGTTGAGATTACCGAAGGCAACGTCGTTTCGGGCGCAGATATTACTTGGACTGCCAAGAAACAAGAAAACCTATATCTTAACAATGAAGGTAAAAAGGTTTCTGTATACGCTGCCGGTAACTACAAATTAACCGCTACCTATGAAGGCGTTAGCAAAAATGTTTGGGTTATTGCTAAAGAAGCAAGTGAAACCAATTTCTATCTTGTTAACATCCCCAAATTAAACCAAAATACCTTTGTGGCAGAAGATTGGTTACTTTTGGATTCCAAAACAGGTGCTGTGAAGTCAGAAGTGAACTTAAAAAATGCCACCTATGTAAAACCAGGTGATGGTGTTACTATGCTTTACAAGGACGAAATATTTAAGGACTTTGCCGACTACACCGTTGAATCTAATATGGCTTCCAATGCAGATCCTAATTACGATTCTACAGCATGGGGCGCCGGTGTTGCAGGTCGTATGCAGTTAGATGAAGCAGGCGCATGGAACTTTAATGGTATTCCTTTCTACGTATTGCAGAACTACAAGGTTGGTGTTCGTCTACCCCAGACAAGCAGCGTTTACCGCGAGCTTGGCACAGCAAAGACAATTGAGACTAATGAAGATAAAGCATGGGTTGGTACCGGTGACTTCCACACTATAAAAGGTGTATATAACGGTTCAAAGGTAAATATTTATTACGATGGTGAAGAGTTACTTGATTCAACAGTAGCTACTAACTATCCGTGGGCTGAGCAGACTGCTCCCGGTTATCCTGCTATTGTAGGTTATCAGAGAAGCGCTTATGCCAAGAGCTTTAAGGTTTACCTTAACTCAAATGATATGCCCGAGGCTATTGCAGCTGAAGTAGCTCCCCCCGAGCCTGAGGCTACTATCAATATCACAGGTGAAGGTACAGCAGCTGTTGAGGCTGTTGTTGGTTCTGACAACACTTATACTGTAGCACTCGCTCCGGCAGATGGCTACAAGGTAAAGACCCTTTCACTTATAGTTAATGGTGATATGCGTGCAAACCTCAATCACGATAACACAGGTTTGGTTTACACCTTTACTGCTGACGACCTTGCAAATACAGTGATTTCAGTAGAGTACATTCCGGATGACGGCACCTTCAACACCGTAATGGCAGGTGCGTCTGTTTGGGAAGAGAGAAGTGCAATTCGTTTTGGTGCTCGTACCGACCTTATTAAGCGTTCAACCACAAATACTGCAGTTGGCACGTTGGATAACAGAATAAAGGTTGGCGATACCGTTTACGAGATAACCGAGGTTGGTATGCTCTTAATCCCGAAGGGACTTCTCGAAGGTGAACTTACAGTAGATACTAAGAATGTTGCACGTCAGCAGGTAACTAAGGTTGTTACGCTTACAGACACATTCTCAGATATTGCAATTAACCTTGTAGGAATTCCTACGTCATATTATGACGTTGAGATTTCCTCAAGAATGTACGTTGCATACGAAGTAGACGGCGAAACCAAGTATGTATATACTGACGTAATTGTACGCACCTATAACGAAGTATTAGAAGCTATAGGTAAGTAATATTAGAAGGGAGAAAACTGAAATGAAAAAGTATGTTAACCCCGCACTTACTACTGAAGAGATTTCGGTTGAGGACGTAATCACAGTAGATTACACCGTAGACGGCGAAGGCGAAGAAATCACCTGGAGCGACCTCTGGACCTCAGCTATGAATAATCAGTAATAATTTAAATCAAAAACACCCGAACGACACGTTCGGGTGTTTTTTTATTAGGATTTAGGGGATAGGGGTAAGGATTTAGTAGAGGCGAACCTTGCTTATCCGTTTATTGTTTTTTCTTTAATGTCGTTACGGAAGAAACGAGCATACGTCTTAGCTCGATACAGTCTTTTTGAAATGCCGTAAATTCTTCCTTTGAAATGCTGTTCACCTCAAAGAGAAGCTCTAACCAATATTCGCTTTCGTTACATTATTTCAATGCAATTTCAAGTTTAGAAATAAAGTCTTTAGTGCCTTGGGCATATTTGGCTTCATGAATATTTGCTCCAACTGAGGTACCTGAGCGCAAAAGTTGGTTTATCAAAGCTCCTTCGACATTATTTTGTTTTAATTTTCTACAAAGAAAAACCATCTCTTTCGGGTGTTGCGATTAGGGATTAATTGGTTTTTCAGATAAATTTGCACTTTTTCTTGCTATGAAAACTTGTAAGACACAAAGTATTACTGCGTTTTCATATCTTCGAAATAGTAGCAAATTTATT
>SVOR01000022.1 GCA_015066295.1 Oscillospiraceae bacterium
TAAATGCTGACGCATTTCTTTGTCCTTGATTTCTCTTGATTTCTCTTAAGAATCGTCGGGTCCTTATTAGTTCGTCGTTGTTTAATTTTCAAGGTCCGTTTTGTGCGCCCGTTTTTTTGCGGGTGCCAGAATATAATACCACAATGCAATACCTTTGTCAAGCAATTTTTAAACTTTTTTTCAACTTTTTTTGAACTTTTTTAATGTTTTATGCATTGTGGAATATTAGTGATAATTTTGCACATTTTTCTAAGGCGTTAATCGAGTTTTTTGCGCATTTTTTCCATAATCTTTTTTTCCTTTCGTGAAACCTGCACCTGAGTCATATTGAGAGTAAGCGCTACTCTGTTTTGAGTATAGCCGCAAAAGAACCGATAAAACACAATTTTTTGCTCATCCTCACACAAATCTTCAAGCGCTCTGCCGATATCTAAACGATTGTATATTTTTTCCTCTTCGTTTATTGTGGGCAAATCTTTTTCTTTTATACCGTTTTCATCGTAATAAGTTAAAGATGCTGGCGGTACCGAAATATTTATTGCTTCATTTATTTCGTCGGTAGTGACCGACAGCATCTCGGCTAATTCGCTAACCGTTGCTGCCCTACCTTTTTGTTTTTCAAACTGCTCGCCCATTCGCACGACCTTTAGGGATAACTCCTTTAGTGAACGTGAGACCTTAATTGCACCGCCATCACGAAATAATCTTTTAATCTCGCCCAATATGACGGGCACAGCGTAGGTCGAAAACATAAAGCCTCGTGTTTCGTCAAAATCACGTGATGCTTTTAAAAGCCCGACGCAGCCCGCTTGAAACAAATCGTCGTATTCGATATTTCTGCCCGTAAATCTGCGGCAACAAGAATGTACCAGCCCTAAATTTTCTTTTATGAACTCTTCCTCTTTATTTACTAACATTGCCGTTTGTTCTCATACTGATTTTTTTAACCATAGTTATGCTTGTCCCACCGCCAACCTTCGAACGAACTTTAAGGCTATCCATAAAGCTCTGCATAACGGCAAAACCAAGCCCTGCACGCTCACCGCCTGCAGTGGTAAATAGAGGCTGCATTGCCTGTTCGATATTATCAATACCGCAGCCCCTATCGCGAATACGAATAAGGATGGAATAATCGTCACGAATCTGCGCCGTTATGTAAATTTTGCCAAGTGACTCACGGTAGGCGTGGACTATGCAGTTGGTAACCGCCTCGCTAACCGCAGTTTTTATATCACTTAATTCATCAATTGTTGGGTCAAGTTGAAGCGCAAATGCCGATACAGCGGCACGTGTAAATGATTCGTTGGTTGACTTTGACAGAACTGTCATTTTAAATTCGTTAATTACCTTCATATTTATTCTCCTTTTTCTAGTCTTGCAAGTCGCTCAATGCCTGCAAGCTTCATAACCTTATATATTTGCGGCGAAGTACCCGTTACGTGAAGTGAAGCCCCCGCCTTTGCGATTTTTCTGTATCTGCCCATAACAAGCCCTATGCCCGACGAATCCATAAAGCCAACATCGGTAAAATCGATTATAAGTAGCGTGGGCATATTTAGGTCGAGTGCGCTATCAATCTGCTCGCGCATTTCTTTTGCGGTATGGTGGTCTAACTCGCCGCTTAAATATGCCGACAACACCTCGCCTGTTTGTTGAATTCTTACTGCCATTTTATTACCTCCAAGACAAAAAAATAAAACCTCTATACGATTATAGAGGTTTTACCTTGTGAATTTTGTCGCTTTTTGGACAAGTATTAAATTTTATTACATTTTAGCCTTTATATCGGCAATGCTTGACTCGAGCATAGAAATCTTTTCAAGAACCTTTGCAAGCTGCTCGCGCTGAGTAGCGACAAGTTGCTCGGGTGCTTTGGCAATAAAGCCGGGATTGTTAAGCTTCTTCTCGAAGAATTCCTTATCGACTATGGCCTTTTGTAGTTCCTTGCCAAGTCTTTCAAGTTCGGCTGAGAAATCAACCAATTCTGCAAGCGGCAAATAGATTTTTGCATCGTCTGTAATAATGCAAACGGCATCGTTCTCCTCTGCCTTGCCAACAACCGAAACGGCAGAAGCATATGCCAAACGGCAAATAAAGCTTTGACCGTCGATAAAGGTCTGCTGAGACTCGGTCTCAATAGTAACGTTTGCCTTGCGTGAGGGCGGAACGTTCATTTCGGCACGGCGATTGCGTATTGCTTTAATTGCTGCCATTATTTTTTCAAACTCGGTTTCTTCATTATTAAATGCAAGATTTGAGTTGAATTTAGGCCACTCGGCAATCATAATCGACTCGCCGTCATGCGGGATTGCCTGCCAAATTTCTTCGGTGATAAACGGCATAAACGGATGCAATAATTTAAGTATGCCGTCAAACACGTAAACGAGTACCGCACGTGCATTATTTGCAGACGCTTCATCGTCACCGTTAAGACGTGATTTTGTGATTTCAATGTACCAGTCGCAATATACGTCCCAAATGAAATCGTATAACTTCTGAACAGCAAGACCGAGCTCGAATTTATCGAGATTCTCGGTAACCTCTGCAACGAGGCTGTTATATTTAGAGAGTATCCACTTATCTTCAAGCGTAAGTGTTTCGGGCAACGGCATTACTTCATCTGATTTCAGATTCATAAGTATAAAGCGTGCCGCATTCCAAAGCTTGTTGGCAAAGTTACGGCTTGCCTCAACACGCTCAGGAATATAACGCATATCATTACCCGGGCTGTTACCTGTTGCCAAGGTAAAGCGAAGCGCATCGGCACCGTACTGCTCGATAACCTCAAGCGGGTCAACACCATTACCAAGCGATTTAGACATCTTTCTGCCCTGTGAGTCGCGAACAAGTCCGTGGATAAGAACCGTATTGAACGGAACCTGACCTGTTTGCTCGATGCCTGAGAACATCATACGCATTACCCAGAACGGAATTATATCGTAGCCTGTAACCAAGGTATTGGTGGGATAATAGTGTTTAAGGTCGGCAGTTTCCTCAGGCCAACCAAGTGTTGAGAAGGGCCAGAGAGCCGATGAGAACCACGTATCGAGCGTATCGGGGTCCTGCTTAATGTTTTTGCTGCCGCAATGCTCACAAGCGCACGCATCGGTTTTTGATACGGTAATCTCGCCACAATCGGCACAATACCAAGCGGGAATTCTGTGACCCCACCAAAGCTGACGTGAAATACACCAGTCTCTGATATTCTCGAGCCAGTGGAAATAAACCTTTTCGAAACGCTGTGGAACGAACTTTGTTTCGCCGTTTTTAACGGCATCAATAGCGGGTGTAGCCAAAGGCTTCATCTTAACGAACCACTGTTTTGATACGCGAGGCTCAACAGTTGTGCTGCAACGATAGCAGGTGCCAACGTTGTGAGCGTAATCTTCAATCTTAACAAGTGCGCCCTCGGCCTCTAAATCGGCAACGATTGCCTTTCTTGCCTCATAACGGTCCATACCTGCATATTTCGGATAGTCATCGGTGATTTTGGCATCGTCGGTCATTACGTTGATAACGGGAAGATTGTGTCTAAGACCTACTTCAAAGTCATTGGGGTCGTGCGCAGGTGTAATCTTAACAACACCTGTACCAAAATCGGTTTCAACGTAATCGTCGGCAACTATCGGTATTTGACGGTGAACGAGTGGCAAATCAAGCATTTTGCCAACTAAATCTTTATATCTTTCGTCACTCGGATTAACTGCAACGGCAGTATCACCAAGCAAGGTTTCGGGACGGGTTGTGGCAAGCTCTAAATAGCCGCTTCCATCAACAAGTGGGTAGCGTAAATGCCAGAAATGACCTGCCTGCTCCTCGTATTCAACCTCGGCATCCGAAATTGATGTTAAACAATGAGGACACCAGTTTATAATACGCTCACCGCGATAGATAAGACCCTTTTTGTAAAGTCCTACAAAAACCTCTTTAACGGCATTGCTGCAACCCTCGTCAAGTGTAAAGCGCTCGCGTTCCCAGTCACAAGATGAGCCCATTTTCTTAAGCTGCTCAATAATTCTGCCGCCATACTGTTCTTTCCATTTCCAAGCACGCTCTAAAAAGCCGTCACGACCGATATCCTCTTTAGTGATGCCTTCCTTGCGCATAGCCTCAACGATTTTAGCCTCGGTAGCAATGGAAGCGTGGTCGGTACCAGGTAACCAAAGTGTATCAAAGCCCTGCATACGCTTAAAACGGATAAGAATATCCTGCAACGTATTGTCAAGAGCATGTCCCATATGAAGCTGACCTGTGATGTTGGGTGGCGGAATAACTATTGTGTATGTATCCTTACCCTCTTCACAACGGGCGTGAAAATAATTGCCGTCAAGCCAGGTTTTATAAATGCGGTCTTCGACCTCACGTGAATCGTAAACCTTTGCAAGTTCTTTTGCCAAAACTGGTCCCTCCAAAAATTTTTATCTTAAATATATTATAGCATTGCGTTAGTTTTGTCAAATAATTCCTAACATAAAATGTGTTTTAGGTGCAATATTATAATTGTCAGCCATTTTGAATATATATGCGTTTGCCTATCAAATTTTTGCTGACAGCCGCTTCGAAATATCGAAGCGGTTTTTTTATATTGACAACTGTTCTGCCTTTGGTGCCGCCTTAAAGCTACCTGCCGCAGGTAAATTGCGGGTACGGTAGCGATGCGGATTTTCAAGACTTCCCTCTTTATAAATTTCTGCCGTAAATATGCGTTGTCCCTTTTTCTGTGTCATAACAGCAACACCGCCATTGTCCCTTGTGGATTTTGTTTGAAGTGAAGCCGAATTTACAAGCAACATACGACCGTTTGTGGAAGTGAGTAAAATATCACTCTCACTTTCGGTATACAGTATGGTGTGAAGCGTATGCTTGTCGGTATATGCGCCGATTAACTTTTTACGGTTAGTTTTCGTAGCATAAGCACTAAGCGCTACCTTGGCAACACGTCCGTTATCAAAGACGAATAATACGTTGCCCTTGTAATCGGTGGTTGCCACCATAAATACCGCATTTTCGGCTTCATCAAAGCCGAGCTTACTTGCAACGTAATCGCCAAGCAGACTCGCCTTACTGTCGGCAAAATCGGAAACCTTAGCCTTATAGACCTGTTGCTTATTGGTAAAGAATAACAGCTCGTGGGCGTTGGTTGACTCGATAATCTGTGACATCTCGTCGCCCTCTTTGAGCTTTTGCTCACCACTCATTCTAAGTGACTGCGGTGTTATCTTTTTAAAGTAACCGTCGCGTGTAAAGAACAAGGTAACGGGTGAATCGTCAACAACCTCGGGCTCGTTAGAGTCATCAATTTCGACGTCGGTGAGAATTGCAGTTTTGCGCTCCTGTCCGTGCTTTTTGATAACCTCTTCAAGCTCTTTGATTATAATGCGTAAAACCTTATTTCTCGATTTTAAAATGTCCTCCATCTCGGCGACACTTTTCTCGAGATTTTCGATATCTGAAAGACGCTTTAAAATGTACTCGCGATTCAAATGACGAAGTTTAATTTCGGCTACGTATTCGGCCTGTGTTTCATCAATGCCAAATCCTATCATAAGGTTTGGCACAACGTCCTTTTCTTCAGCCGTTTCGCGGACAATTTTAATTGCCTTATCAATATCGAGAAGTATTTTTTCAAGGCCCTTTAAAAGATGCAGTCTTTCCTTTGCCTTTGTAAGTTGGAAAAATACCCTTCTTCGCACACAGTCAAATCTAAAGGCAACCCACTCGTCGATAATTTCCTTAACGCCCATAACACGCGGTGAGCCTGCTATGAGAATATTAAAGTTACAAGAGAAGCTATCCTGCAAGGGTGTCGATTTGAAAAGCTTCTTCATAAACTTTTCTACGTCGACGCCGCGTTTTAGGTCGATTGTGATTTTAAGACCGTTAAGACCCGTTTCGTCGCGGATATCGTTAATTTCGGTTATCTTTTTTGCCTTTACAAGTTCAATAACCTTTTCGATTATAGCCTCTGACGTTGTGGTTGGCGGTATCTCGGTAATATCGATGCAGTTTGCCGATTTATCGTAAGAATAAACACCTCTTACCTTAAAGCTACCGCGTCCCGTTTCGTAGATTTTTTCAATTTCTTCCCTATTGTATAAAAGTTGACCACCAATTGGGAAGTCGGGTGCTAACAGTGTGTCGGCAACGTTAATATCGTTATCCTTAATATACTCAATAGTAGTGCGGCAAACCTCCGTCAAATTAAAGGGACAAATTGAGCTTGCCATACCAACCGCAATACCCGTATTGGCATTAACGAGCACACTCGGGAAGGTTACGGGAAAAAGTGTCGGCTCTTTAAGGGTTGCGTCGTAGTTATCAACAAAATCGACGGTATCCTTATCGATATCGGCAAAAAGCTCTGCCGCTATTGGCGCTAACTTTGCCTCGGTATAACGCGAAGCGGCGTATGCCATATCGCGCGAATAGGCTTTACCGAATGAACCCTTTGATTTAACGTACGGATGCAAAAGCGCCTGATAGCCTTCGCTGAGTCGCACCATTGTTTCGTATATGGCAGCATCGCCATGAGGATTTAACTGCATTGTACGACCAACGATATTTGCCGACTTAACGGTATTACCGTTTATAAGTCCCATAAGATACATTGTGTATAATAGTTTTCGGTGCGAGGGCTTAAAGCCGTCAATCTCGGGAATAGCGCGCGAGACGATTACACTCATAGCGTAGGGCATATAGTTGGTCTCGAGGGTTTGCACGATAGGTTGTTCAACCGTAAGACCTGCGCCTGCAATATAGGTGTTATCGGTTTTTGGTTCTATTTTTTTGGTTTCTTTTTTCTTACGTGGAGCCATTATTTACTCTCCTATATTTTAACTTAAATCTGCGTCATCTAAATAGATATGACCATTTTCAGCGATGAAATCCTTTCTGCCTTGCAGATTATCACCGAGCAACAAATCAAACATTTCGCTTGTGCGAACCGCATCATCGGGCATAACCTTGATAAGTCGACGTGTTGCGGGATTCATTGTGGTTAGGTTCATCATATCGGGTTGGTTTTCACCAAGTCCCTTTGAGCGCTGAATTGTATATTTTTTGTCGCCTATCTTTGTAAGGATTTCATTCTTCTCGGTTTCGTCGTATGCAAAGTAGGTCATTTCTTTGGTGCTTATCTCATAAAGCGGGGTTTCGGCAATATAAACCTTACCTTCATTTATAAGCGTCGGCATAACGCGGTAAATCATTGTGAGAATAAGCGTTCTTATCTGGAAGCCGTCAACGTCGGCATCGGTACAGATAATTACCTTGTTCCAACGAAGGTCGTCAAGATTAAAGGTTGATAAATTCTTATTTGCCTTTGATTTAACCTCAACGCCACAGCCGAGCACCTTAATTAAATCGGTAATAATCTCGCTTTTAAAGACCTTATCATAATCGGCCTTTAAGCAGTTAAGGATTTTACCTCTAACCGGCATTATTGCTTGGAAATCGGGGTCACGCGCCAATTTACAGGAGCCTAAAGCCGAATCACCCTCAACTATGAATATCTCGCGTTCGGAAATATCTTTGGTACGGCAGTCAACAAACTTCTGCACACGGTCGACCATACTGCCCGAAGACTGCAGAGTTTTCTTAATGTTAAGGCGTTCCTTCTCACTACGCTCGCGAGAGCGTTTGTTGATAAGCACCTGCTCGGCAATTTTATCGGCCTCTGCTTTATTTTCGATAAAGTATATCTCAAGCTGCTGACGAATAAACTCATTCATAGCCTCGTAAATGAATTTATTGGTTACCGATTTTTTGGTCTGGTTTTCATACGATGCTATTGTAGAAAAACAGTTGGTAACGATAGCAAGGCTTTCTTGCACGTCGGAAAAGGTAATTCTGCTTTCCTTATTTTTGTATTTATTGGTCTGCTTAATGTAATTATCAATCTGTGCAACAAAGGCGCTTCGCACCGCCTTATCGGGTGCGCCACCATTTTCGAGCCAGCTTGAATTGTGATAATATTCAAGCAAACGATGATTGTTTGAAAAACAAAATGCAAAATTAAGCTTTACGGTGTATTCGGGGCGGTCCTCTCTATCTCGTCCCCTACGCTCGCCCGAGCGGAACTGAACGCTTGTAAGCTTCTGCTCGCCAACCGTTTCCTCAAGGTATTCAACAATACCGTCTTTATAAATGAACTCGGTTTGAACAAAGCGTGCGCCCTGCTGCTCGCGAAATACAAACAAAAGGCCCTTATTAACTATTGCTTGGCGGCGAAGAGTGTCGAATAAATCGGCGGCAGGTATATCAATTTCGGTGAAAACCTTTATGTCGGGCTTCCAACGAATTTTTGTGCCTGTATCTCTGCTAGCATATTCCTCTTTTTGAAGGTCGCCTATATTATAACCCTTTTCAAAATGTAGATTATATTTATAGCCGTCACGCTTAATCTCAACGTCCATATACTCACTTGCAAACTGTGTAGCGCAAAGACCAAGTCCGTTAAGACCAATTGAATATTCATAGTTTGAGCCGCTTTCGGTATTATATTTACCGCCTGCATAAAGCTCGCAGAAAATTAACTCCCAGTTATACCTTTGCTCTTTATTATTATAGTCAACCGGTGCGCCACGACCAAAGTCCTGCACCTCAATTGAACCGTCGGTATATTTAGTAACAATAATTTTGTTGCCGTGTCCCTCGCGGGCTTCGTCGATTGAGTTTGAAATAATTTCAAACACCGAGTGCTTACAGCCCTCAATATCGTCCGAGCCGAATATTACACCGGGGCGCAGACGCACCTGGTCGGGACCCTTTAATTGTTTAATACTTTCGTTATCATATACAGCACTGTTTTTTGCCATTTTTTAACTCCCTGTCAGTACATATAATTATAATTATTATACACTATATATGGTATATAAGTCAAGAAAAGCGCAATAAAAAAACCGATATTTCGTGCGAAATATCGGTTTTTAAATTATTTAATGAACGTATATGGCAGGATTCATATATCTGCCGTTTATTATAACCTCGAAATGTAGGTGCGGACCGGTAGAATTGCCTGTTGAACCAACCTTTGCAATTATCTGTCCTTGAGTAACAGCCTCGCCCTTTTTAACAAGAAGGCGGCTTGCGTGAGCATAAACAGTACGCATACCGTTGCCGTGATTTATAATAACGTGATAACCATAGCCGTTGCCGTTATTGCCGGCATAAACAACTGTGCCTGATTTAGCAGCAAGAATGCTCGTTCCCTGCGGTGCGCCATAGTCAATACCCTTATGGGGCGTAGAGTGAACGGCGTCGGTACCGCCAAAATAGGTTGTTATAACGTATCTTGTACCGGCAGGTAACGGGAATGTCATACCCGACGAGCTGCCCGAACCCGCAGTACCAATGATTACAACCTCATTTACCGGCTTCCTTAGTACCTCTTGTTTGAGCTTTATACGTTTAATTTCCTTACCGTTGATGTATACAACGTTTTCAACGTTTTGGTTAAGTCCTGCAACACCCTTTTGGCTTACGTAATAATAACCAACCAACTTTTGATCGCTTTTTTTGGTAACGATATTATATCCTACGCTAACCTGTCTTGTAACCTTAACGGTTGTTCTAACAGTTAAATTCTCAATAATGTCAAGAATTTCCTTCTCGGTTGAATACTCGTCATCGGGACAATAAACGTCGGTAATATCAACCTGCTGAACAAATTCAGTTTTGTTATCATAACCCTCAATGTTGTACTTATTAAGCTTCTTATTAAGTACCTCTTGAAGTGATTCGCGGTCCTTATAAAAAGCAACCTGTACACCCTCAACTTTTAATGAAACGCACTTAATTAAATGACTTGAATTTTCAAGTATTGCATCTGCGGTTGATTCCTTATCATCAATTCTGTTTGGCAGAGTTATGGTCAAGAGTAGGTCGGGGTTTTCGAGATAGTTGTCTGCATTTGCCGACGCAATTCTCTGCTTTGCTAAATCCTTAGCATCGTCAAAAACCTCTTTGTTCTCTACCTGTGCAACGACGTTTCCGTCATACTGAACGTTATACGCCAAAACTGCATCCGAAAACACTACGCTTAAAACAACAGTTAAGATGCTTATAATTAAAAAACTTATTAACATTACAATGTATTTGGTTATTCTGCATTTCTGCAAAATGCCTTTTACCTTGTCTATCATAAATTACCTCCATTGGTTGCCTTAGCAACTACCTACCTATTATAACAAAAAGGTTACAAAATTGCAACCTTTTTTATTACAAATTTGTAATATTTTAAAAAAAGAAAAGAGCAAACCCTTTATTTATGCGGGTTTGCTCCTTAAAAAAATTAAAACATTGATATTTGATTTGTATCAGGAAGCGCATCAAGTGTGCCGATTTCAGCAAGGGACTCAATAATACTCTTTGATACACCTGCGGTAGATTGGAAGTCCTCCTTGGAAATAAAGTCGCCCGACTGCGCCGCCTCATAAAGCGCATAGGCGGCCTTTTCGCCAACGCCCGAAAGCGAGCCGAAGGGCATTCGCATCTTGCCATCCTCAGGCAAGAATTTTACGGCGTGTGACTTCTTTAAATCTATGGGTAAAACCTCAATGCCACGTGACATAAGCTCATTAAAGATAAGCATATTTTCGTATACGTCGGTTTCCTTTTTGCTTGCTTCCTTACCCTTTTCTTCAATATTGCGAAGATATTGCCTTACCGCACCCTGACCCTTAAGGATTGTGGGAATATCAACGTCCTCGGGACGAGCAGTAAAGTAGGCGCAGTAAAATTCAAGCGGATAATGTACCTTATACCAAGCAAGGCGAAGTGCCGAAATTACGTAGGCGGCGGCGTGAGCCTTGGGGAACATATATTTAATTTTATGACAACTGTCGATATACCATTCGGGTACGCCGACTGCACGCATATCGTCCTCCATTGCCTTCCAGTCCTCTGCCGATACAGCGCCCTTGGCAACAAGGCCCTTACGTACCGTTTCGGTGATTTTAAAGGCTCTGCCCTCCTCCATACCTTGATGGATTAGATAAACCATTATGTTATCACGGGTACCGATAACCTCAGAAATTGTACAAATTCCCTTTTCAATTAGGTCCTTTGCGTTACCGAGATAAACGTCGGTACCGTGTGAAAGGCCTGAAATCTGCAATAGGTCGGCAAAGTTTTTAGGACGGCAGTCAACAAGCATCTCTCTTACAAACTTGGTGCCAAACTCGGGTATGCAGAATGTACCTGTGTTGGATTTGATTTCCTCGGGCGTTACGCCGAGCGCCTCGGTGCCTACAAACAGACTGTAAACTGCGGGGTCGCTCATTGAAACATCGGTTACGGGGATGCCTGTATACTCCTCTAAATACTTATAGGTTGTAGGCACAACGTGACCGAGCTCGTCAAGTTTAAGTATTGTATCGTGTATAGAATGGAAGTCAAAGTGGGTTGTAACAATATCCGACTTAACGTCATCGGCAGGGTGCTGAACGGGACAGAAATCGTAAATCTCTTTATCCCTTGGTACGATAACCATACCGGCGGGGTGCTGACCCGTAGTCTGCTTGATTTTAGCTTTTTTAACCTTTTCGGCAAGTCGGCTAAGCTCGGCTTTGCTAAGCACGATATTTTTCTTCTCGGCATAGGCCTTTGAAAAGCCGAAAGCCGTTTGCTCGGCAACGGTGGAAATTGTACCTGCCTTGAAAACGTTTTCCTTACCGAAAAGCTCCTCGGTATATTTTTGCACTTCACTTTGGAATTCATCCGAGAAGTTAAGATCGATATCAGGCACCTTATCACCCTTAAAGCCAAGGAAGGTTTCAAACGGGATATCGTGACCGTCGCGTTTATAGGGCGTGCCGCATTTTTCACAGTTCTTTTCGGGCAGGTCGAAGCCTGAGCCAACCTCACCCTTTGAAAAGAAAATAGAGTGCCGACAATTAGGACAATAGTAGTGCGGCGCTAAGGGGTTAACCTCGGATATACCTGCCATTGTGGCAACGAAGGATGAACCAACACTACCACGCGAGCCTACGAGGAAGCCGTTTTGCTCGCTGAAAGACACCAGCTTTTGCGCTGAAATATACATAATGGAATAGCCGTTGCTGATAATACCGTTAAGCTCTTTTTCGAGTCGCTTTGATACTATCTCGGGAATTTCACCATTGTGGCCGTAGGTTTTCATAGCCCTATCCCAACAAATTTCGCGAAGTGTTTCATCCGAGCCCTCAATTACAGGCGGATACATACCCTTTGGCACCGGTATAACGTCACCGTCAACCATATCGGCTATTTTGTTGGGGTTATCAATTACGAATTCCTTGGCGCGCTCGCCAAAGTATTCGAAATCATCTAACATTTCTTTGGTTGTTTTAAGATAAAGAGGTGCTTGATGGTCAAAATCATCAAAGCCCTGACCTGCCATTAAGATTTTACGCACAATGACATCGTCTTTTTTAAGGAAGTGCACGTCGCCCGTGGCAACAACCATTTTTTGAAGCTCGTCACCAAGCTCTACAACCTTGCGGTTAAAGTCCTTGATAACCTCAAAGCTTGTAACGTGCTTAAATGGATTTTCCTTAACCTGACCCTTTCGGTCGGTAAACACCTGCGATGATTGACGCACCATAAACTCATTGTTGCCAAGCGGCTGAATTTCGAGATAATCATAAAACTCGGCAATACGAATAAGCTCTTCATGCGAGGCGCCCTTTATAATTGCCTGATAAAGCTCACCCTGCTCGCAGGCAGAACCGATTATCAAGCCTTCGCGATTTTCTTCAATAATACTTCTGAGCGACAGCGGTCGCTTGTAGAAATTATCAATATGTGCACTTGAAACTATTTTATAAAGGTTTTTAAGACCAACAAAATTTTTAACCAAAATTATCATATGGTAACGCGGCAATTTAGTTATGTCGGTCTCACCGCGAGTATCATCAACAAAATACGCCTCAACACCGTATATAAGTTTAAAGTCGCCGCCGTTTTTCTTTATTTTGCCAACAGCGGCAGCGGCCTCGGGATAGGCTTGCACAACACCGTGGTCGGTAATAGCAATCGCCTTGTGCCCCCACTTATATGCGCGGTTAACAATATCACCCGCGCAGGATACGGCATCCTTTGCCGACATATTGGTATGGCAATGAAGCTCAACTCTTTTGAGTCCCTCATAGTCGTCCTTTTCCTCGTATGGTACCACCGTTGCAAGTGACGTAACCTTAACTATGAACTCGTCCGACCACTTATCGTAAACGTAGTCGCCATTAACTATAACAAAGGCGCCGTTTTTAAGCGGTTTAACCGAATCGGCCTGCTTTATATCTACAAATAGAGTAGCGTTGAGCGAATTAGTGTAATCGCTAAAGCTAAACTTAACGAGTAAGCTTTTACCTCTTTTTGTATTTATCTCACGCGATTCAAGGCCAAAAACCTCGCCCCAAGCTGAGAGAAACACCTTTTCTTCGGCACTTTCGGGCGGTGTTATATCTATGAGTCTTTTGACGTTTTTCTGTATTCTTCTGCCGTAAAAAAGCTCGGCACTTTCAAGATAAACAGGTAGCCCATCTGTCGGCACGTAATCGTATACTTTTTTGGGCTTGTCTGTCTGCACTTCGCCCCTTGGTGCTTCTTCTTTTTTGCGAATAACGGGCGCTTCTACCTTCGGCAACTCCATCTCGATATTTTCTAACTGTCCCGAAAAGGAAACCTCAATAGTTCTGCCAAACATAGTGCGACACAAAAGGATGAATTTATCGGTAAATTCAGCATCAACAATTGTGTTGTAGCCGCCGTATTTAAGATTTATATCAAGCTTTTCGCCGTCAAGTGAATACCCAGCATCCTTAAAATAACCGTTAATTAAAACGGTCTTTTGTTTAATGATTTCAACCAAATCTGCACAAGCCGAAACATCCAATGCTTCGGGTAAATAGGTGAACCTAAAATCAGCGCCGAGCAAATCAAACTTTTCGGTTATTATATATTTTACGGCATCAAGTATGCTTTTAGATATGTAGATATCGCTGTGTGCTTCAACCAAAATCTTGCGGTCATCACTTATGTCACAACGCAGTATTTCTGCATTTTCAAAAAACGGCGCAAAAGCTTCATCTATACAATTTGCGAATAACTGGTTAAATTTAACCGATGGCATTTATTTCAACTCCAAATTACATTTTGTTGATTTCATCAATCAATCTGTCAAGAATTTCGTCCTCTGAAACCTTGAATTTTGTTCCATCCTTTTTAAATAAAACGGCGCATCCGTCACCACCCGCAATGCCAATATCGGCAGCGGCTGCTTCACCCGGACCATTAACAACACAGCCCATGATTGCAACGGTTATATCCTTATCAATGCCCGCAAGGCGCTCCTCTGCCCTATTTGCGAGTCCAATTAAATCAATTTTTGTTCTGCCACAGGTTGGGCAAGAAACAAAGTTTATACCATTTTTGCGAAGTCCAATGGCTTTAAGTAAATCCTTAGCCGCCAAAACCTCGTTAACAGGGTCATCGGTTAAAGAAATTCTAAGTGTATTACCGATGCCGCTAAGCAATAGTCCGCCAATTGCCGCCGCCGACTTAATTACACCCATTTTTGCGGTGCCCGCCTCGGTAACGCCGACGTGCAAGGGGTATTTGCATTTTTCGGCCGCCAAACGATAGGCGTCAAAGGTGCGCTTTGTTTCGGACGACTTAAGCGACAACACGATATCGTCAAAATCGTATTTATTAAGCAGTGCGATGTGATAAAGTCCGCTTTCAACCATTGCTTCGGGTGTAGCACCGCCGTAGCGTGCCAAAATTTCCTTTTCGAGCGAGCCCGAATTAACACCTATACGAATAGGTACACCTGCCTTTTTACAAGCATCGGCAACCTTTTTAACGTTTTCATCACAGCCGATATTTCCGGGGTTTATGCGTATTTTATCAATACCTGCCGCAACACTTTCGAGTGCCAAACGGTAATCAAAATGTATATCGGCCACAAGCGGTATATTTACCTTCTCTTTAATGGCGTATATAAGTCTTACCGCCTCAATATCGGGAACCGATACGCGAACAATATCGCAGCCCGCCTTTTCGAGCGCTATCGCCTGCTTAACGTTGCCCTCAATATCGTTTGCGGGAACGTTAAGCATTGACTGTATGCTTATGGGAGCTCCGCCGCCAACGAGAACGTTGCCGACCTTAACCTGTTTTGTTAAATCATTTGTAAACATATACTACCCCGTTATTAAACTCCAAATATCCTTAAAGGTAACCAAAATCATAATACCGAATAAAAGCACGAAGCCTATCGTATGCACAACACCTTCAAATTTTTCGGGCACCTTTTTTCTAAATATCATTTCGTAAATGATAAACAAAAGTCTGCCGCCGTCAAGTGCCGGTATAGGCAAAAGGTTAAATATGCCGAGATTTATGGTTATCAGCGCCATAATCGGCCATAAATTAGCAAGGCTTTGTTTCGCGGCACTACCAACCGTTGCGGTAATGCCGACAGGGCCCGACACCGCACTGATGCCGTATTTGCCGCTAATTAAATCAATTAGCGAAAACCACACCACCCTACCGTACGAAACGGTAGTTTTAAGGGTGTGCTCTATATAATTACCTACTGTTTTCTTTTCACCATACAGGTAAAAATCCATCTGCAAGTAGTTAATACCCTCATACTCTTCGGTTTCAAACCTTACGTCATTAAGGGCTACCTTTTCGCCGTTTCTTTTAACGATAATATCAATTTTGCCGTCATCAACGTTTGAGAAGGCATAGCTTAAATCATAGGTTGTGTAAATGCGACGTCCGTCAACCTCGATTATGGTGTCGCCTGCCGAGAGTCCGTACTGATTACTAACGGCTTCCTCGGTGAATTTTGCCACAGTAGTAGTGCCAAGCAATTCGCCCGGCGCTAACGATATGGCAACCAGTATGACACCCAATAACAGATTAAATACCGCGCCCGCAACGACTATAATAAAGCGTTGCCATGGCTTTTTGCGGCAAAAGGCACGCTCGTCAGCGCTTTCCTCATCCTCACCCTCCATAGCACAATAACCACCGAGGGGTATAAGATTTACCGCATAGGTCGTCTCGCCCCATTTTTTCTTGAAAAGCTTGGGTCCAAAACCGACCGCAAACTCATTAACGCGCACACCCATCAATTTTGCTGCAATAAAGTGACCAAACTCGTGTATAAGTATTAGCACTATAAACATAAGCACGGCAACAAGATATGGCCATACGTTACTTAAAAAATTTAAAACAGCGTTAATGATAATCACCTACAATTATTTTGCACTAAAATTCGTGCCGCTCTATCGGCCTCAAAAATATCGTCTACTGTAAAGGTATTAACCTTTTCTTGAGAGCAAATTGCCATTTCGACAAGCTCGGCTATCTGCAAGAATTTAATTTTATCCTCTAAAAACAGTTTTACTGCCTCTTCGTTGGCGCCGTTAGCCGCAACAGGCTTTAATCCACCCATCTTTATTGCATCAACGCAAAGCGGCAGGCACCTGAAGGTGTCGGTATCAGGCTTTTCGAAGGTAAGTGTGCCTATGTCGGCAAGACTCAGCCTTTTGCCGCAAAGTCCTGCTCGCTCAGGATAGGTTATGGCATACTGAATGGGAAGCTTCATATCAGGTGTGCCGAGCTGTGCTATAACGGCACCGTCGCTTAATTCAATACCCGAGTGCACTATGCTTTGTCTGTGCACCAAAACCTCAATATCATCAGGCTTTACGTGGAAAAGATGCACAGCCTCTATAACCTCAAGTCCCTTGTTCATTAGTGTTGCAGAATCTATGGTGATTTTTGCACCCATAGACCAATTTGGATGCTTTAAGGCTTCACGACGTGTGACGTTTTGAAGCTCGTCACGCTTTTTGCCGTAGAAGGGACCGCCTGAAGCGGTAAGCAGGATTTTACTGATGCTACCCTCCGGCACACCTTGAAGCGACTGAAAGATTGCCGAATGCTCACTATCGACCGGCAAGAGCCTTACACCGTTTTTCTTTATCGCCCTGTTAACGATTTCGCCACCCGTAACAAGTGTTTCCTTGTTGGCGAGTGCAACGTCGTTTTTAGCCTCAATAGCGGCAAGCGTGGGGCGAAGTCCCGCAATACCAACAATGGCATTGAGAACAATATCGACGTCTATGCTTGCAATTTCGCAAATACCGTCAACACCCGACATCACCACTGTATCGGTATCGCTTAATTTAATTTTAAGCACCTTTGCCGCCACTTCATTTTCAACTGCGACAAATTTAGGCTTAAATTCCCTAACCTGTGTTTCCAGTAATTCAACGTTACTGCTTGCGGCAAGGGCAATTATTTTATAACCCTCTTTACGAGCAACCTCGAGCGCTTGGGTACCGATTGAGCCTGTTGAGCCTAATATAGTTAGTTTTTTCATCCTCTTATTACCTCAGCCAATTTTAAAAGCTGTACAAATACGGGTGCTATTAAAAGTATGCTGTCAAACCTGTCTAATATACCCCCGTGACCGGGAATCAGTTTTCCGTAATCCTTTATACCAACGGTGCGCTTGATAACCGAAGCAAAAAGGTCTCCAAGCATACCGACAATACACAAAACAAACGTAATCACCATTAGTGATATAAGCTCACCCTCAAGACGAGCTGCCAAAACGATTATAAAGGTAACTATCTCACTTAAAACGATGCCGCCAACTGCACCCTCAACCGTCTTTTTAGGGCTGATTTTAGGACACAATTTATGTTTACCGAGTGTTACACCAACAAAGTATGCACCCGCATCACATATTGCCGAGCAGTTAACTACAAGCAATAAATAAGGCAGACCATACCCGCCGAAAATGGTATAAATAGATGCGAAAGCATAGCTTAAAACTATCGGGAAGGATATTGCCGCAGCAACCGCTTTTGGCTTAAACTCCTCATACCAAACAACAGCACAAACAACAACAAATAATACGTAATTTACCGTTGTGAAAATAACCGCATCGGGCAAAAAGTAATAAAGCGCATTGACGATAAAGGCAAATATAACACCCACGCTTGCAATTACCTTGTTTTTTATTATGCCTGTGTTATATAGCATTTCTTTTGTGGCAATCGCTGTGAGTGCCGCCAAAAACAAGACGGTTACTATTGGGGTAAGCCCATGTGTAAACAAAACGCCCACCACAATCGCAATCATAACAATACCCGAAATGATACGTGTCAGCATTTATACCCCTCCAAATCTGCGCTCTCTCTTATTATAGGCATCTATCGCCTTTTCTATATCCTTACCGCTAAAATCGGGCCATAATACGTCACTAAACCAAAACTCCGAATAGGCCGATTGCCAGACAAGATAGTTGGAAAGACGCAGCTCACCGCTTGGTCTAATAATTAAATCGGGGTCGGGATAGTCGGTGTACAGGTTATCCGATATCAGCTTATCGGTTACCTCATCGGCACTAACGCCCGAATTTATTATATTTTTAACGGCATGCACTATCTCATCCCTACCGCCATAGTTTATGGCAAGGTAGCATTTAAGACCCGTTGCGTTTTTAGAGTCCTCCTCGGCTTGACGCATAAGCTCTTGAATATCGCTATCGAGCGCGGTGCGGTCACCAATAAAGCCAAGCTTAATATTCTCCTTGACGTAATTTTTAGAGTCCTTTAAATAGTCACGCAGAATATTCATTATACCCTGAACCTCAGACTCGGGGCGCTTCCAATTCTCTGTCGAAAATGCGTAAGCCGTCAAATACTTGACACCTATTTTATTGCAATAACGAGCAATCTCTTTAAACGTTTTAGAGCCTGCGGCATGGCCTGCATTACGAGGCAAACCGCGTTTTTTTGCCCATCTGCCGTTGCCGTCCATAATTACGGCAATATGTGTGGGAATTACGCGCTTTTCATCGGTTTTTTTCTTAAAAAACATAAAATCACCTTGAAAAAACCATCAGGAACGAACCGCCCCTGATGGAATTTAATTAGATTTCCAATATTTCCTTTTCCTTTAAAGCGGCAAGGTCGTCAATCTCTTTACAGAACTTATCGGTAAGATTCTGTATTTTCTTTTCGCCATTTGTCTGGTCGTCCTCGGTAATCTCCGAAGCCTTCTTCATAGCCTTAAGTTTTTCAATACCATCGCGACGTGAATTTCTTACAGCAACCTTGCTGTCCTCTGCCATTTTGCGAACGTCCTTAACGATATCCTTACGGCGCTCCTCTGTTAGAGGCGGGAAAACAAGACGAATAATACGTCCGTCGTTTTGGGGGTTGATGCCGATATCGGCTATCTGAATAGCCTTTTCGATATCCTTTAAGGTTGATGCATCCCAAGGCTGAATTTGAAGCATACGAGCCTCAGGCACCGAAACAGCCGCCATCTGCTGAATGGGGGTGGGCGCACCGTAATAATCTACCGTAATTTTATCAAGCACCGAAGGGTTGGCACGGCCAACACGAACTGCCTTGTACTCGCGGTCAAGCGCACCTAAGGTTTTTTCCATTCTTTCTTCTACTGACTTTAAAACTGTGTTCATAAATACATCTCCTTATTCTACAATTGTACCAATTGTTTCGCCCTTCATTGCCTTAACAATGTTGTTGGGGTCATCAAGATTGAATACCAAAATTTTAATTTTATTGTCCATACAAAGTGAAGCCGCTGTGCTATCCATAACGTGAAGTTCTTTGTTAAGAACGTCCATGTGGGTAAGTCTATCGAACTTAACGGCATCGGGATTAAGTTTCGGGTCGCTATCATAAACGCCGTCAACGTTGGTTGCCTTGAATATGATGTCGGCATTTATTTCGGCGGCGCGAAGTGCGGCACCAGTGTCGGTTGAGAAGAAGGGGTTACCTGTACCGCAGCCGAATACAACCACTCTACCCTTTTCCAAATGTCTTACAGCCTTGTTTCTGATATACGGCTCAGCGATTTGGCGCATTTCAATAGCAGTTTGTACTCTCGGCACGAGACCTACCTGCTCAAGACCATCGGCAAGACCGAGTGTGTTTATAACGGTGGCAAGCATACCCATATGGTCAGCACGAGTGCGGTCCATTTGGCCACTTGAGCGACCGCGCCAGAAGTTACCGCCGCCAACAACGATGGCAACCTGAACGCCCATATCAACTACCTCTTTGATAGCCGTACAGACCTCAATCACCTTATCAAAATCAATGCCGGTGCCCTTGCCACCCGAAAGCGCTTCACCGCTTAATTTAATTAAAACTCTTTTATATGCGGGTTTCATACTTTAACACGTCCCTATAATATATTTACTACTATATTTTAACTTATAAACCATATAAAGTCAATATAATTAAGGCGAGTATAAATAAAAAAATCCCACACCAAACTTGGTGTGGGATTTCTGAAATTGACTAAATTATTTAATCATACCAGCAACTTCGCTTGCAAAGTCGTCAACGCGCTTCTCAATGCCTTCGCCCTTTTCAAAACGAACGTAAGAAGCAATCTTAACGTCGGCGCCTAAAGCCTTAGAAACAGACTCAACGTACTTACCAACGGTTAAGTCGCCATCAATAACGTACTGCTGCTCAACAAGGCAGTTCTCCTTATAATACTTGCCGATTTTACCCTCAACGATTTTAGCAAGAACCATATCAGGCTTGTTAGCCATCTTGGGATCTTCCTTCATCTGAGCAATGAGGATTTCCTTTTCCTTCTCGATAACCTCTGCAGGAACAGAAGCCTGGTCGAGATATGCAGGATTCATAGCGGCAATCTGCATTGCGATGTTCTTACCTGCAGCAATAAGGTCTGCATTATCAGCAGCAACATCGGTATCGAAGTTTACTAAAACGCCGATTTTACCGCCGCCGTGAACGTAGGATACAACCTTACCCTCGTAGCGAGCGAAACGACGAATTTTAATGTTTTCACGAATAGCAAGGAATAATTCCTGCACCATTTCTTCAACGGTCTGGCCGTCCTTTGTGCACTTGTTGAGTGCATCTACATCGGCAGGATTCTGCTCGATAACTATTTCGGTAACCTTTTTAGCCAAAGCCTTAAAGGGTTCGCCGTTTGATACGAAGTCGGTTTCTGCATTCATTTCAAGCACTGCACCAACAGCACCGTCAACGATAGCGCAAACAGTACCCTCAGCAGCTATACGGCTTGCCTTCTTTGCTTGTGAAGCAAGACCCTTTTCACGTAAGAAGTCAATAGCGGCGTCCATATTGCCGTCGCACTCGGTAAGAGCCTTCTTACAGTCCATCATACCGCAACCGGTTTTTTCACGTAAAGCCTGTACATCTTTAGCAGTAAAAGCCATCTTTATTTCCTCCTAAAATGAATTATTCAGCAGTTTCTTCTGCAGCTTCCTCTACTACCTCTTCAGCAGTCTCTTCAGCTACACCCTGCTCGCCCTGTCTTGCCTCGATAACAGCAGAAGCTATTGTCTCAGCAATGAGCTTAACAGCACGAATTGCATCATCGTTACCGGGGATAACAGCATCAACCTCATCAGGATCGCAGTTTGTATCACAAATTGCGATAATCGGGATGCCAAGCTTCTTAGCTTCAGCAACAGCAATTCTTTCTTTTCTCGGGTCAACAATAAAGAGTGCGCCCGGAATCTTGTTCATATTCTCAATACCGCCAAGGAATTTCTCAAGCTTTTCAATTTCAAGCTTTAACTGAATAACTTCCTTCTTGGGTAAAAGCTCAAATGTGCCGTTCTCTTCCATTTCGCGAAGCTGTTTAAGTCTTCTGATTCTGCCACGAATGGTGGTGAAGTTGGTGAGCATACCGCCGAGCCAACGTGCATTTACGTAGGGCATTTCGCAACGGATAGCCTCTTCCTTAACGGAATCCTGAGCCTGCTTTTTGGTACCTACAAAAAGAATATCGCCGCCGTTTGCTACGATGTCACGAGCAAAAGCGTAAGCATCGTTAAGCTTCTTAACGGTCTTCTGAAGGTCGATAATGTAAATACCGTTTCTTTCTGTGAAAATGTACGGAGCCATTTTCGGGTTCCAGCGTCTTGTCTGATGTCCGAAGTGAACACCTGCTTCAAGCAACTGTTTCATTGATACTACTGCCATTTGTTTTTCCTCCTAAGGTTAAACCTCCATCCCGTCACGTTTTCGGATTCCTGCAGTTAGAACACCTACCGAATTTAAGACGGAATGTGTGAATTATTTTCGCTACGCATAGTGTAGCTGATAAATTATAGCACAAAGCATTTCACTTTTCAAGTCTTTTTTTAATATTTTTCATTTATTGAAAAATACACATCTTCGTGGTATAATTGAATAAATATAAAATTTAGGAGCCTTTATGAATATCGAATTACTAAGTCCCGTTAATAATGCGTGTGTAAATTTAATGCCAAAAATTCAAAACGATCTTTTAAATAATTTACCCACCAAGAATCAAATAATAGAAAACGGCTATGATTGGGAAAATCCCACCGCCTCCAATAGCGATAATTCCCGTCCCGAGTTCGTCATATTTACCTGGCGACTCGAAGGCAATTTATCCTGTGTTACCGATATAAGCCTTTTTTTGAGTGATAATGCTAACTTTAAAAACCCTGAAATACACGAGATTTCGCCCGGACAAATGCTTTTATCGCTCACCAACTTTACAAAAAACCAATATTATTGGAAAATGGTTGCCTTTTGTGACGAGGAAATTATTTGCGAGTCAAACGTTTTCTCCTTCACCGTTGCCGAAACCCTACCCCGTTGGTATTACGTTAAGGGCTCGACAAATATACGTGATATAGGTGGCATAAAAGCACAGGGCAATAAAAAAGTTAAATATGGTATGCTTTATCGTGGCAGCGAATTGGACTGTGAGTTTGAGGCAAATAAAGCGGGTCTTAAATTTATGCAGGAAAAATTAAAAATTAAGACCGACCTCGATTTAAGAAAGGCGACCGACCTTAACAAGGAACAAAGCTCCCCGATCCCCGACGCCTCACTTATAAATATTCCCGTTTTAGCCTATGCTGATATCTTTACCGACAGCGAAAAGGAAAAATACGGAAAGATTTTTAAATTACTTAGTGATGAAAGCAATTACCCCCTTTATATTCACTGTATTGCAGGTGCCGATAGAACGGGCACCGTGGTTGCAATTCTTTTGTGCCTTTTGGGTGTAGAGTGGGATGACGTTGCCACAGAATACGAATATACCAACCTATCGGTATTTCGTATGCGCTCGCGATATCAAAGATTTTTTTATGACTTTAGAAAAGCACTTGAAGTATATGGTGATACACCGCTTATTCGTGCAGAAAACTATCTGCTCTCGTGCGGAGTTAGCCATGAGGAAATGGATAAAATTCGCCATTTACTGCTAAAAGGAGAATAATAAATGACCAAATGGCAAAAGATTTTAAAATTATTTACCACTTTTTTTAAAATAGGCGCCTTTACCTTTGGCGGTGGATACGCTATGATACCGCTTATACAAAAAGAGGCGGTAGAAACAAACAAATGGATAACCGACGATGATATACTTGAGATTATTGCCATTGCCGAATCTACGCCCGGTCCCATCGCTATTAACTCGGCAACCTTTGTTGGCTACCGCGTAGCAGGTGTTCTAGGCTCTGCCGCCGCAACGCTCGGCGTTGTTTTGCCGTCATTTATTATAATTTCGATTATTGCACTCGTTTTAAACGAATTTCAACACATAAAAGCCGTTAAATACGCCTTTTGGGGCATCAGAGCCGGTGTGCTGGCACTCGTACTTAAAGCGCTTATCAATATGTATAAAAAGTGCAAAAAGAACGTTTTAGCATATATCGTTATAGCGCTTGCCTTCATTTGTGCCGCCGTGCTTGGCGTTCACGTGCTGATAATTATTGTCGGTTGTGGTCTTATAGGACTTGTTTACTCTCTGATAAGCAAGGAGGGCAAAAAGCTATGATTTATTTAGAGTTGTTTTTAACCTTCTTCTTTATAGGACTTTTCACCTTCGGTGGCGGCTATGCGATGCTGCCCTTAATTCAGCAAGAGGTTGCCCGTCACGGCTGGCTTAGTGCTGAGCAAATGGTAGACTTTGTTGCCGTTAGCGAAAGCACACCCGGTCCCTTTGCCATAAATATTGCAACCTACGTTGGTATACAGACGGGCGGCGGCAACGAGAATATACTCGGCGGCTTTTTAGGCGCATTGTGTGCGACACTCGGCGTTGTACTTCCCTCTTTCATAATTATACTTATAGTTGCAAGAATTTACGATGCCTTTAAGGAAAGCAAAATCGTTAAGGGCTGTATGATGGGCCTCAAGCCCGCTGTAATCGGTCTTATTGCTTCGGCAATAGTTTCTATGGCAAACACCGTATTGTTTGCAGGCAGCTTTAACACGGCTGTGTTTGGTGAATTGCAGTTCTACCTTTCAATACTCATATTTGCGGTTATGACCCTGCTTTCTTTCAAAAAAGTACATCCGATTTTAATTGTTTGTCTGTCGGCAGCATCAGGTATTGTGATAGGATACGCATTAGATTTAAAGGTGTAAATTATGGAACACAACGAATATATAAGGGCTTTTGAAAATAGCGAGAATGCGGTGCTTATGGTGCACGGCTTTCTTGGTACACCGCGCCATTTTGACGCCTTTTTGCCCCTAATACCTGACGACTGGTCGGTTTATAACGTACTGCTTGACGGACACGGTGGTGCGGCAAAGGACTTTGCAAAAACAAGTATGAAAAAGTGGCGCACCCAAATAAAGACTACCCTTGACAAAATTTGCAAAAATCACAAAAACGTATATATAATTGCGCATTCAATGGGCACTCTTTTAAGTATTGAGTTTTCCGCCTCGCATCAAGATAGAATTAAGGCAATGTTCCTACTTGCCAGCCCGCTTAAAGTGAAAGTCGCACCCAAAATCCTTAAAAACTCATTAAATATACTTTTTGATAGTGTTGATGAATCAGACCCCTATGCACTTGCAACAAAAAATGCAACGAGTGTTAAAACCGACAAGCGACTATGGATTTATTTCGGCTATATCCCCCGCTTTATAGAATTATTGGCTTATATAAAAGTTTCAAGAAAAAACATTTTGTCGGTAGATGTCCCATGCCACGTATTTCAGTCGGGCAAGGATGAGCTTGTTTCCAAAAAAGCGCTAAAATACATTAAGGCAAACGATAAATTGGCGGTTTCGGTTTTGGAAGGCTCAGGTCATTTTTACTATACTATCGATGATTTTAAACAGATTGAGGATGCGCTAAAAAATGTTTTATAAGCAAAGCAACACACCATGCTGTTGCCACTTGACTTATGTATTTTTTATAGTATAATGAAAACAGGAAGGAGGTTTTCTTATGTTCAAAATTAGTAAGATTAAACCCATTATGGTTATATGCTTAGCCTTGGTTCTTGCCACATCAATTATCACAGTTGTCGCTTTTAGAAATGAAAATACCGACAATAATGTGACATCCTCTAACGCAAATAGCGTTGAAACCGGTTCGGAAACTTTGGAAAGCTCAGAGCCTGAATCAACCGACAGTAGCGATGATTCATCATCTACACCGAGCAAACCTAAAACCACTAAACCGGTAGTTTATAAAAAAGCAAACCCCGCAGAACTTAAAGATTACTGCGTAACTTCAATTAAAGTTGTAAAAAAGCCGACTAAAACCGTTTATAAATTAGGTGAAACCATTGATTTAACCGGTATGCAGGTTGTTGGATATTTCAGCAACGGCACAGTGTGGGATATTACCGAGTACGTTCAAATCTTCTGGGACCGCGTAAAGTCGGTTAGTGATAAATTACAACTTAATGTAGAGTTTACGGACTGGAGCGAGGGCATAAATATTGCAGGTGACGTAATTTACGTTAAGTCAACAAAACCTTCGTTAGACGTTAGTATTGATAACGCTAACCTAACGGTCGGAGGCGCTGCAAAGCTCACCGCAACCACCGATGCTGTTGATTGGCCTATCGAATGGTACAGCGATAACACCGCCGTTGCCACAGTTGATGCTAACGGCAATGTAACAGCAGTTGGCGAAGGCACTGCAAACATCTATGCCGTAATCAAATACAGTAACGGCAAGGTTGAAAAAGCCTGTGCAATTACGGTTACCGCCCCTGTGGTTTCCTAAATTTAAATCTAAATAAACCAAAGCACCCGAACACAACGTTCGGGTGCTTTTTTGTCTAAAATTATTTCTGCAATTTTTCCATATCGTTTTTGCGAATTTCTACACGCCTTACCTTACCACTGATGGTCTTAGGAAGCTCGCTTACAAACTCAACAATTCTCGGATATTTATAGGGTGCAGTATGGGTTTTAACGTAATCCTGAATTTCCTTTTTAAGTTCGTCGGTACCCTCTGTTCCCTTTACAAGCACAACCGTAGCCTTAACAATCTGGCCGCGCACTTCATCGGGTACGGGAGTAATTGCACATTCAAGCACATACGGAAGCTCCATAATTACGCTTTCGATTTCAAAGGGTCCTATGCGGTAGCCGGATGACTTGATAACATCATCAATACGGCCGACGTACCAAAGGTATCCGTCTTCATCCATTGTTGCTTGGTCGCCTGTATGGTAGAAGCCATCGTGCCAAACCTCGTTTGTCTTTTCCTCATCAAGATAGTAACCGATAAATAGGCCGCAAGGAGCCTCGCCGTCTTTAACACGGATACAGATTTCGCCTGCGTCACCGGTCTTACACTCGTTGCCATCGGGGTCAAGAATAACAACATCATAAAGCGGGCTCGGTCTTCCCATAGAACCAATTTTAGGAGTTGAACCAACAAAGTTAGCGATTGAGAGTGTAGTTTCGGTCTGACCGAAGCCTTCCATAATGGTAAGTCCCGTAGCCTTTTTAAACTGATTGAATACTTCGGGGTTAAGTGCCTCGCCTGCCGTTGTTGCATACTCAATAGATGAAAGGTCATACTTAGACAAATCTTCTTTTATAAAGAAGCGATACATTGTAGGCGGAGCGCAGAAGGTGGTGATGTGATACTTCGCAAACATCGGCAAAATATCTTCAGAGTGGAATCGGTCAAAATCATAGGTAAACTGTGCCGCTTCACAAAGCCACTGTCCGTATAGCTTACCCCAAAGAGCCTTACCCCAACCTGTATCAGAAATGGTGAAGTGGAGTCCATCGGGATTAACGTTATGCCAATGTCTTGCCGTAGGATAGTGTCCTAACGCATACTTGTAAGAATGGGTTGCGATACGCGGATAACCTGTTGTACCGGAGGTAAAGAGCATAAGCATCGGTTCGTTGCCGCAAGGAGAGTTTTCGGTGCGGAAGTAGTGTGTGCTGAAACGCTCCATCTCAACGTTAAAGTTATGCCAGCCCTCTTTTTCTCCGCCAACTAAAATCTTTAACATATCGGGATAATTTGCTGCGGCTTTTTCAGCCTCAACAGATACATCACCATCAGCAGTACAAACAATAGCTTTTACTCCCGCCGCTTTGTATCTATAATCAAAATCGTGCTCTACAAGTTGATTTGTTGCAGGAATTGCGATAGCACCGATTTTATGAAGGGCGAGCATACAAAACCAGAACTGATAATGTCTTTTTAGCACGAGCATTACAGTATCGCCTTTTTTGATACCAAGAGATTCAAAGTAGTTTGCAGTCTTTGCAGAATACTTTTTCATATCGCTGAAGGTAAATCTTCTGTCGGTCTTGTCATTAGCTACCCACATCATTGCGAGCTTATCGGGGTTCTTTTCGGCAATAGCATCAACGCAGTCAAAGGCAAAATTGAATTTATCTTCATTTTTAAATTTGATGCCGCTGAACACGCCGTTATCGTCATAAAACGATTCGATAAAGTTATCGGCAACGGTCTGTGTCTTATTAGTCTTTTCAACCACCTTTTTTTCGGTGTAAGGCACTTCGGGATATTCTTCGCTTACAAGTCCGTTTTGGGGATTTAGTACGACTGCGTGGAATTCACAACCGCCTTCGCTTGCGGCAATCATACCGTGAGGAATAAGGCTGTTATAGAATATGGAATCGCCCTCGTGAAGAACGTCAACGTGGTTGCCAATCTGCACTTTAAGGGAGCCTTTAACTATAACGTCAAATTCTTGACCGTTATGTGAATTAAGCTTCATGGGCGCATTTTGTTCCTCGGGAATATACGGGAATTTAACCAAGAAAGGCTCTGCGAGCTTTTCCTTGAACTTAGGCGCCAAATTGTTATATTCTACGCCATGCTGCTTTAAAATTTTAAGGCCCTCGCCTTTTCTTGTAATAGCAAACGAAGTAAGGGTTGTGCTGCTTCCTTCAAGCAAATCAACAACCTCAACTCCACAAGCCTTGGCGCACTTGTAAATGAAGGTAAAACTGAAGTCGGTATTACCCTGCTCTAAAACACGATATTCTTCAACCGATACACCTGTGAGCTTTGCGAGCTCCTCCTGTGTGTATCCCTTTGCTTCGCGCAGGTCTTTAATTCTGCCTGCGACCTCTTTCAAACTGTAATCCATTTTGTTGTCCCCTTTCATAATTGACATATTTTAATGGTTACCAATTTGAATAAAACAAAACTCGCCTCAAAAGAAAACCTTTGAGACGAGTTATAACCCGCGGTACCACTCAAATTGCGGAAATTTTATTTCCCGCCACTTTCCGAGCTCTAACAAGCCCTTTGCTTTTACGCAGCAATACGGAAGGAGTCTACTCGGTCTTACCTTTCGGTCCTCCGACTCAGAAGTGATAAGTCATTGGAATGATTCGCTATTGCCTCGCACCACACGGCAACTCTCTGTAAAGCTTCACAGTCCGACCGTCTTCATCATAGTCGTTTTTGTGATATTCAAATTTGTTAAATATTCTAGCACCAATAGAGTAAAAAGTCAAGTGTTTTTTAAAAAAATTTTCAAAAAATAAACGGGCGACCAACGGTTGCCCCTACTAAATCCTAACCCCTAAATCCTAAAAAAAGCTCTGCAGTGAAAACTGCAGAGCTTTTTTTGAATTACTGCTTATTCATTGCTGAGGTCCAGAGGTCGCTCCAGGTGATTTCTTCACCATCGCCGTCTACTGTGTAATCTACTGTGATTACGTCCTCAACCGAAATCTCTTCATTAGTAAGTGCGGGGTTAACATACTTTTTCATTTCAGTTTTCTCCCTTCTAATATTACTTACCTATAGCGGCTACTACGTCGTTATAGCTTCTTTCAATAACTTCGGTATATACATACTTGGTTTCGCCGTCTACTTCGTATGCAACGTACATACGTGAAGAAATCTGAACACCAAA
>SVOR01000023.1 GCA_015066295.1 Oscillospiraceae bacterium
AAGAGTTGAATTTTTGGCTGTGCGAGGCACAAAACGCAGTTAATCCTAACGGATTAACGAGTATTTTAACAATGCAAAGACGAAAATTGAGCCTTTAAAATCAGGTTCGGATTATTCGTGTTTGCTTATGCGCTCAAAATTTTATCGGCTATTTTAAGCGCATATAAATTCATTGCTTCAAAATCCATAATATCAATATAATACTTTTCCATTTGGTCGTGCACTGCCTTTGCTTTTTTAAGATTATCGCAGGCGCTTTGCAGTAATTCCTTGGTGACGCGACGGTTAAAGGCTAATTTTTGGCGATTTGCCGCCAGCTCACCGCTATCAATAAATCGGCGAGCGTGTATGCGGCGCTCGTCACTCAAAAATTTATTTTGCCCGTTTTCTCGGCAGAAAGCAATACTCAATTCGGGTATTATTACGTGGTCTATCATATCGCGGGGCAGTGTTTCATTTTTAAGGGTGATTATCTCATACCCGTTATCGAGCGCGGCGTCGCGAAGCACCGACATAATAATACTCGATACTGCGCCGTATTTATCCGAAATAATTACCTTACGGCAGTCCATATTATCTATCGTGTTACCGTAGAAAATCATTCCCTCGGGGGTTATGCCACCAAGAAAGCGTACCCACTCGTTCGACCTTTTGTTTTTCTTTTCGGGTATATTGTTTTTTGCAAGGCGAGATGCAAAGGCAAAGACCTTGTCAATATCGGTTGCCGCTAACTCTATACCAAAGTTATAGGATATAAGCTTACCCGCCGTAATAATATATTGTGATGCCTTTTTATGATAGGTGCTGTTAAAGGCATATAATTTCAGCAGTTCCTTCTCACTGCCCTCAAGCTCTGTTTCGTCCCAGAATTGACCGAGATTTATTATTTGCTCGCAAACGGCGGGGTATTTTGGCTCTACCACGTGGGGCGCCGTACCATCTAAAATGACCTTTTTAATGGTGGGGAAAATTACGGCATCGAGCGACTTAGGGTCGGAGCTGCAGGGGCAAATTTCGACCTTTATACCGAGTATCAATGCCTTTTGCGCTATATACTTCATAAGTGACGATTTGCCCGTGCCGGGGCCACCCTTTATAACGTATGCCTTCCATCCGTCGTGGGCATCATAGCTCTCGCTAAATTTAGAATAAAAGCCTTGCCCCGAGTTTGCCGCTAAAAAATATGTAGGTTGTTTTGCAATATCCATAAAATAGCCTCCATAACGTTGTGCTATTTATATTTTATTCAGCAAAACATACCTTTGACACAAAAAGTATTTTGTGGTACAATGCGTGTGTGAGTCAATTGAACGGCCGCGGGTATTATACCTGAGGAAAGTCCGAGCTCCGCAGGACAGGATAACAGCTAACGGCTGCCGATGGTGACATTAGGGAAAGTGCAACAGAGATATACCGCCGCGAAAGCGGTAAGGGTGGAAAGGCGAGGTAAGAGCTCACCGGCTGTCAGGAGACTGAACAGCCCTGTAAACCCTATCCGGAGCAACACTAAGTTGGGCTATACACTTGTCCGGTGTGCCCAGAAAAGTGGCTTGAGCGCAGGGGCGACTCTGCGTCGAGATAGATGGTCGTTCACGACAGAACTCGGCTTACAGATTGACTCATATATAAAAAAGAGAGCGCCAATAGGTGCTCTCTTTTTCTTTTACTTTTGCTTTTGATATGGTGCTAAATTCTTTTGGCTTAATTCCCCTAAGAAACGCCAGAAATAATTTTTGTCCTTTTCATTCGCATTATTTGCCAACTGTGAAACTATGTACATTTCTTCCTTCATCAGTTTATTGGCCGATAATTCCTCGTTTGCCTTTTCAAGTTCGGTGCAAACGTACGCCACCGAATAGGGCACGTTTTTGCGATTTGCAAGGCGCTGTATTTCGGGGTCATACTCGGTTATGGCGATACCGCAGCAATAAATTTGCTCCATTTGGTTGCGCACCATAACCTCATCATTGACCAAGATTAAGGCAAGGTCGTATATCTCGGGGTCTTTAGTCTCAACGCTTACAAGAACCGAGCAGTAGTCAACGTTAAAAATATAACCGTCCGCCACCGCATAATTTAACACGTGGGTGATGCACTCTATAAAATCGGTTTCGTAGGTTATATCCTTTATATACTTTTCATATTTTTTATCGCAGGCAAAAACCTCGGTAACAGCGAGGTCATAACCGCTCGGCTCAACCATAAAGCCGACACGTATGCCGCAATCTATAATGATGCGCGCGCCCTTGTCGGGTATCTCGGGTGTTTTTGATGAATTAAAAAATGAAATTACGGATATGGCTATACTCAGCGCCAAAACAATCGCCAATGTCGCTATAACTATTTTCTTTTTCTTTTTGATGAAATCAATAATTCTTTCCATACCTATGTCCTTAAATTAAGGGCTGCCGCAAAGGACAGCCCTATTATTTTTAATACCAGCCGGATATCCAACCGCTGTTGTTATTGTCCGACGTAAACTCCTGACCTGATGATGGCTTATCGTCACTTGAGGTGTCGTCAGACGAGGTGTCATCCGATGAAGAATTGTCGCTCGACGTATCATCCGATGAATTGTCCTCACTCGAAGACGGCTTTGAAGATGATTCGTCCTTCGGCGGCTCGATTTCCTCTTGACTTGAGTTTAGGTCACTTACAACCGAGCTTATGTGCGATTCGCTCTTATCCTCTTTAGCAAGACGGTAAATTTCTTTTATGGTCTTACTTGCAAGGTCATCTGCTTTAAGGCTCTTTGATTCTTTAGCAATCTTATTGCAGAAATATGCCTTACCGTAGGAAATATCGTGCTCCTCGGCAAACTTAACAATCTTTGCCTCTTTAGCGCGGATATAAAGGGTAACAACCTTGGTCTTATACTTTTTATCGGCCAAAACCTTGTTTATGATTTCTAATGCCTTTTCGTAATCCTCGTGTCTGATGCTCTCGATAGTTATAAGCACTACGTCCTCGGCACTACCGTCCAGCTTACCATCAGCCTCTAACGTTTCAATTAGTTTTGAGAAAGAAACGGTAAAGGGAAGCTGACCTGCCAAATTTTGAGCATATTTTGTATCGGCATAGCTATTTGCTTTTGCCTCGGTTACCGCAAATTCGTTATTAAGATTCATTGTAACCGATATGGTTGAATCAAAAGTAACGCTTATTGCATTGCGCTCAACGTAAATCTCTTTATCCGAGCATGAGCTTACCGACAACGCAATTGCCGTAATTATAAGTGCAACGGCAACCACTGCACCAACAATGCTGGTTATTAGTTTTTGTTTCTTTGTTAATGCTTTCATAACAAATCCTCTCTTTATAAAAGAATTTACTTTATTACTATATCATATTTTTGTTTCTTTTTCAATCTAATTTTTGCTGGTCAAGCGGCAGGCTGAAGGAAGGCACAAAATCCTTCATAAATAAATCTGCCTCGGGCATTTTTAATTCCTTTATCGCTTTTTTAATCGACTTTTCTGCGGCAATAAATTCGCGGTTGCCCATATTAAGCTCCTCAACACACTTAATGTATGCCGAAATTTTATCGGCAGCCTTAACGAGTGACCTGATTTCGCCATCCTCGTTTTCATATATTGCTTTTATATCCCCTTGTATGTAGTCAGGAAGCATATCGGTAAGGGTAGACTGTGCTGCCGTTTCAATTTCCTTATAAACGTCCTTTATCTGCTTGTTGTAATATTTAATCGGGGTTGGCATATCACCCGTTATAATCTCCGACGTGTCGTGGAACATAGCCGCTACCGCTACCTTTTCGGGATTAGTATTACCGCCGAAGCAGTTGTTTTTAATGATTGCCAAGGCATGTGCAATATAGGCAGCTTCAAGTGAATGCTCACTTAAATTTTCGCTTTTTGTATTGCGCATAAGCCCCCAACGGTAAATATTCTTCATACGCGAGAGCATCGCATAAAAATGATTTTTCAAACTATTCACATCCTTTATTGAATATTATATCATATTCTGTTATAATATCAATAAATTAAATTATTTTTTACGGAGAAAACGTGATGGTATATTCTTACAAAAAAGCGATGTCCTTGCGACCGCAAAAGGAATTGTGGCTTAGCACCTTCCTTATTGCGCTTGCAACCGCGACGGTAATTTTCCTGCCGTTTATAATAAAGGATAACGGGTATTTCTTGTTTTACGGAGATTTTAACGTTCAGCAAATACCCTTTTATCAGCTCTGCCACGATGCAGTGCGAAACGGCAACTTTGGTTGGAATCAGTACACCGACCTCGGCGTAAACTTTATTGGTTCTTATAGCTTCTATTTGCTTGGAAGTCCGTTCTTTTGGTTGACTATTCCCTTCCCGAACTGGATGGTTCCATACCTTATGGGTCCGCTGCTCATACTTAAATTCGCCTTTGCAGCGCTGACGGCTTATCTTTTCATCCGCCGTTTCACCCGTACGCCCGAGGCTGCACGCCTTGGCGGTATACTCTATGCCTTTTGCGGCTTCTCGGTTTATAACATTTTCTTTAACCACTTTCACGAGGCCATTATTGTTTTCCCGCTTTTACTTTTATCGCTCGAATTATTTATTACCGAAAACCGCCGCGGCTTTTTCGCGTTTTGTGTATTTTTAAGCGCCACCGTAAACTATTTCTTCTTCTACGGTATGGTTGTTTTCGTAATAATCTACTTTATAATTCGTCTTACCTCAAAATCGGTTAAATTAACCTTCGGCAGATTTTTGGCGCTCGCCTTCGAGGCGGTTATCGGTCTTTTAATGTCGGCAGCAATACTTCTGCCCACCGTAATCTGCGTTTTAGGAGTTGAGCGCACAAGCGAATTTTTAACAGGCTGGAATGCCATTATGTACGGCAAGGAGCAGATTTATCTCAACGTTATTGAGTGCTTCTTCTTCCCACCGGACCTGCCCGCGCGCCCCGTATTCTTCCCCGACGCCAACGTTAAGTGGTCGTCGCTCGGCGGTTGGTTGCCCGTATTCAGCATGACGGGTGTATTCGCATACTGCGGCGCCAAAAAAGGCAATTGGTTAAAGCGTGTAATCTGCACAAGCTTTGTATTTTCTATGTTTCCCATCCTTAACAGCGCATTTTCGCTATTTAACACAGCCTACTATGCGCGTTGGTTCTTTATGCCCATACTTTTAATGGCTCTTGCCACCGTTATGGCACTTGAGGACCGCGAGGTTGAGTGGAATTCGGCATTCCGTTGGGTAGGCTTTATAACCCTTGCCTTCACTCTGGTAATCGGCTTCTTCCCGCAAGAAACAACCGAGGGTGAGTATGCCTTTGGTATATTCAATAACAACACCTCTTCTACCTTTGTGACGCGTTTCTGGGTGACCTGCGCTATTGCGACAGTATCGCTGCTTGTGGCACTTTTACTTGTAAAGGGCTACAAGCGCAAGGATGCCGCCTTCTTTAATGCGGCGCTCTGCTTTGTTTGTGTTGCATCCATAATATACGGTGTAGTATTTATAGGCAACGGCAAGCAACACTCCTATAACGAAAAGTTAGTTATGATAGACTCACTTATCGAGGGCGAAATGGAGCTTGACGGTGATAAGGACCGATTTAGAATTGATGCCTACGACTGCGTTGATAATACGGGGATGTTCCTTGGTTATTCGTCGGTAAATGCCTTCCATTCCATCGTGCCGAGCTCGGTTGTAGATTTTTACAACTATATTGGTGAAGAGCGAAGCGTTGCAAGCCGTCCCTCAACCGATAATTATGCTCTGCGCAATCTGTTATCGGTTAAATACGTTGTTAATCTTTTAAACGAGGACCCCTTTGAAGATAATCCCTCACACACCGTTATGCCCGGATACACTTATAGCGGTATTCAGTCAGGACACAAGATTTATGAAAACACAAACTACGTGCCGATGGGCTTTACCTACGACACCTATATGACGAAAGAATATTGTGATTCACAAAGCGAGCATCTGCGTGCAAGCCTTATGCTAAAGGCTGTGCTTTTAGATGAAAAGCAGGTGGAAAAATATTCTGACCGACTCTCCATCCTTAACACCGAGGGCTATTTTGCATTTGATGACAACGAGCTTGCCGCCGACTGCACAAAGCTGGCACAAAATTCTGCAAAGAGCTTCGCGTATACCGATACAGGCTTTACTGCACAGATAGATGCCGATAAGGATACACTTGCCTTTTTCTCGGTGCCCTTTGAGGCGGGCTGGAGCGCCACCGTTAACGGTAAAAAGGCCCCGATTGAAAAGGTAAACGTCGGCTTTATGGCGGTGCCCGTAAATGCAGGACAAAACAAGATAGAATTCACCTACACAACTCCGGGGCTCTCAAACGGCATTATTATAACCCTTGGCAGCACGCTTATATTCATTATTTATATAATCATTTGTGCCGCCACTAAAAAGCGCCGAATGGAAAATGCCGAAATAGTTTATCCCGAGGGCGATATGCTTATCGATAAATGGGTTGGCTATGACGCCGACGACGCCGTTATGGATAACGAAATACTTGACGACGGCGATATTACAACACTCGATATGATTGCCGAAAACCTTAACTCCGCCTACCCCGTTGCAAAAAATAATCTTGATAACGGTTTTAAGGTAAATCTTGACAACGAGGATGTTGACAAATAAACCTAACGGGTGTATAATACCCTTGTTATTGGATGTGGGCCTACATTTTAATAATAACAATTGCAAATAAAAAGGGGAGCTTGATTGACTCAGGCTGAGAGGAAGCCATACTGCTTCGACCCATAACCTGATGCGGATAATGCCGACGTAGGAGAATACGCCTTTAGAGTTAATGCCGCAGTTTTTTACTGCGGCTTTTTATTTGCGAATCTTTGGTAAAACTAAAAAAGAAAGGTGTAAAAAATGAAAAAAGAAAATTTGCAAAAACTATGTGTATCTGCGGTGCTGGTTGCACTTTCAACTGTGCTCAGCTTCGTTAAGATTTATCAGGCCCCGCTCGGCGGCTCGGTAACGCTTTTATCAATGGTGCCCGTCTGTCTAATCGGCGTGCTTTACGGCACAAAATACGCCATTGCGCCCTGTGTTTTGTACGGCGCAATTCAAATGCTTCAAGGCGGTGTGTTCGGTTGGGGACTTACCCCGTCGGTGCTTATTGCCGCTATCTTGCTTGACTACATTTTAGCCTTTACGGCTATGTGTCTTTCGGGTCTGTGGCGAAACAAAGGCTTTTGGGGAATTATAGCAGGTACTGCTTTGGCAGTGTTTGCCCGATTTGTCTGCCACTTTGCATCGGGCGTTGTGCTATGGACGTCGTTTGACATATTTAATAATCCTTATATTTATTCCCTCATTTATAACGGCGCATATATGCTGCCCGAGCTTATTTTCACAATGGTCGGCACCTATGCACTTTATAAAACGACGGGCATAAAGGCAATAAATAAACTTGTAAAATAGTTTTTAGAGGCGTGAGCATTCACGCCTCGTTTTTTTAAATTACATATTGACATTATGAATTTATTCGGTTATAATCTTTAGGATAGGTTATAAGGGTAATTAGCCCTATATTGCAAAGGAGGTTTAAAGTATGAAAAGAACTTACCAGCCTAAGAAGCTTCACAGAAAGCGCGAACACGGCTTTTTAAAGAGAATGGCTACAGCTAACGGTCGCAAGGTGCTTGCACGCCGCAGAGCTAAGGGCAGAAAGACGCTCACTTACTAATTGAGAGCCACTTAAACGTGGCTTTTCCTTTTTTATTATGTTTGAGAAGTTAACACTAAACAAGGAATTCCGCCGTGTTTACGGACGCGGCAAATCTTTTGTTGACGGTGCCTTGGTAACCTATATTTTCGGCACCCGTCAAAACACAGTACGAATAGGTATTACGGTAAGCAAAAAGTTAGGTGGTGCCGTTATGCGCAATCGCGCTAAGCGATTGTTAACCGCCGCCATTTTTGAATGCTTGCCACACGTTAAGGGTGGTTGCGACGTTGTTTTTGTCGCACGCACGAAAATTTTTAAATATAAAAGCTACGAGATTGCTGATATTATAAAAAATCACTTTATAAGTGCAGGAATGTGGTCAACAGATGATAGGTAGACTTTTTATTCGGCTTATACGTTTTTATCAAAAGAACATTTCCCCTATGAAGATTTCCTGTTGCCGCTTCCAACCAACCTGTTCTAACTACGCTATCGAAGCAATTAAGGTTCACGGCGCATTTAAGGGTTTCTTTCTTGCCGTTTGGCGAATTTTACGGTGTAATCCGTTTTGCCGCGGCGGCTATGACCCCGTGCCACCTAAAAAGGAAAAAAATAACCATTTTTAAAGGATGGTATAACATAATATGAATGCTATTTTTAATTTACTAAACGAATACGTACTATCCCCAATTTTCCGTGGTGTTATGTACATTTCAGGCAACAATTTTGCGCTTGCCATTTTTATTTTTACACTTGTAATCAACCTGCTTTTGATACCTCTTACCATCAAAAGTCAGAAATCGTCTGTTCAGCAGACCAAAATCAAGCCCAAGCTTGATAAATTAAAGGAAAAATACGGCGACGATAAGCAAAAGTATTCTGCCGCTATGCAAGAGCTTTATCAAAAAGAAAACGTTTCTATGGCGGGCGGTTGCCTTCCTATGATTTTGCGTCTTGTTATTTTGATGAGCATATACTACCTTGTTTTATCCCCCGTTTCCTACCTCACCAACGTTGACACCAAGCAAATTGACGTTGCTACAAGTGCCGTTGTAACAAAAGAGGATGAAAAGGCTTCAAGAAGCAAGGAATTAGCCCTCGTTACACAAATTACACACGACAATTTATCGCTCGAAGGTAAAAAAGAGTCCGAAATTAAGGCCATCAACGAAATCAAGGGTCAGATTGAGAAAATCGACTTCGATTTCTTTGGTATTGACCTTACCGAGACCCCTGTATTCAAATTTAACCTTTCGGCAATAAAACTAAATTGGATTATTCCGTTCTTGTCCTTCGCTATGGCGATGGTTTCCTCGCTCATTTCGATGGGCTTGCAAAAGTCGGTTAATCCCGATGCTCCAAATATGAAGGGTATGATGCTTACAATGCCCCTTCTCTCACTATTCATCGCCTTCTCTGCGCCTTGCGGACTTGGCTATTATTGGGCGTGCTCCAGCATTATTTCGGGTGGTTTGCAGGCTGCCGTGCAGTACTTCTACGGCCCCTACCGTATGCTTGCAAGAGAGCGCGCAAAGGACATCGTTAAAGAACAACAGCTTGAACAAAAAACTATCGACGCCACCAATTCTTTGGGCGAATAATTAAAGGAGGATTATCCTTGTTAAAAGAACAAACCGGTTTCGGTTCTACCATAGAGGAAGCCTATGAACAGGCAAAAACCAACCTCATTTTAGAGCTTGGCGCTGAAAAATTCAGCGAGGACGACATTCAGTTTGACATTATAGAAATGCCCAAGAAAAAGACTTTGGGTATTTTTGGCGGCTGCAAGGCCGAGGTAAAGGCATTTATTGAGTTGCCCGACCCCAAAAAGCCTAAGGCCAATAAACCTAAAAAAGATAAAAAGCCGAACAAGGCTAAGGCTGAAAAGCCCCAAAAGGCAACCGCAGAGGTTGAGGCAAAGACCACTATCCCCGAGGATATCGTTACTGTTAGCGCCGACGAAATTGCTCCCGATTCAAGAGCAGGCAAGGCCATTGCTTATCTTAAAAACATCTTAGCACAGCTCGGTTGTGAAAACATCGAAATTAAGGTTGCCGAAAAGGAAAACGGCGCTGCCCTTTATCTTTCAGGCGACGGTCTCGGCGTTGTTATTGGACGTCGTGGTGAAACACTTGACGCACTTCAGTATTTAACCAGCCTTTCTGCCAACTCGGCAAGCGGCTATTATAAGGTTACCATCAACATCGGTAACTACCGCGAAAGACGCGAGCAGGCGCTCACCTCTCTTGCACGTCGCATTTCAAATCAGGTTTTACGTACAGGTCGCAACCGTACACTCGAACCGATGAACCCGTACGAGAGAAGAATTATCCACACCGCCGTTCAAGAAATCGAGGGCGTAACCTCTAACTCTATCGGCGAGGGCTCGGGTAGACGCGTTGTTATCAGCGCAGTCGGTGGCCGTAAGGGTGGCGCTCAAAAGGCGGCTCCCGTAGAGGCTCGTGAACCCAAGAAGGATAGCGAAATTCCGCTTTACGGAAAAATAAACTAACTTGCAAAAATAAAATATTTGTGATACAATACCTTTGTTAAATGCTTTGACGAAGAAAAGTAGGTTTTTGGCCTTCTTTCAGAGAGAACGCACCTTGGCTGAAAGTGTGTTTATGTTAAGACCCTAACCGAAGTTCCCTTCCGAGCAGTGACGCTGAACTACAGTAGGCGCCAACGGGTAATTCCGTTAAAAATTCTCTGAGTGTTTGCTCTTGAGCAAAAATGCGGGTGGTACCGCGGAGTTTATGATATTTTAGACTTCGTCCTGTTTTTTAGGACGGAGTCTTTTTTGTTGGAGGAAAACAAATGAAGCAACAGTTAGAAGCAATTAAAAACACCGCTGTGGCGGCTATCGGTGAATGCGATACACCGACACAAATTGACGAGATTCGTGTAAAATATCTCGGTAAAAAGGGCGAGCTTACCGCACTTCTTAAGCAAATGGGTCAATTAGACCCCGCTGAGCGTCCTGTTATGGGTCAGCTTGTAAACGAGGCTAAGGCACAGCTTGAAGCTCTTATTGCTGATAGAACCGCCATTATTAAGAAAAACGAAACAGCACTCAAATTAAAGGAAGAAACCATTGATATCACCATGCCGGGCAAGGTGGCAAAAACGGGCAAATTGCACCCGCTTAACACCGTGCTTAACGATATGATAGATATTTTTCAGTCGATGGGCTTTGACGTGGTTGACGGACCCGAGGTTGAGACCGACCACTATAACTTTGAGGCTTTAAACGTGCCCGCAGACCACCCTGCACGCGATATGCAGGACACCTTCTATCTTGGTGAAAATTTACTTCTTCGCACACAGACCTCTGCCGCACAAATTCGTACAATGGAAAACCGCAAGCCCCCTATTCGCATCATCTGCCCCGGCCGTGTTTTCCGTGCCGACGAGGTTGATGCAACACACTCACCCGTATTCCATCAGATTGAGGGTCTTGTTGTTGATAAGGGCGTTACCATGTGTGACCTAAAGGGCGTACTTGAGCAGTTTGCACATGAAATTTACGGTAAGGACACTAAGGTTAAATTCCGTCCCTCCTTCTTCCCCTTTACCGAGCCGAGCGTTGAGGTTGACGTTTCCTGCTCGGAATGTGGCGGTAAGGGCTGCCGCGTATGTAAGGGCAGCGGTTGGATAGAAATACTCGGTGCCGGCATGGTGCATCCCAAGGTGCTTTCTGCCTGCGGTATCGACCCCGAGGTTTATTCGGGTTTTGCTTTTGGTATCGGTCTTGACCGACTCACAACTACACGTTACAAGATAAGCGACATCCGTCTTCTTTTCGAAAACGATAAGCGCTTCCTTGACCAGTTTTAAGGAGGGGTAAAAATGAAGATATCTTTAAATCAGTTAAAATCCTACGTAGATATAAACGTTCCCGTTGAAGAGCTTTGCGACCGTATGGTTATGGCAGGCTTTGAGGTTGAATCTATCGAAGCCGAGGGCGACAACCTTGTTAACGTAGTTGTCGCACGTATTGAAAAAATTACACCCCACGAAAACTCCGACCATCTGCAAATTTGCCAGATGAATATAGGCGGCGATGAGCTTATACAAATTGTTACGGGAGCACAAAATATTAAAGAGGGCGACCTAGTGCCCGCCGCACTCGACAACAGTATTTTACCCAATGGTATGAACATTAAGGCAGGTAAGCTTCGTGGTGTAGAATCAAACGGTATGCTTTGCTCGGGTGAAGAGCTTTGTCTTACCGAGGCCGATTACGAGGGTGCCGAGGTTCACGGTATTCTTATACTTAAAAATGACCTTACGATCGGTACCGATATGCGTGAGGTTTTGGGACTTGACGATTATATTATCGACTTTAAAATTACCGCCAACCGTCCCGACTGCAACTGCTTCCTTGGTGTTGCTAAGGAAATCGGCGTAGTGCTTGGCACCGAATTTAAAGCCCCTGTACCCAGCTATAAAACCGTTGGCGAGGATATAAACGATTACGTTAAAATTGACGTAGAAAATTACGAGCTTTGCCCCCGTTATATCGGCAGAGTTGTTAAAAATCTTAGAATCAAAGAGTCGCCCGATTGGATGAAAAAGGCACTTTTGGCATCGGGTATGCGCCCCATTAACAATATTGTTGATATTACCAACTTTGTTATGCTTGAAACGGGCAACCCCATGCACGCCTTTAACTATAACGAATTACTCGGCAAGCATATAATCGTACGTAACGCAAAAGACGGCGAGAGCATTACCACCCTTGACGGCAAGCAGTACGACCTAAACAGTGATATGCTTGTTATTGCCGATGGCGAAAACCCCTCCTGCCTTGCAGGTATTATGGGTGGACTTGAAAGTGAAATCACCCACGATACCACCGATTTGTTCTTAGAGTCGGCTAAATTTAAGAGAGATAATATCCGCCATACAGGTCGCGCACTCGGTATTCGTACCGAGGCAAGCGGTCGCTTTGAAAAGGGCATTGATATTATTAACACACACTATGCTATGGAGCGTGCACTTGGCCTTATTTACGAGCTTGACGCAGGCGATATTATCGAGGGTGAAATAGACCGCAACCAAGGTCTGCCCGAGGACCGCATCATCACCGTTACAACCGATAAAATTATGGAGCTTATCGGCGTTGACGTTGATGACGAAACAATTGTAAATATTCTTAACAGCCTTGGTCTTAAAACCACAATAGAGGGCAAAACAATAACCTGCCGCGTTCCTTCAATTCGTGATGATATTGAAGGCAGAGCCGATTTGGCTGAGGAAATTATGCGTATTTACGGCTACGACCACATTGTCGGCAAGCCGATGCGCGGTGCAATTATGAGAGGTAAAAAATTGCCCGAGCGTGTTAAGACCGACGCTTTAAAGAGCCTTCTCTGCTCACTCGGCGGCAACGAAATTACAACCTATTCGTTTATATCAAGCAAAGCTATTGATACCCTTATGCTTGATAAGGATGACGAGCGTCGCAATACCGTCACCCTCCTTAATCCCTTGGGTGAGGAATATTCGACCATGCGCTCGCAGCTGCTTACAAGCATGCTCGGTGTAATTTCTACCAACTTTAACCGCAAGATTACAGATGCTCGATTCTTCGAAATAAATAAGAGATTCGTGCCGAAGGCATTGCCCATTACCGAGCAGCCCTATGAGTTGCCGACACTTTGCCTCGGCTTCTACGGTAAAGACGAGGATTTCTTCACCCTTAAGGGCACTGTTGAAGAAATTATGAAGTTATTTGGCGCCCACACCGATTATGAGCGAAGCGCTGAAAACTATCTGCACCCAGGCAGACAGGCAACCATTAAGGCAAACAACAAGCCCGTTGGTGTTTTGGGCGAATTGCACCCCGACGTTGCGAGCGAATATGATATTTCTGCCCGTGTTTACGTTGCCGAAATTAAACTCGACGAGCTATTCACAATAAACAAGCGCAAGACCATCTATAAGCCGCTACCGAAATACCCCGCCGTTGAGCGTGACTTCGCCTTCCTTTGCGATAAGGATATTTCCATCGGCACACTCGAAAAGGCAATTATTTCGGGTGGCTCACGACTTTGCGAAAAGGTTGAGCTGTTTGACGTTTATGAGGGCTCACAAATCCCCGAAGGCAAAAAGAGTGTTGCCTTTAGCGTTTGGCTTCGCAGCGCCGATAGTACGCTATCGGATGAGGAAATTGAGGCAGTTACCAACAGAATATTAAAGAAATTAGAGGCTGCAGGTGCAGAACTTAGAAAATAATTCTTGTATTTTGGGGCAAACTGTTATACAATAAATATAGTTAAGATAAAAGAGGTGTTAATTATGTTTGATAAGACCATGACCTTTTCGATAGGTAACGAGCAGGAGCAGGAGATTCGTAAAATCTTACTGGTTGTTTACGATGCGCTTAAAGAGAAGGGCTACAACCCAATAAATCAGATTGTGGGCTACATTTTGTCGGAGGACCCGACCTATATTACCACGCATAATAACGCCCGCAGTTTAATAAGAAGGGTTGACCGCGACACCCTTTTGCAAACCCTCGTTAAATATTATTTAACCGATTAAGTTTTTACCCCAACTCGTACGAGTTGGGGTAATTTTTTACTGTTGCACCAATATTCAAAATATAGTATAATATGTATGCAGTATCAAAAACTCATATTAGGAGAGAATTATGAACTTTAAAGCACTTGATAACAAAGGTACGGTTGACGGCTTTTGCCTTATAAAAACGGTTGATAAAAAGGTATCCTCTAAGGGTGATACCTACCTTGATTTGCTGCTTTCGGATAAAGATGGCGAAATAGTTGCAAAACTGTGGAGCTATAACCCCGATTTGCACGGTGAATATGAGGCCAACCAGATTATAAAGGTGCGTGGTACAATTTCGGTTTACAACGGCTCCGACCAGTTGCGTATCGACCGAATTCGCCACACGTTAGAGTCGGACGGCATAAACCCGAACGATTACGTTAAAACTGCCGAGTATGATGCGACGCAGATGTATAACGAGCTGTATACCCTTGCCGAAAACTTTACAGATAAGGATTTTTCGCGTCTTGTTACCTATATGCTCGCGCAAAACAAGGAAGCGCTTCTTTATTGGCCTGCGGCATTCAAGCTTCACCACGCCATTCGCGGCGGACTTCTTATGCACACGCTATCAATCGTTCGTTTGGCCGAACGTGTTTGCGAAATCTACCCCTTTGTTGATAAATGTTTACTGCTTAGCGGTGCAATTCTTCACGATATTGCAAAGCTTACCGAATTCACCGTCGCCGAAACGGGCGTGGTTACGGGCTATTCGGTACGGGGCAATCTGCTTGGCCACCTTACCGAAGGCGCAATTGCTGTAAGAAAAGCAAGCGAGCAATTGGATATTCCCATGGAAAAATCAATGCTGCTTGAACATATGATACTCTCTCACCACGGCGAGCCCGAATTTGGCGCGGCCGTTCGACCTGCTTTTATTGAGGCAGAGCTGTTAAGCGAGCTCGACTTAATGGATGCAAGAGTTTATGAAATGCGAGAAGCGGTTGAAAATTGCGAAGCAAACGGCTTCACCGGAAAGCTTTGGGCCATGGACAACCGTAAATTATATAACCATTCTCGGACCGATATGACCATCGGACCAAAATTATTTTAAAATAAAGGAGAAACAAAAAATGAAAATCACAAAAGATATGTGTATAGGCGACGTACTTGATATGGATACAGGCTGCGCAAAATACTTCTTTGAAATTGGTATGCACTGCTTAGGCTGCCCCTCCGCCAGAGGCGAAAGCATTGAGCAGGCCTGCGCCGTTCACGGCACCGACTGTGACGAGCTTGTTGCAAAGCTGAATGAATATTTCGGCAACTAATTTATGTACACTTTAAGCGAAAGATTAAAGGTTATCGCAGATAAAATTACGGGTGGTCGTGTTGCCGACATCGGCACCGACCACGCTTATTTGCCCATATATTTAATTAAAACGGGTAAAGCAAACCGAGTTCTTGCCTGCGATATTAAGGAAAAGCCGCTGCAAAATGCCGCGAAAAACATACAAAAAACCAATACCGGAAACATCGAACTGCGCCTTAGCGACGGTCTTGCAGGTGTTGGCGCCGACGAGGCCGATACCATCGTTATTGCGGGTATGGGCGGCGAGGTAATCGCCGGCATACTTAACAGATGCGAATGGATTAAACAGGAAGGTTATACACTTCTTTTGCAACCGATGACTTCGGCGGATTTTTTACGCCGGTTTTTGCTTGATAACGGCTTTTTTATCGAAAGCGAAACCGCGGTTTTAGATGCGGGCAAGCTTTACACGGTTATTAACTGCGCGTTTAGTGGCGAAGAACAGACGGTAAGCGATGCCTTTATTTTTACGGGCAGGTTAGACCCAAAAGAGCCGACCGCCCGACTGTACATAGAAAAACAGCTTAAAAGACTTAGAAAATGTCAAAACGACCTTGAAAATATTGAAAACGAAAAGGACAAATATTTTTACTACAAAAACATTGCAGATGATATAACAAAACTGCTTGGAGGCAACTAAATGGCACTCGACGGCGGATTTCTTTATAAGCTAACCAGAGAACTGAATAGCGCAGTCGGCGCACACATCGAAAAGATATACCAACCCACGCGTGATGAGTTGGTCTTTTTGTTGCGCTCTCCAACACTCCACAAGCGTCTGCTTATAAGTGCGCATTCGGGCAGTGCAAGAATTCATTTCACCGAATCGAAGCCCGAAAACCCTGCTACTCCACCCGTTTTTTGTATGCTTTTGCGTAAGTTTTTCGGCGCTGCGAGAATAACCGAAATTTCTATGAATTCGCTTGAGCGCGTTATAAAAATCACCGTTTCATCACTTAACGAAATGGGCGACGTTATATACCCTTGCCTTTACGTTGAGCTTATCGGCACCGCCCCCAACATAATTGCGGTTGACCAAAACGGCAGAATAATCGACGCCATACGCCGCAGCAGCATCGAAAACGGCGGACGTATAATTCATCCGGGTGCTAAATACGAGCCACCTGTATCGCTTGGCAAGGCTAATATTTTGGACGACGATATTGATGGTGTCGTAGAAAAAATACTGTCACAAAACGGCACTCTTGATAAGGCTATACTCGGTAGCGTTGAGGGCTTTTCGCCCCTTGTTTGCCGCGAAATCGCCTTCTCGCTATCGGGAAATACCGATATTTTAGTGACCGAGCTTACAAAGCTGCAAAAAGAACATTTAAAGACAAAGCTTTGCTATTTTAAGGATGAAATTTTAAGTGGCGGCAACCCCGTTTTAATTCTTGATAAAGACGGCAGGCCGCAAGAATTTTGTTACACAAACATATATCAGTACGGCAAAGTGTTTGAATTAAATAAAAGCGCCTCATATAGCGAATTATTAGAGTCTTTTTATACCGAGCGCGCATATAACAGTCGACTAAAAAAGGAATCTCAAGATTTACTCAGGCTGCTTTCAAATCTTGAAGCTCGCATTTTGCGACGTAAGTCAGAGCGTGAAAAGGATTTAAAGAAATGCCAAAATCGTGAGGAAAAACGAATTTACGGCGAGCTTATTAAGGCAAACCTACACGCCATAACAACGGGACAGACCTTTGCCGAGGTGCAGAATTATTATGACAGTAATTTAGCAACCGTTCGCATACCTCTGAACCCCGCCTTGTCCCCTGCAAACAATGCCGCTAAATATTTTAAGGACTATAAAAAGCTCCACACCGCCGAGCAGACCCTGCTTGAGCTCATAGGCGAGGATGAAAAAGAATTACAGTACGTCTACTCGGTGCTTGAAAGCCTTGCAAGGTGCGAAAATATTGGTGACATCGGCGAAATCCGCGACGAGTTGTCGGCAGGCGGTTATATAAAATCCACATTTAAGGGCAGCAAGCGAAAAAAGGAAAACACCGTATTTAAAGAGGTGATTTCGCCCTCTGGTTTTAGGGTGCTAATCGGCAAAAACAACCGCCAAAACGACCTTTTAACTCTAAGTATTGCCGCAAAAAACGATTTGTGGTTTCACACAAAAAACATACCGGGCTCACACGTGATACTTTTTAGTGGTGGCGCCGACGTTACGGATGACGATATTTTATTTGCAGCCCTACAAGCAGCACAAAACTCAAAGGCTTCCGTTTCATCTAACGTTCCCGTAGATTATACCTCCGTCAAATACATAAAAAAACCGTCAGGAGCAAAACCGGGTATGGTGATTTATTCGACCAACAAGACGGTTTTTGTAAATCCTGTAAAATAATATATTTTGTTACAATTTTTTCTGCTTGATTATATTGACAAATAGTAGTATAATAAACTATATGTGTAATTTATTAAAAAAGAGAGGATTTTATGAACAATATTACCATTGAATATTTATTTCAACTCTTATTAAGAAGAATATGGATAGTTATCGTTTCGGGACTTTTGTGCGGTGTGATAACCTTTACATATTGCAGCTTATTTGCAACCGAAATTTATTCGGCAAGTGCTAAAGTAATTATCGGTAACGGTGCCTTCAGCTTTGGCGAAGAGGACGAAGAAAACGTTGATTTATCGAGCGATATATCTTCCCTAAAAAGTTACTCATCATACAAAATCAGCGGTTCTGATATTCAATCGTCAATGTACCTTGCAAACGCTTGTAAGGAGCTTTTGCAGGCACAGCCTATTTACGAGCAATTAGCAGAGGCTATGGGTGAAGATAAAAACACCTATAATTCCTTCAAGCGCAGTATAACGGTTGATTTGGCAAGCGAGGATTCAATATTTATCACAATAACAGCAGAAAGCACCTCGCCCGAAAAGGCGGTGGAGATGGCAAACACCTTTGCCTCTCTCACACCAAAGTACCTTAACAAATACATCCCCTTGGCCGATGTTGGTGTTACCGATACCGCAAGCCGTGCAGCAAAAACCGCACCGCGCACCGCTTTCTACACTGGACTCTTAACACTCGCGGGTGCTATAATTTCTTATTTAATCGCACTCATATTTGATATGAACGATAAAACCATCAAGGGCGAAACCGATTTCGCACAAATGTATACAATACCGATTTTAGGTACTGTACCGGATTTTGACAATCCCACAGCAATGAGCACAGGAGGTTACGGTAATGGCACTCAAAAATAAAACAACCGAAAACAAGCCTAAGAGAACTCCCTTTGCCGTAGTTGAGTCCTACAACACAATACGCACAAACATTCTGTTCTCTTTATCACAAAATAACGGCAAGATTTTTACCATTTCAAGCGCGAATGAAAGCGAGGGCAAATCTACCACCGCCGTAAATACTGCTATCGCATTTTCACAGCTTGGCAGCAAAACGCTGCTTATCGACGCCGATATGCGCAAGCCCTCCATCCACAAAAAAATACACATCGCCAACACCAAAGGTCTTTCTAACGTGCTTGTTGGTTTTTGCACCTTTGATGAGGCGGTTAACGAAATCAACCCCAACCTTGACGTTTTAACCGCAGGTCCTACACCGCCAAACCCCTCTGAAATGCTGGCAGGTCAAAACATCGAAAAGTTGCTTGAAACCCTTAAAGAAAAATACGATTACATAATCTTTGATACACCGCCGATAAACATTGTTTCGGATGCTGTTGTAATCGCACCGAAAACCGACGGTCTTGTAATTGTAATTAAGGATTCCTATACATATCACGAGGAGTTTAAGAGTTGTCTTTCAAGTGTTGAATTTGCCAACGTTCGTTTGCTTGGCGTTGTGCTTAACGCAGTTAACCCGAAAAACTCGACAAAATACAAGTATAAGTATAGATACAGATATAAGTATAGATATATGTCCTACAAGGGTTATCGCGACAGTCAATACGTAAGAAAATAAACTTGAGAGGTTTATATATGTCTTTGTTTAGCCGATTGAGAGGTATGTTAAAATTAAAAAGAATATGCTTAATACTCATTGATATTTTATCCCTTCTTGCAGCTATAACCATTACATTTTTCTTTTCACAATTTTTTGCCGAAAGGCTTTTGCCTACAAATGAGTTTTTACCGATATGTATGACCGCCTATGTAATAATGGGATTTATTGGTCTTTTGTGCTCGGGCACCTACCGTTCGGCAGTAATTATGGACTATATTTCTGATTTAACCCGCTGTGCCATAGGCTTTATTGGCGGCGAGTTCTGTCTTTGCCTTATTATTGCCGCATTAGATAGGTCTTTTTGTGTGCCTTTTATTTTAGTTTCTATAGTAATCGGAATTTTTGTGTTATTTATTGAGCGTCTGTTTTACTCTATAATTCTTAAAAGGATAAATTATATTGTAAATCACAACAATATGCCCACAGCACTAATTATTGGTGCAGGTGAAGCAGGCCGCACTGTGCTCAGCGAAATTCGTCGCTCAAAGGACCACTGCTACCGTGTTGTAGGTTTTGTGGACGATGACCCCGCAAAGATTTCGCAACACATCGATAATATTTATATATACGGTCCTACCGTATTGATTCCCGAGCTTTGTGAAAAACACAAGGTTGATGAAATTATCTTTGCTATACCCACCTGTCCTGAGGAGCGCAAGAAGCAAATTCTTAGCATCTGCTCTTCAACAGGTTGTAATATAAAGGTAATTCCGTCTCTATTTGATATAAATGAAAAAACACAATTTATTTCACAGGCTACATCCATTAGGGTTGAGGACCTGCTCGGACGTGACGTTATCAACTTAAACAACCCTCAGCTTGCAGACTTTGTAAACAACAAGGTTATTTTCGTTACAGGTGTTGGATCTATTGGTAGTGAGCTCTGCCGTCAAATTGTAAAGCTCGGTCCAAAACAGCTTGTTATGATAGATATTTATGAAAATAATGCCTATGATATACAGCAGGAGCTAATCCGCAACGGCTACGGCAACCTTATTTCTACCGAAATTGCATCGGTAAGAGATTCCAAAAAAATGCAATCGCTTTTTGCGCAATATAAACCCAACATCGTTTTCCACGCTGCAGCGCATAAACACGTGCCGCTTATGGAAACCAACCCCGAGGAAGCTATTAAAAACAACGTTTTGGGCACCTTTAAGGTGGCTAAGCTTTGCGATGAATACGGCGTTAAAAAGATGATTTTGATTTCGACCGATAAGGCCGTTAATCCCACCAATATTATGGGTGCATCAAAACGCTGCTGCGAGATGATTATGCAGTATATGTCGCAAAAGGGCAGCAAGACCGAGTTTGCCGCAGTGCGTTTCGGTAACGTTTTAGGCTCGAACGGTTCGGTTATACCGCTATTCTCAAAGCAAATCGAGTCGGGTGGTCCCGTTACGGTTACCCACCCCGATATAATTCGTTACTTTATGACAATCCCCGAAGCCGTTTCCTTAGTGCTTGAAGCAGGTACGATGGCAAAGGGTGGCGAAATTTTTGTGCTTGATATGGGTGAACCGGTTAAAATCACCACACTTGCAGAAAACCTTATTCGTCTTTACGGTTACGAGCCGTATACAGAAATGCCTATTAAGTTTGTTGGACTTCGCCCCGGCGAAAAGCTTTTTGAAGAGCTTTTAATGTCCGAAGAAGGACTCGTTTCAACCGAGAATAAGAAAATCTTTATCGGCAAGCAAATTGAAATCGACTGTGACACCTTTGAGGGCACTATTGACAAAATCGGCAACGCCGCTAAAAACAATAAAAAGGAGACGGTTGTCGAAATGTTGCACAATCTTGTGCCAACCTTCCACGACCAACCCGATGCAAAATTAAATGCTAAACAGTAATTCTTTAAAAGTGAACCGTAATGGTTCACTTTGTTTTATCACCTTTCCTAAATTAGAAAAATTTAATAACCTTAAACACGGATTTTCTACCCGCTTGGGCGGTGTAAGCGAGGGCTATTTTGCCGCTATGAATTTAAGCTTCACCACGGGCGACAACCGTAATGACGTTGTGCGCAATTACGAAATTATATCCGAAGCTTTAGGTATTAACCCTAAAAGTCTTGTGTTAAGTAAGCAAACCCACACCGACAATATACGTGTTATTACAAAAAAAGACTGCGGTATGGGTGTTTACAAGGATTTTGAATACACCGACGTCGACGCGCTTATAACGGCCGAGCCCAACGTTACCCTTGTGACGCACAGTGCCGACTGTTGCCTTCTAGGGTTTTACGACCCTAAAAAGAGAGTAATTGCGAGCGCTCACGCAGGTTGGCGCGGTACCGTTGCCGAGATAGGCAAAAAAACGGTGCAAAAAATGCAAAACAAATTCGGGTGTAACCCCGCGGATATTATTGTCGGTCTCGCTCCCTCAATCGGCAAATGCTGTTACGAGGTTGACGACCCCGTATATAACGAATTTTGCAAGCTTGAATATCTAAAATTAGACGATATTTTCTTTGATAAACCAAACGGCAAATATATGCTTGACCTTTGGGAAGCAAATCGGCAAATACTGGTAAACATCGGTGTCTTGCCCGAAAACATAGATATTACCGATTTGTGCACCAACTGCCACAGCGATATGTTCCATTCCCACCGCGCCACCGCCGGCAAGCGCGGTGTAAACGCACTGTTTATTCAAATGTGTGATTAAATTCATTAGAGGTGTCTTATGAAAAAAGTAACTTTAATAATACTAATTGCTTTGCTCGCCGTTGCTGCAGTTGTATTGGCAGCCGCCTTCGTTCCAAAGGTGTTTGAGGACCGACACTTGACGGTTGGTATCACCGCTACGTCTGACGTTATTTGTTTTAAAAATTCACAGAACGAGTGGCAAGGTATCTCCTGTGATACAATAAGAGCTATTGCCGAGAAAACGGGCTACACTGTGGAATTTAAGATGATTAACGCCGCTGACTGCGAAAAGCTGCTTAAAAAAGGTGATATTGATTGTTATCTTGCAAACACCGATGCTCGCAAAGAAAAAACAGCCGCCACCGAGGTTTTTCTTTATTCGCTGCAAAACGTTATATATAAAAATACCTTTGCGCTTGATAATATCGAGCCCGCAACACTAAAAAATTACACCTGTGCCGTTGTAAGCGACTCGTTTAACGAGCAATATCTCACCGAGCAGGGTGTAAAGAGCATAAAAAAATTCCAATCTACATCCGACGTTATAACCGCCGTAAACAGCGGTGCGTGTAAAGTTGGAATTATCGATTTCGGTATTTACCTTTCGGTTATTAAGGAAAGCGAGGCTTATAAGGAAATTATGTCGGGCGTATTAACCGACCCGTGTCCCTACCGCCTTGTATTTCGTGAAAAGGACGCTCCGCGAATCGAAAAGCTAAACGATAGCATCGAGTCGCTTAAATCTGACGACGCTTATATGCAGATATTAGATGAATATAACTTTGATTCTCAACAACCGTTTATGGTATATTAAAAAAAGGACAGCACACGCTGTCCTTTAATTTTTTTGAGTTTTGCTTATTCGATCTACAATAAGCAATACGACCACCTGGATAAGAATACTACCACCTATAAGTATTGCGCAATTTTTAAAAAATTCGGGCGGTAAAACGCTCACAATTTCGTCAACCGACGGGTCGAATAACCAATTTTCCTTGCCGGCAAAAAATATTTTGTGAAAGACCGTAAAGGCAGAATCAAAATCTATTGCCGCCAAAAGTGCTATCGCCCCAAAAATACAAATAATAAATACCGACGCATAGTAGTACGGCGTATGCTTGCCAAGATATAGCCCTATATTACTACGCCTTTTAATTATGAACACAAACGCGATGATAACCACCGATACTATCAATACGACCAAATTAAGGGTAAAGAGTGATTTGCAGTCGACAAAATGGTCGCGACCCGAGGGAGTATACGCCATATCCCCCGCCGAAAACTCGGTGTTTGGCAGAGTTAAATAGTCGAGCACCTCGTCGTATGCCACCTTTATTTGTTGCTCGCTATAACCGCTCGCCTCGCTTAAATTAAGCGGCTCTATATGCGCATAATAAAAAGGACGAATATAAATCGGCAACGCTATGCTTGCGGTTATTATAAAAAAGAATAGCGCAACCGCTAAAATTAGCGATAATACCCTGCGCGTCCATTTGCTATTCATAATAACCACCACCCTTTTTTAGTTTATTATACCAAAATTCGCAGAAAAAGCAAGGAGCCATCTTCCCTTAAAGAAAAATAGCCCACCAAAAGGTGAGCTATTTTTTGGCTGGGGAATAGGGATTCGAACCCCAACAAACAGAGTCAGAGTCTGTCGTGCTACCGTTACACAATTCCCCAATAAATGCAACAAAACTATTATACCCTAAATTTTAAAAATGTCAACTGATTTTACCCTATAAATTTAAAAAAATGTGATTTATTTGCTTTTTATTCTTGAATTTTGCCATAATCTATGGTATAGTATATCTTGCTTGGGGCATTAGCGCAGTTGGTAGCGCATCACACTGGCAGTGTGGGGGTCAGGGGTTCGAATCCCCTATGCTCCACCAAAAATGGAAAGTGTCATCGTTTGATGGCGCTTTTTATTTTCGAGCAGACTTTTAATAGGGGATTCGAACCAGCCGTTAAGACCGATAGTCCGGTGAACTGTCGGTTAGGCGCGGCAACGAGCGCAAGCGAGGCGATAGGTGCGGCAACACCGAGACAAAATCCCCTATGCTCCACCAAAAATAAAAAAGCACCTGCTTTTAAGCGGGTGCTTTTTTATTTCGGCAGAAGAAACGGGATGAGAACCCGTAGGGTTCGTCGAAGCAGCCGCCATGCCGCGACAGGCATAGCGGACTGCCCGAGTCTCGAGCAACGCAGTTTTTTCGCAACCGCTCGGAGCGGTCGAAAAAACAAGAGGCGCAGAGTATCCCTATTCCCCAGCCAAAAAAATAGCTCACCTTTTGGTGGGCTATTTTTTATATCTTTTAATTGAATATACGTCCCTTTCGTGTTATAATTATTTTGTTAATATTTATATTGGGGGAATAGGTATGGTTAAGCACGTTATTCTTTGGAAATTAAAGGCTGAGCATAACACAGCCGACGTTAAAAAGGGTATAAAAACGGGACTCGAGGGTCTCGCTGGCATTATCCCCGGTCTTGTGGAAATCAAGGTAGAAACCGAGACGCTCGCTTCATCAAATGTTGACGTAATGCTCTATTCGGTATTTTGTGACGAGGATGCACTTAAAAATTATGCCGTTCATCCCGAACACGTAAAGGTTGCCGACACTTATGTTCGTCCCTTCACCGAAACCCGCGCCTGCTTTGACTACATAGACTAATTTTGGAGGTTTGAATTATGAAAAACTCTATTAACTACTCTTACGAGGCACTCAAAAAGTTTTGCACCGATGCGTTTTTGAAATTCGGCTTTAACAAGGATGAATGCGATATTATCGTTGACGTGCTTTTAACCAGCGACCTTTACGGTATTGAGTCGCACGGTATGCAAAGACTTGTGCGCTACCACAAGGGCATAGAAAAGGGTCTTATTAAAATAGATGCTAAGCCCGAAATTGTTTTTGAAACTCCCGTTTCTGCTGTTATCGAGGGCAACGACGGTATGGGTCAGTTGCTCGGTCACAAGGCAATGTCTCTCGCCATCGAGAAGGCAAAAAAGACAGGTATGGCTATTGTGTCGGTTAGAAACTCCAACCACTATGGTATTGCAGGCTACTACGCAAAAATGGCCTGTAACGAGGGACTTATCGGTATGTCGATGACCAACTCTGAGGCAATAATGGTGCCGACCTTTGCCCGTAAAGCAATGCTTGGCAGCAACCCCATTGCCATTGCAATGCCTGCCGAACCATACGATTTCTTCTTTGATGCTTCAACCACCGTTGTTACACGCGGCAAGCTTGAGATATACAACAAATTAGATAAACCGTTGCCTGATATGTGGGCACTTGATAAAGAGGGTAAAAAGAGCTCGGATGCTTCCGACGTACTTAAAAACATTGTTGCCAAGGCCGGTGGCGGTATAATGCCGCTTGGTGGTGAGACCGAGCAAAGTGGTAGTCACAAGGGCTACGGCTACGGTATGCTATGCGAGATTTTCTGTTCGATTCTCTCTATGGGTCTTACCTCTAACCACACACATATCGGCGGCAAGGGTGGCACCTGCCACGGCTTTATTGCTATCGACCCCGCTGTTTTCGGCGATGCAGGTGCTATTAAAGAGCATCTTTCAACATTCTTACAGGAGCTTCGCGAAGCACCCAAGGCCGACGGACAGGATCGCATTTACACACACGGCGAAAAGGAAGTTTTCGCCTATAAAGACCGTATGGAAAACGGCATTGACGTTAACATTGGTACCGTTGCCGAAATGGTTGATTTGTGCAAATACTTAGATATGGATATAAAGACCTATCTTGGCGAAGAGGCCGAGCAGCTTACACTTCAAAAAAGCTCTTATGATATGTAACGGAGGTACGTTTTAATGGATATTAAGGCACAAGCTTTACAAAAGCACTACGATTGGCAAGGAAAAATTGAGGTTGTTTCGCGCACACCCGTTAAAAATCGCGAGCAGCTCTCCTTGGCTTACACCCCCGGTGTTGCCGAGCCCTGCCTTGAAATCGAGAAGGACATAAATAAATCATACGAATTAACCCGCCGTCACAATCTTGTTGCTGTAATTACCGACGGCTCTGCCGTTTTGGGACTTGGTGATATCGGTCCCGAGGCCGGTATGCCTGTTATGGAAGGTAAATGCGCCCTCTTTAAAGAATTTGCCGACGTTGACGCCTTCCCGCTTTGCATAAAGACTCAGGATGTTGACGAATTGGTTCGCACAATTTATCTGTTATCGGGCAGCTTTGGCGGTATAAATCTCGAGGATATTGCCGCACCTCGTTGCTTCGAGGTTGAGCGCCGACTTAAAGAGATTTGCGACATCCCCGTTTTCCACGACGACCAGCACGGCACCGCTATTGTTGTTGCCGCCGCATTGCTTAACGCATTGAAGGTTGTTAAAAAGGATATCGGTGAAATTCGCGTAGTTATAAACGGCGCAGGCAGCGCAGGTACCGCTATTGGTATGCACCTGTTAAAGCTCGGCGTCAAAAACCTTATAATGGTTGACCGCTTTGGTATTATCTGCGAGGGTATGGACGGATTAAACGACGCCCACAAAGAGCTTGCAAAGATTACCAATAAGGAACATATTGAAGGCTGCCTTGCCGATGCATTAAAGGGTGCCGACGTGTTTATCGGCGTTTCTGCGCCTAATATCGTTTCGAGTGAAATGATTGGCACTATGGCAGAAGGCGCAATTGTTTTCCCAATGGCAAACCCCGTACCCGAAATACTCCCCGACTTAGCTAAAGCGGGTGGTGCAGCCGTTGTGGGCACAGGTCGTTCCGACTATCCCAACCAAATCAACAACGTGCTTGCCTTCCCCGGCATTTTCAGAGGCGCTTTAGACGTTCGCGCAAGCGATATAAACGACGAGATGAAGATGGCGGCTTCCCACGCCATTGCAGGTCTTGTTTCAGATGAGGAATTAAACGCTGAATACATTTTACCCATGGCATTTGATGAAAGAATTGGTAAAACTGTCGCCGCCGCCGTTGCCGAAGCAGCAAGGAAAAGCGGCGTAGCAAGAATTTAAAAATTTTTAAGGGAGATTTTTATGATAATTCCTATTTTGTTATTGGCTTTAGGCTTCATATTACTCATTAAGGGTGGCGACTGGTTTGTTGACGGCGCTTCGGGCATCGCAAGACGCTTTCACCTACCCGAAATTCTAATTGGTGCTACCGTTGTTTCCATCGGTACAACGCTACCCGAGGTTATGGTGTCGGCAGGCGCCGCACTTCAGGGCAGTGGCGATATTGCTTACGGCAACGCCATTGGCTCTATCATTTGCAACACTGCGCTCATTTCTGCCATTACCATCACCCTAAAACCGGGTGAAGCCGCAAGAAAAAGTATGATTTTACCCGTTTCCTTTTTCTTCGGTGCGGCGGTATTCTATTCAATAATGTCCTATTGCTTTGGATTCTTTTCGCGTCTTTCAGGCATTATTTTGCTCGCCGTCTTTGTGATTTATATGGTTATGACGGTGCTTCGTATGAAAAGCTCTGCCGCAACACTCGCAACGGTGGGTATTGAGGAGCAACAGGGCGCTCTCACAAGCGAAGCCGAGCTGGAAGCCGCAAGTGGCGAGGACCACGTGGTTGAATCGATCAAGGCAGGCACCAAAGACAGCCTTTTAAAGGATATTATCCTTTTGGTTATAGGCGCTGTGTTAATCGCCTTCGGTGCAGATTTACTTGTTGACAATGCAATTATTATCGCTCAACAATGCGGTGTTTCCGAAAAGGTTATCGGTCTTACCATTGTAGCGCTCGGCACTTCCTTGCCCGAATTGGTAACCGCAATTACCTCACTTATTAAGGGTCACGGCTCGTTGTCACTCGGTAATATCATCGGCGCAAATCTATTTAACCTCGTGCTTGTAAGCGGCACCGCAATTACCATAAATCCCTTTAAGGTGCCCGCCGCAAGCTATATTGGCGGCATTAACACTTCACTTATCATTGATATACCCGTTATGTTTGCGGTAATGCTTATTCTAACCGTTCCAACCTTAATTAAGCAAAAGTTGTCGCGTTGGCAGGGAATTTCGCTACTGCTCGTTTATGCAGCGTTTTGCGTGCTTCAGTTTTGTATCTAATTTAATATAAAAGAAAAAAGCGATTCAGTTAAGAGCCGTACTCTTAAGGATAGTACAACAAGAAACAAAAATACCCGTAGTTTTTATAACTGCGGGTATTTTTAAATATTCTCTTTATTTATTAGTTATGTTTTGCTATAATACAATTAAGCGATAAATAAGAATTTGACAAAGGAATGTTATTGTATGAAAAAGAAGAAATTGTTATATGCCATATTATGTGCACTAGGTAGTGGAGCGGTAGGATACTTTGCAAATCAGTTATCCGAGGTATATGCTTGTATTTTATTTGGTATTGCTGTTGGTTTAATGGTTTATTCAATTATAAATTTAAGTAAGTAAATTCCAATTTGACAACTAATATTTCGTGAATTATTATCGCTTATTGTTAGGGGTTAATAAAATCCTCTAAAAGTCTTGCAAATAAAAGGTTTTTCGCAAACAACTCGTTTCAACTTGTTATGACTTATTATT
>SVOR01000024.1 GCA_015066295.1 Oscillospiraceae bacterium
ATTTATGCTTCTTCTCTCCCTCCGTCTTTTGCTCTGCAAAATCCACCTCCCTCGTCAGAGGGAGGCAAGTCATATATCAAGATTTTTCCTTGTTCATCGGTTAACCTCTATAAAACCACGCGACTATCGCGTGGTTTTCGTTATACAACAAAAATCCCGACTCGCTCGAGTCGGGATTTTTTATTATTCATCTGTCATTTCAAATAAATCGTTGGGACTGCAATCAAGCAATAAACATAACGTTTCTATATTTTCATAACGTATAGATTTTGTTTGATTATTTATCATTTTATTGAAATTTTGATAACTCATTCCCAATTGTTTATATAACCAATATTTTGTCTTACCTTTTTTATCTAGTAATTCTTTTACTTTTAATTTAATCATAAGATATTCCCTCATAAGTGATTATTTAATTAGATAATATCTTATTTTTCCTATTTACATATAGACTATTACATTATATAATGAAATAGTCTATATAGGGGGGAATATGTTTGAAAAATTTTATTAAATACATATGTGCGGGAATTTGTATAATACTTTCTTTAATTTTCCTTGGATATACTTTAAAAAATAACACTGAAAATAAAATGGTTATTACGTCGTCCGAAAGCCCTACAATTGACAATATTGTTTATATTACCGACACGGGCACAAAATATCATCGAGCAAATTGTTTCTGCTTAAAAAAATCCAAGCATAGTATGTATATAGAAGATGCCATTGACGAAGGTTATACCTATTGTAAACATTGCTTTAATTAAAAAAAGAGGGGTATTCCCCTCTTTTTATTTTGTACCTGTTGAGCCGAAGCCGCCTGTACCACGCACAGTATCGTCTAATTCATCGGCTAATATGAAATTAACTGCAAGATAGGGCGCAATTACCATTTGGGCAATACGCTCGCCATCAGCTATTGTTTGAACTTCATCAGAATGATTATGGAGTGCGACCATAATTTCGCCTCGGTAATCGGAATCGACAACGCCCACCTTGTTTGCGGGGGCAAGGCCTCTTTTAGATGCAATGCCGCTTCTCGCATATATAAAGCCTGCATAACCCTCGGGAATTTCGAGTGCGATGCCCGTATGCACAAGCACCGTTTTGCCTGCCTCGATGGTTATTTCCTTACCCTCGCAAGCGTATAGGTCGGCACCTGCCGCGAAGGGTGAGCCGTAGGTCGGCAATATAGCATTTTGGTTTAACTTCTTTATCTTAACGTCCATTAAAATCGTCCCCTTTTTCTACTACCTCTAATTTTAGCAGAAAAGAGATAAAAAAACAACTAAATATTTTTCCTAAAGCCCTCGCCTATTATCTGCCCAACCTCAGCAACAACAGTAAATGCTGCGGCATCGGCATCGGCTACACTTCGAAGCACACTGCCAACCTCGTGAATTCTAACGGCGCACAAAAGCAAAACCCTCCTTTCGCCCGTATAGCCGCCGACAGCATCGATTTTGGTGACGCCGCGGTTGAGTGCCGAATATATTGCCGACGAAACCTCGTCCTGCTTATTTGTTATTATATAGACCATTTTGCCCTTATCGGCGCCGTAAAGCACCGCATCAATAACCCTGCTTGATACGTAAATGGTCACCACCGAGTAAAGCGCGCTCTCAAGATTGCCGTAGGCTATAACCGACAGCGCAATTACGACTAAATCGGTAAGCATAATTATGCGTCCGACACCGATTTGCGTATATCTTTTGTTAATTAACTTTGCGACGGCATCGGCACCGCCCGTTGTGGCACCGCGAAGCAGTACAAGACTAAGCCCAAAGCCCGTAAGCAGGCCGCCGAAAACCGCGGCTAAAATGCCGTCTAACCTAAATAGCGGCAAAACCGCCTCGGCAACGCTTAAACTCATCGACAAAATAAAAGTAGCGGCGGCAGTTTTAATAACAAAACTACCGCCGAAATTCGTATATTGCAAAATCAAAAGCGGTATATTAAGCACAAAAACAGTAACTCCAACGGGAAGCCCCCACCAATAATTAAAAACGGTGGCGATACCCGTAAAGCCGCCGGGTGAAATCTCATTTGGCTCGATAATAGAAATTACGCCAAACGAAAACACCATACAACCGACGATAAAATACACTAAATCCTTAAGTCGCTCGCTTTTGATTTTCACCTTCAAGAAAAACAGTCCTTTAACTAAATGTTTTCCTTAAAGTTTTCCCATATTATATTAAATAATTGTTAATTCTTGCTTGATGACCACCGAGATGAAGATAGCCGAATAAGGTTTCAAGCCCCGTTGCATTATGGTATTCGCCCTTGGTAGAGTTTTTGGGGGTATTTGAGGTATGAAAATTTCTGCCCCTTTTAAAGATTGCCGTTTCGTTTTCGTTTAGCAAATCTTTAATTAACTCATAGGCTTTACTCTGCGCCGTTGCATTAACTAACTTTACCGAAATTGTATGCAGTTCACCCGATTTGCGCGGTGTATCGGCTAATTTTTCCCTTACCAAAAGTCCGTAAACAGCGTCGCCAACAAAGGCAAGCACCGACGGATTTAACTGTTTTGCATCCATAGCTTCTCCTTACGGTACGTAGTCGAACTCAACACCGCAAATGCTTACGGTGTCACCCTCGCCTGCCCCCGCATCCTCGAGCGCTTTGATAATACCGCTGCTGCGCAATATTCTTTCAAAATACTGAAGCGACTCGTAATCATCGGGGTCAACCTTATTCATAACGTCGTCAACCCAATCGGCATCGTCAACGTAGTAAATTCCGTCACGATAATTAACGGTAAAGCTCTGCTTATCGCCAAAGTCGACAACGATATCCTCGGTGATAACCTCGGGCTCGTAAATCTTAATTGCAGGAAGCGTGGCAAGTGTTGCCGCCGTGTGATTTATAAGCGGTTCGGTCCCCTCGGCAATAGCCGCCATTATTGGAAAGAAAGCATAGCCCTTATCGGTAAAGTATTTGGCTATTTTTTCGACCTCTTGCTCGTCAATCAGGTCACACTTATTACCTACAATAATCTGCGGACGCTCGGATAATTCCTCGCTAAACACCTTTAATTCGTTATTGATTTTTTCAAAATCGTCTATCGGGTCTCTGCCCTCGCTGCCCGAAACATCGATAACGTGCAAAAGCAGACGACAACGCTCAACGTGGCGCAAAAACTCGTGACCGAGTCCGACGCCTTGACCTGCACCCTCGATAAGACCGGGGATATCTGCCATAACAAAGGAGCTGCCCTCGCCCATTCTTACAACGCCCAAAACGGGTGTTAAGGTTGTGAAGTGGTAGTTGGCAATTTTAGGCTTTGCCTCGCTTACCACCGACACAAGTGTAGATTTACCAACGTTTGGGAAACCTATTAGACCGACGTCGGCTAAAAGCTTTAACTCCAAGCAAACGTCAAGCTCCTCACCGGGTTTGCCGTCATTGGCATAACGCGGAATTTGACGTGTGGCGGTTGCAAAATGGGTATTACCCCATCCGCCGTTACCACCCTTAGCGATAACAACCGGCTCGTCAGACGAAATGTCGGCAATAATTCTACCCGTTTCCGTCTCCTTAACAAGCGTGCCGCGCGGTACACTTATAACAAGGTGCGGTGCACTTTTGCCTGTGCAACGGTTAGAGCCGCCCTTTTGACCGTCCTCTGCAACATATTTTCTTTTATAACGGAAATCGGCAAGGGTTGAAAGGTTGTCGTCAACCTTAAAGATGATATCGCCACCGCGTCCGCCGTCACCACCGTCGGGACCGCCTGCGGCTACGTATTTTTCTCTGTGAAAGGTTGCGGCACCGTTGCCGCCTTTGCCTGCTCTAAGATGTATTTTAGCTACATCAACAAACATAAAAAATTCTCCAAATCGAATAAAAATAAAAGCTCGGACCCAAAGTCCGAGCTTAATGCTTAATTACTGCTCAACAGCATAGATGCTAACCTGCTTGCGGTCACGGCCAACTCTTTCGAACTTAACCTTTCCATCTATTAAAGCGAATAAAGTATCATCAGAACCGATACCTACATTATTGCCCGGATGAAAATGTGTTCCTCTCTGGCGAACGATGATGTTACCTGCAAGTACAAACTGACCGTCTGCACGCTTTACACCAAGGCGCTTTGCCTCACTGTCACGACCGTTCTTTGTGGAACCCATACCTTTTTTATGAGCGAATAACTGAATATTAATCTTTAACATGAATTACACCTCCGAATAAACTTTAATGTTACTGCTGTACTGCTCGGCCAACTGTTCAATATGAAGTCTAAAACCCTTTAAAACGGTTATAACCTCACCCGACGGCTCGTCTACCCTTAAAACCATCAAGGCATCGTCAACTTTTATTTTTGCGCTTGCCTTTATGACTTCGGTTATGGTATTGGCAGTCATATATGCTGCACTCGATACCGCTGAACAAACTATCTTGCCGAGTTCATCGTCACTGTTTTTAGAACTGTGACCCTTAATCTCGAAGCCGTTTATAACACCGAGATTAGAGAAAAATTTTACACAAGTCATAATTAAACGATTTCGTTAATCTGTACCTTTGTGTAGGGCTGTCTGTGGCCTAACTTACGTGCGCTGCTCTTCTTAGGCTTATAGGTGAAAACAGTGATTTTCTTACCCTTGCCGTTCTTAACAACGGTGCCCTTAACAGCTGCGTCCTTAACGTAAGGCTTACCAACCTTAAGAGTTGTTTTCTTTACAGCAACAACCTTGTCGAAGATGACCTCTGCATCAGCTTCTAAATCGAGCTTTTCAACGTAGATAACACTACCGGGTTCAACGCGGTACTGCTTTCCGCCTGTCTCAATAATTGCGTACATTCTCGTACACCTACCTTAATTTAAGTCTCGCTACAATAGGCGTATGCTCGGGGCATAACTTAACAAGCCCATAATATGCGGCTTTACCATTCTAACACTACGCCCTATGTTTGTCAAGCAAAAATTTTCAAAAATGTATTTAATACTTGAAAAACGCATAATTTTGTATTATTATATTTATATTATTGACTTCTGTCATATATGGAGGATTTCTATGGCAAGCTACTTAAAAATGAAAAAAGAGGAATTGGCTGCAGAGTTCGAAGCGGTTAAAAAAGAATATGACCGCCTCAAAAGCCTTGGCACCGCACTTGATATGACACGCGGCAAGCCCGGCTTTGACCAGATGGACGAATGCGGTGAAATATTTGACCTTGTTGGAAACGCAACGGGCTTTACCAACTGTGAGGGTACCGACTGCCGCAACTACGGTGGACTTGATGGACTTATTGAGCTTAAATATCTCTTCTCTCACATACTTGGTGTTGACCACTCGCAAATTATTGTTGGCGGCAACTCGTCGCTTAATATGATGTTCGATACAATAGCACAGGGTATGACCCACGGCTTTGGCGATAAGCCTTGGATGCTTCAAGAGGGCATTAAGTTTATTTGCCCCTGCCCCGGCTATGACCGTCACTTTGCTATTACCGAGCATTTCGGTATTGAGATGATTCCCGTCCGAAACACTCCCGAAGGACCCGATATGGACGCTATTGAGGAGTTAATAAAGGACGAAAAGGTTAAGGGTATGTGGTGTGTGCCTAAATACTCAAACCCCGAGGGTATCACCTATTCCGACGATACTGTGCGCCGTCTCGCTTCGATGAAGCCTGCCGCACGCGACTTCCGCATTATGTGGGATAACGCCTACGCAATACACGACCTTTACGATAAGGGCGATAAGCTTTTAAATATTTATCACGAGTGTGTCAAGCACGGCACCGAGGACAACGTAATTATGTTTACGTCATCGTCTAAAATCACCTTCCCCGGTGCAGGTGTTGCAGCCGAGGCGGCAAGCCCCTACAACGTATCGCTCTTAAAAAAGCGTATGTCTTTCCAGACCATCGGTCCCGACAAGTTAAATCAGTTGCGTCACGCAAGGATGTTCCCGAATTTTGAAGCACTTAAAAAGCATATGAAAAAGCACGCTAACATTCTAAGACCTAAATTCGAGGCAGTGCTGAGTGAACTTAATAAGCAGCTTGGCGATAAGGATATCGCAGAGTGGACAAATCCGCTCGGCGGCTACTTTATAAGCCTTAACGTACGTAAGGGCTGCGCTAAGAGGGTTGAACAGCTTTGTGCTGAGGCAGGACTGAAGCTTACAAGCGTTGGCGCTACCTTCCCCTACGGCAAGGACCCCGACAACAGCAATATTCGTATAGCCCCTTCCTACCCGTCGGTTGACGAGGTTAAGAAGGCTTCGGAAATTCTTTGCTATGCAATACGCTATGCAACGCTTGAAGCACTACTTTAAGTTCTGTAATTGACAAGCGAACTACCAATATGTATAATATAATTTATAAATAACATAGTTTATTTTTGGAGGAACCACCAATGAAGTCTAAAAGAACGACAAAAAAATACACCTTTATTGTGGTGTTGGTGTTGATATTAGCACTCACCTATACCGCTTTCTTTGGTGTAGACAATTACTTTGGCGATACACGTCAGGTTTATATCAAGGGTGCCAACGATATACGTTGGGGTATTGATATTCGCGGCGGTGTTGAGGCAGTATTTTCGCCCGACAAGGCAAACGTAGAGATTACAAAGGAAGATATGGATTCGGCGAAATCTATTATCGAAACACGCCTTGTTAACGAAAACATCACCGACTATGAGGTATACGCCGATAACGTGAAGCATCAAATTATCGTGCGTTTCCCGTGGTCTGCTGAGGATAGCAATTTCGATGCGGGCGCCGCAGTTAACAGCCTTGGTGAAACAGCGTTGCTTAAATTCTGCGCCAACGAGGATAAAGAGGCAATACTTTTAAGCGGCTCTAAGGATATCGCTTCGGCAGCTGCAAGTGTTTATCAGGATGAAGCAACCGGTACTACACAGTACGTTGTTCAGCTTAAATTCACAAGCGCCGGTATGAAAAAGTTCTCTGCCGCAACGGCTAAGTACTCACAGATTTCAATTTGGATGGATGACACCATGTTATCTGCCCCCTCTGTAAAGGAACAGATTACCGATAATAACGCATACATTGAAGGTAACTTTACTGCAGAGCAGGCAACCGACCTTGCAAACAAAATTAACGCAGGTTCACTTCCCTTTGCACTTAACGTAGACGATAGCAAGCTTCAGGTTATCTCTCCGACACTTGGCTCTGATGCACTTAACGTAATGCTTATTGCAGGTGCTATTGCCTTCGTACTTATTTGCGTGCTTATGATTACACGCTACAGATTGCCCGGTGTTATTGCATCGGTTGCACTTCTCGGTCAATTAGCCGGTATGATAGCTTGTATCTCGGGCTTCTTTGGCGGTGCTAACAGCTTTACATTAACAATACCCGGTATCGCAGGTATTATTCTTTCGGTAGGTGTTGGTGTTGACGCCAACGTAATTTCCTTCGAGCGTATTCGCGAAGAATTCAAGAAGGGCAAAACCATCGACGGTGCTATTGAAAACGGCTACAAGAACAGCTTAAGCGCTGTTATCGACGGTAACGTTACCATTATCATAGTTGCTCTCGTTCTTATGGGTGCATTTGGTACTCCCGATAATATCATTGCTAAAATCTTCTCACCGCTTATGTCACTCTTTGGTACTGCCATAACCGGTTCGATTTACTCCTTCGGTTACACCCTACTCGTTGGTGTTATCTTCAACTTGATTATGGGTATCGTAGCTTCTAAGCTTATGATGAAGAGTGTTTCTCGCTTTAAATTCCTCCGCAACCCCTGGTTGTACGGCGGTCCTAAATCGGGCGAGACAGAGGTTAAGGGCAACAAGCTTGATAATCTATACGTTAATACCAACAAGAACCTAAAGCCCGTACTTGTAGTATTTGCAGCTGTTGCAGCTGTTGGTATTATTCTAACCGCTATATTCGGTGTAAACCTTGATATTAACTTCAAGGGCGGCGCAATGATTTCCTACTCATACACAGGCAATATTGACGAAGACGCAGTAACCAAGCTTGTTAAGAATAATATTGATAAAAATGCAAACGTATCGTTTAGCTCGGGTATAAGTGATTCTACCCAGCAGGTTATTATCACCATGCCGGGCAACGAAGCGGTTTCAGCAAAGCGTCAGGATAACCTTACCGCCGCTATGCAAAAAGAATTCAAGAACAACAACGTTGAGCTTTATAATGCTACATCGGTAAGCCCGTCAATAGCAGGCAGCTTCTTTGCTAAGAGTTTGGTTGCCGTGCTTATAACCGCTTTATTGGTTGTTATATACATCGGTTTCCGTTTCCGCAATATCGGTGGTGTATCGGCTGCGATATCGGCCTTCATCGCACTCTTTATCGACTGTATCATCGCCTTCCTCGCTTGTACGGCATTTGGTCTTACAATTGACTCAAACCTTATCGCCGTAATCCTTACGCTTCTTGGTTACTCACTTAACGATACCATCGTTATCTACGACCGTGTAAGAGAAAACAAGCGTCTATATCCCGGCAAGTCGATTGACGCATTAGTTGACGAAAGTATTAACTCGGTTAAGACACGTAACTTTATAACCACACTTACAACAGCGTTGGCTGTTATTACAATTATTGTGGTTGCCGAGATTTACGGTCTTACAACACTCCGCAGCTTTGCTATTCCGATGGCATTTGGTATAATTTCAGGTTGCTTCTCGTCATTGTTTGTTTCGGGTCCCGTTTGGGTTCTCTGGAAAAACTTTATGGCAAAGCGCCAGAAGGCTCAAAAATAATTATTAAATTTTTAAGCATCGAGGTTTAACACCTCGATGCTTTTTTTGTTTTTTGGGGCATATTATTTATACCGGAGGTTATATATTATGAGAAAACATCACACCGTAATAGGTATAATTTTTGTGTCCGTTTTAGGTACACTCGCTCATTTTCTATATGAGCTTTCGTCTTTTAACACACTTGTGGGGCTTTTCACACCGGTAAATGAAAGTATTTGGGAGCATCTGAAATTACTGTTCTTCCCAGTCCTATTATTCTCGGCAATTGAATATTTTGTACGAAATAAAAAAGAGTGCTTTGTACGCTCGCGCACCATAGCACTCTTTATAGGTATGCTTTTTATAGTTATCGCCTTTTACACCATAAGCGGTGTAATCGGCAAGGCTTACGACTGGGTGAATATTGCAATATACTACGTGTCTGTACTCATTGTATTTTTGGGTAGTGAGCTTTTAATTAAAAACTGCAAAGGGATATCGCATTTAAGTACGGTTTTTTGCCTTTCGCTTTTAATATTAACCGCTGCGCTATTTTTTATATTCACCTTTTATACACCAAGTCTTAACATATTTATCGACCCTGTGACGAAATTTCGCGGTATTTACAGAAAATAAAAAACGCGGCAACAACCGCGTTTTAAAAGTTAATTACACCTAAATGCTCAAGCAGAATTTTTGTGCCGATAAGTATTAAAATAATACCGCCTGCAAGCTCTGCTTTTGATTTGTGTTTAGCGCCAAATACGTTGCCTATCTTTACGCCTATTGCCGACAGTATAAAGGTTATAACTGCGATAAAGCTAACAGCAAGAGGAATTTCTTTCATACTCAGCAGCATTGCAAAGGAAATACCGACCGCCAAGGCATCAATGCTTGTGGCAATCGCCATAACAAACATGGTTTTTGCCGAGAAGGATGCGTCAGCCGACTCCTCATCCTTGGAAAATGCCTCTTTTATCATATTAGCACCGATTATGCCAAGCAATACAAAAGCAATCCAATGGTCGTAAGCCTCTATATATTTTTTAAAGGTAACACCGAGAAAAAAGCCGATAAGTGGCATTAGTCCCTGAAAGCCGCCAAACCACAATCCCGTAATAATCATATGCTTAGGTTTAAGCGTTGTTGTGGCAAGACCCTTACAAACGGCAACTGCAAAGGCATCCATTGAAAGTCCTACCGCCAAAATAAAAAGTTCTAAAATCCCCAAACAAATCACCTATACTTTAAATGTTTTAAAAGTATACCATTTAAAATAAAATTTGTCAATTGCAATAAAAATTTCGTCACAGATATTGACAAATAAACAATAAAATTTTATTATGAAATATATTATTTATATTCAAAAGGAAGTTATTAAATGAAAATAGCAATTTATGGCTACGGTAATTTAGGCCGCGGTGTTGAATGCAGTATTATGCAAAACAGCGATATGGAGCTTGTTGGAATTTTCACTCGCAGAAACCCCGATAGCGTTAAGCCTCAATTTGAGTCCACCAAAGTTTACAGTGTAGATGATATTTTAAGTTTTAAGGATATAATCGACGTGCTTATTATTTGTGGCGGTTCGGCAACCGATTTGCCCAAAATGACTCCCGCCCTCGCTGAGCATTTTAACGTAATCGACAGCTTTGATACGCACGCTGATATTCCTACCCATTTTGCAAATACCGATTTTACTGCTAAAAGCGGCAAGAAAACCGCCATTATCTCGGTTGGTTGGGACCCCGGTATGTTTTCACTAAACCGTCTTTACGCGTCAGTAATTTTGCCCGAAGGCAACGATTATACCTTTTGGGGCAAGGGCGTAAGCCAAGGCCATTCGGACGCCATAAGACGCATTGAGGGTGTTTTGGATGCAAGACAGTACACCTGCCCTGTTGAAGAAGCGCTAAACAGTGTCAGACGCGGTGAAAATCCCGAGCTCACAACAAGACAGAAGCACACAAGAGAGTGCTTTGTTGTGGTAGAGGACGGTGCCGACAAGCAGAGAATTGAGCAGGAAATTAAAAATATGCCCAAATACTTTGCCGACTATGATACCACCGTTAATTTTATTAGCCAAGAAGAGCTTAACAAAAATCACAGCGGTATTCCCCACGGCGGCTTTGTAATTCGCACAGGTAAGACGGGCAAGAATAAAGAGAACAACCACGTTATAGAATATTCTTTAAAGCTTGATTCCAACCCCGAATTTACCGCCAGCGTATTGGTGGCATACGCCAGAGCAGCCCTACGTATGAATAAAAGAGGTAATTTCGGCTGTAAAACCGCTTTTGACGTAGCCCCCGCAGATTTATCAATAATGACGCCCGACGAAATCAGGGCTAAAATGCTTTAAAATAAAACTAAACCGCTGTGCTTTGCATAGCGGTTTTTTATATAAGCTTATTTAACCTTTCCATATCTTCCCTTGTCGGCTCGTCTATGTGCGAAAACGGGAACTCAATTCCCATATCATCGTACTTTGCCACACACAGTTTTTTAAATGGTAGCAGTTCAATTTTATCAATACACTTATATTCATCTGCTAATTCTTTTAATTTTAAAACGTTCTCGTCATCATCATTTACAGTGGGTATAATTACCTGCCGCAGAGTTACGGGGATGTTTTTTTCATTTAAAAGCTTTAAAAATTCGAGTGGCTTTTGGATGCCGCAACCGACGTTTTGCCTATACTTTTCATCTGATGTGTATTTAATATCGAGCAACACTCTGTCGGTATTTTGAAGCAAAGACAAAACGGCATCATCAATAATACAACCAGACGTATCAAGGCAGGTGTTAATCCCGTTTTGGTGCGCTGCCCTAAAAAGCTCACCAACAAATTCCGCCTGCAAAAGCGGCTCACCGCCCGAGACGGTAATACCACCGTCAACGCCAAAATACTCGCGGTATCTTTTAGCCTTATTTATAACCTGCTCGGTATCAAACACCTTACCGCCCGACACATCCCAAGTATCAGGATTATGACAGCATTTGCAACGAAGCGGACAGCCCTGCATAAATACCACAAAGCGCACACCCGGTCCGTCCACCGTGCCGAGTGACTGAAAAGAATGAATTTTTCCTTTAATACTCATTTTTTACACCGATTCGTGGAAGGTGCGGCTTATAACCTCACGCTGTTGCTCACGTGAGAGCTTGTTAAAGTTTACGGCATAGCCCGAAACACGAATTGTAAGGTTGGGATATTCTTCGGGGTTTTCGTATGCCTTAATAAGCGTTTCGCGGTTAAGCACGTTTACGTTTATATGGTGGGCGCCCTTGCTAAAGTATCCGTCAAGAATATTAACCAAATTGTCTATTCTCTCACCGTCTGTTTTGCCCAAAGCATCGGGTGTAATTGAGAAGGTGTTGGAAATACCGTCGCGGCAATCATCATAGCTGATTTTGGCAACCGAGTTTAGCGATGCCAAAGCACCGTTTTCTTCCCTATTGTGCATCGGATTTGCACCGGGAGCAAAGGGGCCGCCGTTCTCTCTGCCATCAGGTGTGGCACCTGTGTTTTTGCCGTACATAACGTTTGAGGTAATGGTAAGCACCGAAAGCGTATGTATTGCATTACGGTAAGCAGGTGTCTTGCGAAGCTCTGTAATAACCTTATGGGTCATATCCTTGGCGATAAGGTCTACCCTGTCATCATCATTGCCGTACTTGGGGAAATCACCCATAGTATCAAAGCCAACAATAAAGCCGTTTTCATCCTTAACGGGTTTAACGGTTGCATATTTAATTGCGCTAAGCGAATCGGCAACAACGCTAAGACCTGCAATACCAAATGCCATAAAGCGTTCAACCGAGGTATCATGCAGAGCCATCTGAGTTTTCTCATAGGCATATTTATCGTGCATATAGTGAATTACGTTCATGGTATTAACGTAGAGTCGGCTTAACCATGCAATATAGGTATCAAAGCGTTCCATAACCTCGTCAAAATCAAGGCTTTCTCCTGACATTACCGGCATCTGTGGGCCGATATGCATATTGCTGCTTGTATCATAACCGCCGTTTATTGCAATAAGTAATAATTTTGCAAGGTTGCAACGAGCACCGAAGAACTGCATCTGCTTGCCGACCTTCATTGCCGAAACGCAGCAGGCAATGGCATAATCGTCACCATAAATTGGGCGCATTACATCATCGTTTTCATACTGAATTGAATCGGTATCGCTTGACACCTTAGCGCAGAATTTTTTAAAGTTTTCGGGCAATTTTGTTGACCAAAGCACCGTAAGATTAGGCTCGGGTGATGAGCCGAGCGTATAAAGTGTATTGAGTATGCGGTAGCTTGATTTTGTAACAAGCGTTCTGCCATCCTCACCCATACCGCCTACCGCTTCGGTAATCCACATTGGGTCTCCACCAAAAAGCTCATTATATTCGGGGGTACGAAGATGTCTTGCGATTCTGAGCTTCATAACAAAATCGTCGATTAGCTCCTGCGCCTCGCTCTCGGTAAGCGTGCCGTTTTTAATATCACGCTCAATATAAATATCAAAGAAGGTGCTGACACGACCGAGCGACATAGCCGCACCGTTTTGCTCTTTAATAGCACCGAGATAGGCAAAATAGGTCCACTGGATAGCCTCGCGAGCATTAGAGGCCGGCTCGCTTATATCAAAGCCGTGCATAGCCGCCATTTCCTTTAGGAAACCTAAGAAGGTTATCTGCTGGAATAATTCTTCAGAAAGGCGTACGCCGTCAACACTAAAATCTTCATTAGCCAATGCCGCTTTATCTTTTTTCTTTTCTTCAATAAGGCGGTTAACACCATAAAGTGCTACACGGCGATAGTCGCCGATAATTCTGCCGCGGCCATAAGCATCGGGCAGACCTGTTATAACGTGACATTTGCGTGCTGCACGCATCTCATCGGTATAGGCTCTGAAAACGCCCGAATTGTGGGTTGTGCGGTATAAAAATTCCTTTTCAACCTCGTCGCTGAGTGTATAGCCGTAGGCACTGCAGGCCTGACGCACCATACGAATACCACCGAAGGGGTTAACACTGCGCTTTAAGGGAGCATCGGTTTGCATACCGACAATAAGCTCGTTTTCCTTATCTATATAACCGGGCTTAAAGCTTGTAAGCGAGGACACGGTGTTGGTATCAATATCCAAAACGCCGCCGCGAGCGCGCTCCTCCTTAAAAAGCTTTTGTAATTTATCCATTAAGGCCAAAGTGCGCGCAGTAGCACCCGTCAAAAATTCTTCATCACCAAGATATTCCTTATAATTTAGCTGAATGAAATTTCTAACGTCGATTTGCTCCTGCCAAGCACCGCTAATAAAACCATTCCAATTTGTGTGTGTCATAAATACTCTCCTTAGAAACGGGTTTGCTAAAATAAAAAAGCAAACCAGTCACATATAACTGATTTGCCCAGACGGTCGGCATAATTACCTCATATTCCCCCGTGGTGAACCACGAAATCCGTCAGTTATATGAGGACTTTTCTTTTGTTAATCTAATTATACACAAAATAATGTATATTGTCAATGACAATTCTACTACAAATATGTAAAATTTTTATTAAAAAAGGAGTCGTCTTTTGACGACTCCTTTAAATATTACGGTTCGGGAACGTAGCCGTCTTTAACCTGTTCAATAAGTTCTTTTGCGTGGTCAACGGTTTTTTCGTCCGGAATCATTACGTATGCCTTGGTGCTTAACGAATAGGGCTTTCTTGATGCACCCTTACCATCTACCGAATAAGAAACGACGTTCCAGCTCGTGCCATCATTTATCTGATTACGTATCAGCTTGGCAATGGTTTCGTAGGGCATATCGGTTTCAAAGCTGCCCGCCATACCATCGAGTGTTTGCTTATAATTAAGAATTATGGCAGGGCTTGCCGCCTTATCTATTACACCCTTGATAACTGCCATTTGATTTTTACCACGCTGACGGTCGCCACCCTTTATTGAATAGCGGTTACGCGCAAAGGCTAATGCTTCCTCGCCATTAAGGTAGTTTTCGCCTTTACGGAATTTATACTTGCCATCATTAAAGCTTACTTCGGAATTAACTTTAATGCCACCCAAAGCATTGATTATCTCCTCAAATCCGTCAAAATTGACACGGAAATAGTAATCAATATTGGTGTCATACAGCATTTCGAGTGTATCACGGCTAACGTCAATGCCATAAATACCTGCATGGGTCAATTTATCGGGTACACCCTTGGAATTTGAAAGCGGTACGTAGTAGTCACGTGGTGTTGATATAAGCAGCACCTGACCCGTTTCGGTGTTGACGGTCATTAGTATATTTACGTCGCTACGGCTACGTCTTGAAAGACTGCCGCGACAGTCGATACCGCTTATATAAACCGTGAACACCTTTTCGCTAATGGCAAGCGTATCATCGGTTATACCCTCGGTTTCGATTTGCACACTATGAATTTCTCTGATGTTTTGGGCATAATCCTTGTGGTTTTCGGTTTCATCAAGCAATTCTAAAAAGCTTTTATTTATAACGATACAATCAATAGTTTTATCACGAATTAGGGCATCCATTAGGTTTTCAATACCCGAAAATTGCTCAGCATTTATTTGCACTAACAACTCGTTATTTATCTTTTCAATAGCTAAATCGGTAACAACCCTATCCTGAACGTCGAGTATACCGAATTTGTATTCCTTAACGTCATCGAGCGACTGTGCGGGGTCATCAATTCTAACGTATACGCCAACCTCGGCAAAATCTTTCTCGGGTTTTGTAATTTGCTCAAGTGTAGAACGACCTATCGAAATATAATAAATTCCAAAGCATTGCACCACAATAATAATTACAGCGAGAATAACCGCTATAATTGCTTTTGTTTTCTTTCGGCTATCAAAGCCGAGAGCAAAAACACCTGCTAATAATAACGCAAAAACCAATGCGCAAATAAAGATAAGTCCACCTGAAAGTATCTTCGCACCAGCAAGAACTATAATAAATATTATACTTGAAATAAGTAGTAAGCCCGAAGTTATCCATCCTAACAAACGATGCTTATCATTATAATACATCAAATCACCTCATATAATATAATCTATATAAAAAACTTGTCAAACATCGCACGGCTTTTGGAATCTATCGCGTCCTTTTTCCTTTGTTCTTCTGCTTTTTGATCGCGAATTTGTTGTTCTTTTTCACGTCTATATTTATTCGCCGTATATTCAGCTCTCATTTTTTCAGCCGATTCTTCCTTTTGGATGTTATATTGGCTGAAACGATTAACCGCATCGTTACGATTCATAGCTCGCATCCACACTCTACCTGAATACAAACCAAAATCCTCGTGTGGTATCGTTCCAACACAGGTGTTTTCCAGAAGATATTTTACCGTCAAATCTGTGGCGCTCGCTAATATACAATTGCCATCATCGGTAAAGACAAGCGGCTCAAATTCAGTGCCGTCAGGCGCCTTAACTACAAGTTGTGGCAATTGTGTTATACGCTTTTTACCAGTGAAAAAATTAAAAGTGCCCTCAGCCGTCGAATACTTGACTATCTGTGCGATAAACATCGCTGACCATTTTCTTGGAACATTATCACTGTAAGACAAATCGGTCCACTCGGTAACGTTCTCTACTACAAAAAAATTCCCCACCCTATATTTTTGGTTGAGTGAATCCAAGACTTTTTTAAAAGATTCGTTGGTGTTACTTGAAAAATAACTTACTCTATCCGCCCACGAGAAATTACAATTTAAATTATTATACATAAATATTCGCACCACTTTTCGATAAATTACCTAACATTTAACAATATTATTTTAACACAGATAAGTAAATAATTCAATATCTGCCAAAAAAATAACGGCATAAGACATACTGTTGGTCTTAATGCCTGGTTCGAGTCCCTTAACATAAAAATAAAGAGAACAAGCACCTTCGGTACCTGTTCTCTTTATTGCGAAAGAGCAGTATAACGGTGCGTAAAGTAGGGTAAGAAAAGCAAAAAGGTGCACGACCGTACTGTTGATAAATTGGAATATATGGTTTTTGTTCCGATATCTGAATGGTGCTGCGTGTTGATTATCTCATTTTCTGTGCAAGCTTTATTCGGTTTTTCCAGTCCGCCGGCTTACATAACCACCGCTCGCCACTGTTGGCAACACTTCCTTCCGGCTCACCGTTTTGGTTAGGAAAACTGCGGATAATCGGCTCGTCGGTATAGGGTGTCTCTTTCCAGTAGTCGATCAGCTCCTGTTTCATTTTTTCATAGCCCTTTGTTCCTTCCCTAAGCTGAAGAGAGAGCATCTTTTTTGCCCAAAATTCATATTCTTCTTGGGTTGGTTCCCAGAAGCTGACAAGCTGTTCCACCACCTCTGCGGCGTTGACCATCGGCCTAGTGATACCATTTTCATTGTAGTAATCTTCTATATACTTTTCTGCCTTTTGTATTAACTCTTCTCTATTCATAAATTCACATTCCTTTCTTACGTATTTCAATTTTAAGTATAGCTTTACTTATTATTGTTGTCGATAAAATATAATAAATAGAAACCTCTCTTGCCTTGATAGACAAAAGAGGTTTCTCTCGTGGCACGCTGAAAGGGACTCGAACCCCCGACCCTCTGCTTAGAAGGCAGATGCTCTATCCAGCTGAGCTATCAGCGCATATATCGCTGCGTTTTTCACAGCGAAAAGTATTATACCACAACAAATGCGAATAATCAAGAAGTTATTTTAAATATTTTAAAGAACACATTTTAAAAATTCTTTTGTTCTATCCGCCACGGGATTATCGAATATCTGCTCGGGTGCGCCCTCTTCTACGATGACACCGTCCGACATAAATATTACCCTATCGGCAACCTCACGCGCGAAGCCCATTTCGTGTGTAACGACAACCATTGTCATACCGTCAGCCGCTAACTCCTGCATTACCTGCAAAACCTCACCGACCATCTCGGGGTCGAGCGCACTTGTAGGCTCATCAAAAAGCATAATATCGGGGTTCATTGCCAAAGCACGTGCAATTGCCACACGCTGCTTCTGTCCGCCCGACAACTGATGCGGATAAGCATCTGCCTTATCGGCAAGACCGACACGCTCGAGCAATTCCATAGCGCGCTGTTTTGCCTCGTCACTCGTCATCTTTTTTAAGGTAACGGGAGCGAACATAATATTCTTAATAACCGTCATGTGTGCAAACAGATTAAACTGTTGGAACACCATACCGATATTCTCTCGCACACGGTTAATATCGGTTTTTTTGTCCGATATACAATAACCGTCAACTATTATCTCACCTGCGGTTGATTCTTCAAGGCGATTAAGACAACGAAGCAGAGTTGACTTACCCGAGCCCGAAGGACCGATAAGACAAACAACCTCGCCCTCTTTAACGCTTAAATCTATACCGCGCAAAACATCTAACTTACCGAAACTTTTGTGTAAATCGGTAACCTTAACCTTTTCTGTCATAATTAACCTTCTTCTCAACAAATTTTGAAAGTAACATAAGCACCGAAATTACAGCCAAATAGCAGAATCCCACAAGTATGTAGGTTTCGAAGAACAGATATGTATCTGCCGAATACTGCTTTGCCTGATTACAAATTTCAGCCAATGAAATAACAGATAGTATGGATGTATCCTTAACGGTGATGATAAACTGATTAACGATAGACGGTATTGTAATTTTAAATGCCTGAGGCAAAATGATGGCCGTCATAGTTTTGCCCGATGAAATACCGAGACTGCGCGAAGCCTCTATTTGACCAACATCAACCGCTTGTATACCACTGCGGAAAATTTCGGACAAATATGCGCCCGCATTAAGACTCAGCGTAATAATTGCAGCCATTGCTTCGGAAATAATAAAATCCGGTGAAAACTGCTGAACAATTATCGGAACGCCGTAATAAACTATGAAAGCCTGAACTATCATTGGTGTCCCGCGTATAAGCCATACGTAAACAGCTGATACAGCACGAAGCACCTTTGATTTGGACAGACCAAATAAACAAGAAATTAAACCGACAAGCATACCGAAGAAGAGCGATACCAATGAAATAATAATGGTAACCTTTAAGCCCTCAAGCAGCATTGGCGTTGCCTGTTTTAAAACAACATCAAAATGCATTTTTCAATCACTCAAATACTTAAAATTCCGAATCGATGCAGCGCACCGATTCGGATTAAAATTAAATTCTAAAATTCAAATTAAAGACCGTATTTAGCAAGAATTGCGTCGTACTTGCCGTTTGCCTTAATGTTCTTAAGACCCTCGTTGAACATCTTAACGAGTTCAGCGTTCTTACCCTTCTTAACTGCGAAGCCGTAGTAGCTGGGGTTAATCTTTTCGCCAACTGTCTTTAATTTGATGCCGTTACGGATGGCATCACCGATAACGGTGTAATCCTCGAAGCAAGCAACACAGTTGCCGTTGAGGATGGCCTGATACTGCTCGTTTGAGCCCTCAAAAGCCTTTACAGTGTAGCCGTACTTGTCCTTGTTTTCCTTAGCATACTTAGCACCCATTGTGCCATTCTTTGTAGCTACAACCTTACCCTTTAGGTCTTCGATAGAATCAATGTCGCTGTTAGCGGCAACTACGAGAACCTGACCGTCTTCAAAATAACCGTCAGAGAAATCGAATACAAGCTTACGCTCGTCAGTAATTGTCATACCTGCGATAACTGCATCTGCCTGACCTGCCTGAACCTTTGCGAGAGCGGGGTCGAAACCAACGTTCATCATATTGTACTCAAATCCCTGGTCCTCAGCAATTGCTGCAAGGATATCCATATCGATACCTACGTATTCGCCCTTTTCGCTGTCATAAGACTCAAACGGAGCAAAAGCGTTATCAGATACGATGGTGTAAACCTTTTTCTCATCAACCGGTTTCTTAGCGCAACCTGCAAAAGCAGTTACAACCATAAGCACTGCTAAAGTGAGTGCTAAAAACTTTGCAAACTTTTTCATTTTAATATTTCTCCTTCTTAAAAATATTTATATTATTATCTCATATTCGAACCTTTTTGTCAAATAAATTATTTAATTCTCTAAGTTGACAAAGGTGTATTTACTATATTACAATAATTTTGGTGATATTTTATGAAAAACATAATTCTAATTGGTATGCCCGGATCTGGTAAGAGTACACTCGGTGTATTACTCGCAAAAATTGCGGGCTTTTCCTTTTTAGATTCCGACCTGCTTATACAAAGTAAGGTTGGTAAAAAGCTATACCGCATCTTAGAGGAGGACGGTGCAGATTATTTTAAATCGGTTGAAAACGACGTAAACTCGCAAATAGACGTTACCGATACCGTAATCGCAACGGGAGGCAGCGTAGTCTACGGCAAGCAGGCTATGGCACACCTAAAAAGCATTGGCACCGTTGTTTATTTAAAGGTGTCACTCGACGAGTTGCTTCGACGCATTAACAATATGGCAACGCGCGGAATAGTAAAAAAGCCTAACGAAACGTTTAAAGACCTATACCGTGAACGTACAGGTCTTTACGAAAAGTATGCAGATGTAATTGTTGAGTGTGAGGACGCTGACCTTAACATCAATGCCGAAAAGGTAGCTAAGGCTCTCGGTTTATCTCTGTAACGGTAAGCACGTTTTCCGAAACTGTAAATTTAATTTCACTCTCCGCAAATAAAAAGCCGTACACCCTCTCCCCATCGCCAATATATGATGGACGCGGGTCGCCCGCTAAAACCTCAATAAGTTGGGTGCGTTTTTCGGGGTCTATTTTTTGAAGCATATCGTCGGCTATAACGACCTCTAATCGCCTCTCCCGAAGTGTTTCGGTGAAGCCGCCCTTGGCATCGGGATGTGAATCGGTATAAGCGAGATACGGCTTAATATCGTAAATTGGTGTGCCGTCCATAATATCAGCGCCCGAAATACAAAGTATGGGACCCAATTTTTCGTCATACTCGATTTTCTCGAGTTTTACACAGGAAAGACCTATAGGGTTTGGTCTAAAGGGTGAACGAGTGGCAAAAACACCCATTCGCTTATTACCGCCAAGCAGCGGAGGGCGAACTGTCGGTGACCAATCCTGCCGTTTACTCTCGGAAAACTCCCACAAAACCCATATATGTGAAAAATCCTCAAGGCCTCTAAAGGCCTCTTTTTTTCGGTATTCGGGTGTGAAAATTATTTTACCACACGTATTTACAAGACCGCTTTGGCGCGGCAGACCGAATTTAGTTGGAAAATCTGTTTTTATATATGCTATTTTTTTCATAAATTACCTCTACAAATTGACTAAAATTAAGATACCACAATTATCTAAAAAAAGCAATATACTCAAAATTTATAAAAAAACAAAATTTTTTTCAAAAAAATATATACACAAAAAAAGTTTTGTGATAAAATATTAACGTTAGTTTTATATATTTTAAGGAGTGTTAAAAATGGAAAAGCTTTACACCGGAAAAACAAAGGACGTTTATAAGCTCGATAACGGCAACGTTATGCTTAAATTCAAGGATGACTGCACCGGCAAGGACGGCGTATTCGATCCGGGCGAGAACGCAGTTGGTCTTACAATTGAGGGTATTGGCAAGGCTAACCTTGAAACCTCAATTCACTATTTTGAGCTTTTAAAGAAGGCAGGCATTAAAACCCACTACGTTGGCGCCGACGTTGAAAACGCTACTATGGAGGTTTTACCTGCAACTGTTTTCGGCCACGGTCTTGAGGTTATCTGCCGTTTGGTTGCAACAGGTTCTTTCATTCGCAGATACGGCGAGTATATGGCTGACGGCACCGTGCTTGAGGGTGGCTACGTAGAGTGCACCTTTAAGAACGACGAAAAGGGCGACCCGTTAGTTACCGGCGAAGGCCTTGCAGCACTCGGTGTTATGACCCCTGCTATGTTCGAAAGCATGAAGGAACAGACACTTAAAATCACAAAGATTGTTGCCGACGACCTTAAATCTATCGGTCTTGACCTTTGGGATATTAAGTTTGAGTTTGGTTACAACAACGACGAGGTAATCCTCATTGATGAAATTGCTTCGGGTAATATGCGTGTTTACAAGGGTGACCAGATTGTTGATCCTGTTGAACTCACAAAGCTTATTTTAAACAGATAAACACTTACGGCTCTTCTCTTTTGGAAGAGCCGCTTGTTTTATGAGGTGCTATATGAAGGTTACTATTGCCATTGATTCTTTTAAAGGCAGTCTTTCGTCATTGCAGGCAGGTTACGCCGCTAAAAAAGGAATTCTTGATGTTTATCCAGATGCCGTTGTTTCGGTTTGTGCATTAGCAGACGGTGGTGAGGGCACTACCCTCGCTCTAACCGAGGGGCTTGACGGAAAGCTTGAGCACATTATGGTTACGGGGCCGCTCGGCAAGAAGGTGGATGCCTTTTATGGTATTTTGCCCGACGGTACCGCCGTTATAGAAATGGCGGCTGCGGCAGGTATTACACTTATAAATGATAATGAGCGCAACCCCCTCAACACTACAACTTTTGGTGTGGGCGAGTTAATTTTAGATGCCTTAAAAAAGGGTTGCCGTAAATTTATTATCGGTATTGGCGGCAGTGCTACCAACGATGGCGGTATAGGTATGCTGACAGCCTTGGGATATAAATTTTTAGATGCCCAAAATAAGCCTGTATCAATTTTTGGTAATGGACTTGAAAAAATCGCCCATATAGATGATACAAAAGTTTATCCCGAGCTTAAAGACTGCACCTTTAAAATCGCTTGTGACGTAACTAATCCCTTGTGTGGAGATAACGGTTGCAGTGCCGTTTACGGTCCACAAAAGGGTGCAACACCGAAGATTATAAGCGATATGGATTTATGGCTCCGGCGTTTTGCCGATTTGGTAAAACAAAAATACCCAAATGCCGATAAAGATTTTGCGGGTGCCGGCGCGGCAGGCGGTTTGGGCTTTGCCTTTATGACCTTCCTTGACGGTAAATTATTGCCGGGCACCGAAATAGTGCTTAACGAAATAGGGCTCGAAAAGCATATTATTGAAAGCGATATTGTTGTTACGGGTGAAGGTCGACTCGATTCGCAGACAGTTATGGGCAAAGCACCGATTGGTGTAGCACGACTTGCCAAAAAGCACTCAAAACCCGTCATTGCTTTTTCGGGATGCGCGACCCCTGACGCCGATATTTGTAACGAGCACGGAATTGATGCCTTCTTCCCTATTGTGCGCTCTGCCGCGACACTGGAGGAGGCGCTCGACATAGAAAACGCCGCTAAAAATATGCGAGCTACCGTAAAGCAGGTCTTTAATCTAATTAAAAAATTTAATTAAAACACAAAAAAGAGTCATCGTTGATGACTCTTTTTTATTTATAGGTCTTTTTTGCGTGACATATATTTGCCGACTTCGCCCCTTATTTTTTCTGAAATTTCAAATTCTACATCCGAGTTGGCAATATATTCTATCTGCTTGGCGATGATTTTTGAATCGCTTAAAAGCTGCTTTGCCGATAAAATATCGGCAGTATCATACCTATTGTGCATCTGTGACACACCGTTTGCCGCATATCGAGCATAGGATATGGCGGGCACGCCGTAAAAGATAAAGGAATTTGAATCACTTGAACGTATGGTATAGCGTACCGAGCCTATAACGCGCTGTTTCTTAAATAAAGCTTTAAGTAATGCTTCGGTAGCCTCATCAGCACATGAAAACGCTACAAACTCACCCGTAACGCTTCCTAACATATCGAGATTTACGTTTAATATTGCCTTTTCAAGATTATTCGTTTTGCAGTAGTTAATTGAGCCGAGCAGTCCGATTTCCTCGGCGCTGCACCACAAAAGCTTGATGGTTTTTTGATGGGGTGTTCCCCCAAAATACTCGGCGAGATATAGAAGCGCAATGCAACCCGACATATTATCGTATGCACCGATTGACAGCGAGGTGGTATCATAATGCGCCGAAATTATTATTTCATCGTCACTCTCGCCCTTAAGGGTTGCCGTAACGTTATAGGCATCTACTAAACGTTCGCTTTGCTCTACCGAAATTTTAGCATTCCTGCCCTTTTTAATAATTTCTACCGCATCGCTTACGTGGATATTTACCGCAGGCAATATGCCCTTAATTGAATAACGAATTGCCCTTTCGTCGATATCCTTGTCGGCATTAGCAAGACTACCTGTGTAGGTAATAACCGCCTTGGCGCCGTTTGCATACAATTCATCGTGGACGTTTGCATACAAGGGGCCGTCAATTATTACGATTTTATCCTTGCACCTACTTGCTTTACTGTTTCGCAAATAGTAATAAACTTCGCCCTCAATTTCGCAGTTCCCGATGCCACCGTATGCGACACATTTAACCTCTTTGCCATCAATAAAAAGGCTGCTCTTTTTAGTATCGTACTGCGCTATTTTAAAGGGCTGAAGGTCGGCATCTATACCGATTTGTTTGCATTTATCGCAAATATATTCGGCACACTGTTTTTCTTCACTTGTGCCGCCAACCCTAACGTATGCCGTATCTCGCAAAATTTTATTTATATCTCTTGTATTCATAAAGCGGCGCCCTTTCTGTAAATTACAAAAATATTATAGCATACGCTTTTATAACTTTAAAGGCTAATTTTGGTTTTTTATATCGGCAGATAAATTTAGGGGGTATTTTATAAGCGTAGCACCATCTAAATCCACGTGGCGCATATTTACGGCATTTATTCTAAAGTTTTCGTAAGGTTTGTAATAGTAAATTCCCTTGTCGGCATTTATACAGGAAGTATATATTGTCTTTTCGTATTTATTATTCCCGAGCACGCAACAACCCTCAACCTGCTCGACACTGCCTAATATATGGAAAAACTGTGCTACCGCCTCGTTTTCTCGCTCGCATAAAACAGAATTGCTTTTGGTAAAGGCGGCCCGCACAAAGCGTGAAGATGAGGAGAGGTCACCAGGCAGACCCATCGCCCCCATTCCCCTGCTGTATGGCTTTAAATCTAATGTTTTTGAAAACAGATTTTTGGGTTCCTTAGCCGATAGCCCCATATAATTATTTAGAAATGTGAGCTGCATATCAAAGGGTGGATTATTGGTAAGCACGCCAACTTTATTTTCGTATATTTTAACGCCTTCCTTAACACACTCAACCGTTATTGCCCTATTTTTATCAGCAATTAACCAATGAAGCTCGGCTGTGGGCAGATACTCGTTAAACGGGTCAGCCGTAATATTTGAGTTTTTTATTATTTCTTCTGCTTCCTTCGTCGTCGCGCACATCGACAATATATATGGTATCAATTCAAACTGCGCTATATTGTTGCTATCGGCCCTGTTTTCGCCATAATAGGCATTACCCACAAAGTTAAGCCCCGCCATGCAAAGCCCTTTTTCGTTTGCGGCATCATAATAAAGCGGATAACCATCCTCTATATGTGCCATGCCGATAATGGCGTAGTGCTCTTGGCTAAAACTGAAAGGGAAAAAGCGTGGCGTTATTGCGATTTCCTCACCGAAGGAATGCTCGTAATCGAGCGTTCTGCCAAAATAAAAATCTCTCGGATTATAGGTTATAGCTGTACACATAAAAACACTCCTTTTATTTATTATTGCACAGAATAATATAAAAGAAGTGTCTTTTTTATTAAAATATTATTAAATTATATCGGGGGTTACACCGAGTGCCGAAATAATATAGAAAAATGCTACGGTTGCGAGTACGTAAATTAGCATTGGAATAGCATTTGTTTTGATAAGCTTGCCTTCCTTGCCGCCTATGCCTATTGTGGCGCTTGCGGCAACGGCATTGTTGATGCACACCATATTGCCTACCGCAGCACCAACGCACTGCATGGCAATAATAAATGCCGCCGGTAAATCCAACACGTTGGCAGTATCATATTGCAGATTTGAAAACAGATTCATCGAAACGGTTGCAGAGCCCGAAACAAAGGCACCAAGCACGCCAATAAACGGCGCAATCAAGACGTATAGCTCCTTGCCTACCATTGCAAGCGTATTTGCCATTTCGTCCATCATACTAATGCCTGCGGCATTTTTGTATTTCATAATCTCAACAAGTGCGAGGCCAAAAAGAAGCGCCAAGGCTGCGCCCGATACCTGCTTTACGGTATCCTTCCAAGCCCGTTTTATTTGCTCTTTATTCATTTTATGGATAAAGTTAGTAATAAACGCAACTATTATAAAGAAGGTGCCCGGCAGATATGCCCATTTAAGACTCCAATCGAGCTTTTCGTAACCGAATAGGTTTTCGATTTTTAAAACAAAGGGTGCGCCCGATGTCAGCAAATCCTTTATATGCAGCTGTGGAATACGAGTTAAAACCAATATTAAGGAAATAAGCAGGTATGGTATCCAAGCCTTTAAAAGCGGCATTTTTGATTCCTTAATGGGACTGACCTCGCCGGTTGCCAGCCATTCCTTATCCCACTCGTCGCTCTTACCGAAATCCCAACTTTTTTTAGGCACTAAGAAGCCGTATTTAGCCGCTATTACCGCGACTGCCATGGAGATGAGTGCGCCTAAAAGTGACGCAAACTCGTAACCGATAAAAATACAAATAAGAAGCATTGGGATAGAGAACGAAAGCCCCGTAAGCAGTGCAAAGGGCGCCGCCTCTAACGCGGGCTTAAAGGACTTCTCCTTGCCGAAAATTTTGGTGGTCATCAAAAGCACAATTAGGGGCAAGAAGGTGCCGACAATAGCATGCGGCACTGCCGTCCAAAAAGAAAACTGCGAAGCAAAAGCCGCATCTCCCGACAGGCCTAAAACGTTTAATGCCGAGGTTACAGGGGTGCCGACCGCACCAAAGGAAACGGCAACCGAATCGAAAATTAAGGTTATCATAGCCGCCGCTAATGGTGGGAAGCCGAGACACACAAGAAGTGGTCCTGCAAGTGCGGCGGGTGTACCGAAGCCTGCCGCCGATTCAATAAATGAGCAGAACGAAAATCCTATAATACAAGCTTGCACACGCTTATCGGGACAGATATTCATAAATCCGCGGTTAATTGCCGCCGTGGCGCCCGACGCCTTTAACGTATTCATTACAAGTATTGCGCCGAGTATAATAATTAAAACGTCCATTGAATTAAGCATTCCGTAAACCGAGGTAGCAAGAAGCTCTAAAACGTCTATTTGCCAAAAGACGAGTCCAAAAACAAATGCTACCGCAAAGGATACAAGCAAACTCCATTTTGCGGGCCAGTTAAACACCAGCATCAGTACAAGTGTTATAACGATAGGAATAAAAGCCAAAAGCGCTAACATCACATAACCTTCTTTAAATAAAATACATTTGCAATTATAACATATATGTTTTGCATATACAATCCCAATAATACAAAAGCCGTGGAGTTCCACGGCTTTTTTGTATTATTCACATTTAACGGTTTTGGCGTATTTGCAAATATCCTTGTATTGTTCCTTAAAGTTATCGCTGGAAGCGCCGAAGCAAAGCACGTAGAAGCAATCGTTTCCTTTATAGAACATAACGGCAATGGTCTGCTCCTCCCCGTCCTCACTCGCGGTGTACTGCATTGTGGGAATATCATCTATTAAGGTGATTTCGGTCGGGTTGCTCGAAAGCGTCATTAACGAACGGAAGCTCTCGGCATAATCCTTAACGGACACATCGTTAAGTGCAGTGTCCTCGCTGTCGACCTTAATACCCATTAGGGTAAGTGTTTCGGTGCCGACAATAAAATCATACTCGTCACTTATAAAGTCCATACGCATAAAGTCGGTTGTAAGCTCGATGGAAATGCCGTCGAACTCGAAGGTTTTTGCCTTTGCCTTAATATTAAGTGTTGAGTCGGCAACGTCCTTTGCAAAATCACAAGCACAAAGCGAAAATGCCATACAAGCGACCAAAATAAAAGCTAAAATTCTTTTCATAACAATATTTTCCTTTCAACAATTTATTCAACCACCATAACCGCCAAGCCGTCGGGTATGGCTGTGATTGTTGCACTGTTATTATTTAATATTTGTTTTGCCAAGGTAATGGCATCTGCTAAATTGTGTGACGGCAACATATGCATACTCTTTACCATATCGTCGGGTAGATTTGACACATATATTACGGTCGCCTTCTTTAAAATTCTAAGTAAAATTTGCGACTGCCACTGGTCAGGTGCCGTTTCATTTCTGCCACGGCTCAAGAAAAGCTCAATCGTGTCATCAATATTCTCATTATCGGCTAATTGATGATAGAAGTGGTCGCCACCTGTACCGTCGTCGGAGGCTGAGAGCATAATTATAACTCCGCCGTCCTTTACCGTCGCCTCGGCCGCCGTCATACCCTTTACCGCCTGATAGGTGTTTTGGTCTAACGGATAACCGCCGTTGGTAGATATCGCAATATCGGCGGGCTTAGCCTCGACAGCGCAAAGCTTTGATAGAAAATCGGTACCCTTTTTATGCGCCTCAACCAAATCGCCCGCAACGGCATAAATGGTGTCCTTTTTAAAATTAAGCACAACGTTAACTATGAATTGAAGTCGGGCCTTTTTTGCCGCCCAAATCATATCGGTATGTACGGGGTTGTCCTCTAAAATACCCGTACGCGCATTTTTATGGGCAATAAACTCTGAGCAATGGTTAGCAAGCACTGTGCTACGTCCCGAAATACCGGGTAAAACACTCTTTCTGCCACCCGAAAAACCTGCAAAGAGATGCGGCTCAATAAAGCCCTCTGCTACAAGTAAATCGGCATCGTATGCGATT
>SVOR01000025.1 GCA_015066295.1 Oscillospiraceae bacterium
TTTATATCGCTTTCTTTTTAAAAATATCTCGCATAGGAGAGGATTTTCAAAAGAAAATATCGCTGTGAGACCTGTCTCACAATATCGTCTTTCATTCTTGTTTTGAGATAGGTAAATTTCAAAGTATGTAACCCACTATGGCACTTTCAGAATTTGAAAGTGTCATTTTTATATAAAAAACAAAGGGAGAACACTTCTTTACGAAGTGTCTCCCTTTGAGGTTCCTTTTTTATTTTCGTCATTTTGCACAAAAAGTTATCCACCGCACAATATTTTGAGGTTTTTACCCCTTAAAAACACAACGGGTATACAAGATTTGCGCTTTTTAGACAAAACCGCATAACGAAGGGTAAAATTGGCAGAAAAAGGCACTCAAATTATAGGCTTTATTTGTTCAAAATTGCTTGACATATTGCTCCTTTTTTGGTACTATTATACAGTAAAATAGCAGAATTGGCGAATTATACCTTAAAGTTTGTCAAAACTGCCGAAATATTGATTTTGGAGGATTGAAAACGTATGAAAAAGTGTTTAGCAGTTGTTCTGGCGCTTCTTATGTTGGTTTCTGCGTTTCAAATTGTTGGTTTTGCCGAAAAAGCGGATGCGGCCGTAGGCGAAAGCGACGTTGTAACAAAGGAAGAAATCAAATATGACGCCAATAACGACAACTACGGCGGCTATCTTGACAGCAAGTCAAATTATGCCGACGCAAAGAAGGATATCTTCATCGCAGCGGGCTCATACAAAAAGGCTAATGCCAAGCTTGAACTCGTAAAAGAGGTTGAAGACCAAGAAGGCGTTAAGAAGAACAACGTTTTAAAGTGGACGGGCGAGAAGGGCTCTGTTACCTATACCTTCAAGGTTGACGAACCCGGCTTTTACGAAATTGAGCTTTCGTACATGCCCATCGTCGGCAGAGGTTTACCGCTTTCCTTCGCTTTCAAAATTGACGGCGAATATCCTTACGAGGTATTAAACTCGGTTAACTTTGAGAGAACTTGGGTTGACTCAAAGCCCGAGGGTGTTTCCGACGGAAACGGCAACGTTTATTCCTCTGAGCAGATTGAAAAATTCTTGTTCATAAGCCGCAAGGCTACCGACCGTAACGGTCAGTATGCTAACCCCTTAAAAGTAGCTCTTGATGCAGGCGTACATACCATCGAGCTTACCTCTCTTTCGGGCGAGCTCTATTTGGCAGGCGTAACACTTGCAGCACCCGACGAGGTTATTAACTATAAAGATTATATCGCCAAGTACAACAAGGGTGATTACTACGAGGGCAAGGAGCTTCAAATTGAGGGTGAAGCCGCAAAATATAAGAGCACCGCATCGCTCAATCCTCTTATCGATAATAGTGACCCCAGCGTAAATCCGACCGCTCCGTTTAAGGAGCTTGTTAACTACATAGGCTCTACGGGTTGGCAGACCCCCGGTGAAACAATTACCTGGGAAATAGACGTTCCCGAGGACGGACTTTATAAGTTCGGCTTCAGATACAGACAAAACGTAGTTATCAACGGTAACTCCTATCGTGCATTTAAGGTAGACGGTGTTGCTCCCTTTAAGGAGGCCGACAGCGTTGCCTTCGCTTACGGCGGCAACTGGCAGTTTACCGAGTTATCTATAGATACCGGTAAGCGCTACGAAAAGGGTAAAAACAAGGGCGAGAGAATTTACGAACCCGCCTACGTTTATCTCACAAAGGGCACACATCAATTGAGCCTCACCGTAACACTTGGTGAAATGGGCGAAATCAGTCAGCTTGTAAACGAGATTACATACGAGGTTGGCGACCTTTATCTTAAAATGAAGATGATTACGGGTGAAAAAATCGACCCCAACAGAAGCTACGAGTTCTTTGAAAAGATTCCGGGCTTCAACGAGACTCTTCAAACAAATATTGATAAGCTCCTCGGCGCCTGCGAAAGAATTACCGAAATTACAGGCGAAGAAAGCACGACCTACAGCGCGACCATGAAAAATATGGCGCGTGTAATGCAGAAAATGCTTGACGACCAGTTTAGAGCACAGAAGTACGTAAACGACTACTATACTCAGTACTGCTCTTTGGCCGCTCTTGTTAGCGACTTGGCAGAAATGCCGGTTGATATCGACCAGATTATTCTTGCCGCACCTAAAAAGGATTATGAAAAAACACTCGCTAAGTGGCCCGAAAAATTCGTATACGGTTGCGAGCGTCTTATCACCTCCTTTATGGAAGATTACAGATATTCGACAACCAGCGAGGACGGCAGAAAGGTTCTTACCCTTTGGGTAACCTGGGGTCGTGACCAAACACAGATTTTAACCTCACTCGTTAAGGACTCGTTTGAAACCGAGCATCCCGACGTAAAGGTTAACGTACAGATAGTTGGCGCTTCGCTTATTCAGGCTATTCTCCTTGGCGAGGGCCCCGACCTTCTTCTCGGACAGCCGAGAAGCGAGCCGGTAAACTACGGTATGCGTAATGCACTTGTCAACCTAAAACAATTTGACGATTACGAGGAAGTAATTAAACGCTTCCAGCCTTCCGCTACCGTACCTTACACCTTGGGCAACGCCGTTTACGGTATACCCGATACACAGTCCTTTAACATTATGTTCTATCGAACCGATATTTTCGAAGAGATGAACCTCGAGGTTCCGAGAACGTGGGACGAATTCCGCGACGTAACAGCGCTTTTACAAAGGCAGAACCTGCAGGCAGGCTTCGGCGCACCGCAGTCGGCAGATTTAGGTGTTATCGACGGCTTTGCAACCTTCTTAAAGCAGTCGGGCGCACAGCTTTATAACGATGATTTAACGGCTACCGCAATTTCGGACGGTACGGCAATTGAGCGTTTCGTTTTCTGGACTGAGTTCTTTACCAATCTCGGTTATGAGGAGTCGTTTGACTTCTACAACCGCTTCCGTTCGGGCACAATGCCTATCGGTGTCAGCGGTTACGGACAGTACGTTCTCTTTAGTCAGGCAGCGCCTGAAATCACAGGTAAATGGTCCATCTCAAAGGCACCCGGTACCATGCAGCCTGATGGCACAATAAACTATACACAGGCCGACTCAGGTACAGCCTGCGTAATTCCGAGAATTACACACGATAAAGAGCTTGCTTGGGAATTCCTTAAGTGGTGGACCTCGGATAATATTCAGTACAGATACTCAACAATGGTTGAGGCAATTCTTGGTGAGGTTGGCCGTGTTAACACCGCTAACGTTGAGGCTCTTAAGCGCTTGCCTTGGGAATCAGGCGACCTTGATGTATTGCTTGACGCTTGGAGTCGAGTAGATGCGCTTGAACAGGTGCCCGGTGGATACTACGTTGCACGTTCTATCTATCAAGCATTCTGGAACACAGTAAACCTTAATGAAAACCCCAAGGATATGATAGTTAAATGGGGTAAAATTGCAGACCAAGAAATAGAAAGAAAGAGGGAGGAATATGCTGATGAGCTCGCAAAGCACTACAATTAAGAAAAAGAAACATAAGTCATCCTTTGGCGGCAGTGAAATTTCAATGTTCGCGTTAGCGCTCCCCTTCCTTATTTTCTTCTTTATTATTACCATTTTACCGATTATCACCTCGCTTGTATTAAGCTTCTGTTCTTACGATATGCTTAATGCACCCAAGTGGGTCGGACTTGACAACTTTATGAGAATGTTCGTAACCGACGATATGTTCGGTAAGGTTGCAGGTAACACCTTGGTGTTGGCAGTTGTTACAGCACCTATCGGCTTCTTGCTTTCCTTCGTTTTGGCGTGGTTTATCAATGAATTTAACCCCGTTGTAAGAAGCTTCTTGTCATTCCTTTTCTATGCGCCTGCCCTTGTCGGTAACGGCTACTTCATTTGGCAAACCGCCTTCTCGGGCGACGCATACGGCTACATAAACAGCCTACTTCTAAGCACCGGTCTTATAAATCAGCCTATACAATGGCTTAAAGACCCCGAGTATATAATGCCTATTATTATAGGTATTACACTTTGGTCGAGTATGGGTATCTCCTTCCTTGCCGACATCGCAGGTCTTCAGAGCATCAACGTTTCACTTTTCGAAGCAGGTGCTATTGACGGCGTTCGCAACCGTTGGCAGGAGCTTTGGTACATTACCCTTCCCTCAATGAAGCACATTCTTTTGTTCGGTGCCGTTATGCAGATTGCATCTTCCTTCTCAATTGGTGCCGTTATTTCGTCAATGTGCGGATATCCGACCGTAAACAACAGCGCGGATACGATAGTGCTGTATCTGAACGATATAGCGAACACGCGAATGGAAATGGGCTATGCCGCCGCAATATCTATTGTATTGTTCTTAATGATGGCAATCTTTAGAATTGTTGTTGGTAAGTTGCTCAATTCAACCGGTAAGTAGGAGGGTTAAGTAATGAATAAATTATTATATAAAATCAAAACCTTCCAGCTTTTTGGTGGCGGTGAGGCGCAGTACAAGCGCTACACCCGTTCAAAATGGGTTACAGCATTTTTCGTTTTCGTTTTGCTACTCTTTGGTGCAGTTTGCATACTGCCGCTCGTATACAGTGTTGCAACCTCACTGAAACCCCTCGACGAAATTCTTATTTTCCCGCCGAGATTCTTTGTAAGACGTCCCACAATAGCGAACTATACGCTTATTCCGTCCTTGCTTTCAAAGCTACAGGTTCCGCTTTCAAGATATTTCTTTAATACCTTCTTTATTACAATTGTTGGTACTATTTCGCATATTCTTGTTGCGGCAATGGCGGCGTTCTTCTTCTCAAAGAGCAAAAAGAAGTGGGTTGGCATAATCTTCCTTATAGTTCAGTTCTCACTTCTTTATAATGGTACAACACTTGGTGTACCGCAGTACATCATCTTCTCAAAAATGGGTATTATTGATACATATTGGGTATACATTTTGCCGCATCTTCCGGGCGCAACGGGTGTATTCCTTATGAAGCAGTATATGGACGGCTCGGTGCCCGAGGCACTTCTTGAAGCGGCTCGTATCGACGGCGCAGGCTATCCGCTCATATTCTGGAAGATAGTAATGCCTATGGTAAAACCTGCTTGGCTCACACTTTTACTTTTCGCCTTCCGCGATATGTGGTCAATGCAGATGGGTACCATGATATTCACAGAATCACTTAAAACACTTCCTGCGGCAATGTCGCAGATTACCAACGCAGGTATCGCACGACAGGGTAGTGCGATGGCGGTTTCGGTTATTATGATGATACCGCCTATACTTGTTTACTTAATTTCACAAAGCAGCGTTATGCAGACCATGAGTAACGCAGGTATGAAGGATTAATTGAAAGGTAGGGTAATATGAGAAATTTTAAACGCTTAACAGCAGTCGTTCTTGTAGTTGCTTGCCTTTTCACCTTCGCGCTTACAGCGAGTGCGGCCGACTATACCGACTCGCCTAACGATGCGGCAACTACCTGGGTTAACTCAACCGCAACCAAGGAAATGGTTTATGCAAAACCAATGTTTGATACAAACCCGCTCGTTGAAGCGGCAGATATGAAGTATGCTGATGGCAAGGGTATTGAGCCCTTCACAAAGCTTACCGATATATTCGCTATCAACGGCAAGATATATCTCCTTGATGGCGGCGCAGGTCGTATAGTTGTTTTAGATGAAAACTATACGGTTCTTAAAGAAATTAAGGGCGCTAAGATGCCCGACGGCACAGCAACCGATTTTGTCGGCGCTCGTGGCGTTATGGTCGACAAAGAGGGAATTATTTATTTGTCAGACCACGATAAAACAAGAGTTTTAATTATAACAGCCGATGGCAAGGTTATAACCGAGCTTAAAAAGCCCGAGGACGATATGTGGCCTAACGACCTTAACTTTAACCCCGTTAAGGTTATTAAGGACGACAGAGATTATTTGTACGTTCTTTGTAACGGTTCGTTCTACGGTGCTGCTATGTACACACCGCAGTATCAGTTTAAAGGCTTCTTTGGTGCCAACGTTACAACAACCAACCTTTTGGAGGCCGTAAACAACCTTTGGAACATACTTTTCACCAACAGTGAAAAGCTTTCAAAGAGTGCAAAGGTGCTTCCGTATTCCTTCGTTGATATGGAGCTTGGCTCGGACGGCTACATCTACACCTGTACCGGTGTTAGAGGCTACGAGAAAAAGGCTACCGGCGCGGTAAGAAGACTTAACCCCACGGGTACAAATATTCTTATCGATAAATCAACGGGTACCGCCGTTGACTCGGCTAACATGGTTTTCGGTGCAGAGGATTTTGCAAAGGCAAACGGCGTTGACGTAAAGCACGATATGACATCGATTACTATCGACGAAAATCAGTATATATATGTATTAGACAGCGCCTACGGCAGAATTTACATGTATGACCTTGAGTGTAATATGCTTAACACACTAGGTGGTGGCGTTAACAACGGTAGTCAGGCAGGTACCTTCAAAAAGGCTGTTGCCATAACAAATATGAACGGCAACATCTATGCCATTGATGAAATCAAGGCAGGTATTGTTTCCTTTACAATTAACGACTACGGCCGCCTTGTACAAAAGGCGCAAACCTTAACCATGGCGGGCGATTACAACGAAGCAGCACCCTTGTGGGAAGAGGTTATCAAGGTAGACGGCAACAGCATGGTTGCTTACCGCGGTCTTGCAAAGGTTTATTTGCTTAACGGTAAGTATGAAGAAGCTATGAAGTATGCCGAGCTCGGTTTTGACCGTGCAACATATTCATCGGCATATTCCTACGTTCGTCAGGACTTCACCGAAAGAAACTTCACACTTATTTTCGTTGGCGCAATTGTTCTTATAGTTGGTGTAATACTTCTTTTACATTATAAGAAAAAGAAGAATATTGTTTTAATTAAAAACAAAAAGCTAAAGGTTGCACTCGGCACACTTACAAGTCCTGCCGATACCTTCTACGAGATTAAGCGCAACAACAACGGCTCTGTATTTATTGCCACCGTTATTCTCGTACTTTGGTACATATTTAAGATTATAGGCCTCACATCAGGCTTCATTTTCAACGATACCGACATTAACGACGTTAATGCTTGGTACGCTTTAGCCCAGACCTTCGGCCTCGTTGCCCTGTTTGTTGTGGCAAACTGGCTTGTATGCGTTCTCTTTGAAGGCAAGGGTAAATTAAAAGAAATATATATCGTTACCTGTTATTCGCTTATTCCTATGGTAATTCAGGCAATAGGCTACGATATATTGGCAAACGTACTCACGCTCAGTGAGGCGAGCGCACTCAACATACTTAACTATGCATGCATAATTCTTACGGCAGCATACTTAATTATGGGTATTATCAACATACAAGAATTTACACTCGGTAAATTCATATTAACAACAATAGTTACATTGTTGGCAATGATACTTATTATATTCCTCATATTCTTGGTAAGCATCCTTGTTCAGCAGGCGGGCGACTTTGTAAAGACCGCTGTAATGGAAGTATTGTACCGATGACGGAAGGGGGAGATAAGAATGAAAAACAATTTATTTAAAATTTTAGCATTCGTAATGGTCATTGTTATGGCTCTCTCCTTAACCGCTTGCGGCACTGTAGAGGAAGAGGAAGCTCCCGATATTAAGGCTGAGCTTTCAGCAGGCAAGCTTAGTGACGGAACAGCTATCGAAAACGATACATATAAAATGTATTGGGATTCGGCAGTTAACAGCGTAATCCTGTTAAACAAAGAAACAGGCGTTAAGTGGTCCACCGTTCCTGCCGAGCAGCTTAATACCCCTGCAGACCAAAAGGTTAGACCCGTTTCCAACTGGGTTGAGTCGGCAATAATGGTATATTACCACGACAAAAGCTTTGGCGAGCGTGTTGAAGATTTAAGGTCAACCCTTAAATGTACCAACAAGGGCAGCTTTTCTGCTAAAATCGAAAAGAACGTAATTAAGGTTGAATATTATATGGAAGACCTTAATGCCATAATTCCTGTAGATTATACTCTGCTTGATGACGGTATTCGCGTTTCGATAGACGCCAACAAAATTATTGAGGGTCAAAACCCAATCTACACAATTTCTTTGGCACCCTTCTTCTGCTCGGTTAAAACAGGTTTAGAAGACAGCTATCTTTTCTATCCCTCGGGCTCGGGCGCTATTATAAACACAAACGATGCAAACGCAACCCATGGTGAATATTCTGCCGAGGTTTACGGCACAGATGCAGCTCGTAAAACCAAGGATGAGCAGACCAACCAAAAGAACGTTTATCTACCCGTTTTTGGCGCCAAAAAAGGAAACGAGGCAGCCTTAGCCGTCATTTCCTCGGGCGCCGAGCAGGCAAGCGTATCACTTGTTGTTAATCATCCCAACCATAAATATTCATCCGTTTGGGCTGAATTTATGGTAAGAGGCTATGACTATAACGAGGTTAGAGGTAACATTACCTCAAGCGAAACCAGTATTTTCAGCGAAGAAATGGTTAAAGATACAGCCTTTGCGGTTGATTTCTATCCGTTATCGGGCGAGCAGGCTAATTATAGCGGTATGGCAAAGCTTTACCAGAAAAAACTGTTCGGCGACAACGAGGCTAACGAAAAGCTTACCGAGTCGGCATATTCGCTTAAATTCTTTGGCGGACTTATGGAGCAAAAGAATTTCTTGGGCTTCCCGTACGATAAGCTTCACGCATCAACCACCTTTAACGATGTTTCAAAAATCTTAAAGGAGTTATCAAGCTCGGGTGTTAAGCCCAACGTTCAGCTTGTTGGTTTCGGCCAGTCGGGTCTTGATGTTCAAAAGGTTGCCGGTGGTATGAAGCTTGGCAAGGCATTCGGCAGCAAGGCAGATTTGTCGGCACTCACCAATTACTGTAACGATAACGGTATTGATTCCTTTGTAGATTTCAATATTTCGCAGTTAGGTGAAAGCGGTGCAGGTTATTCGTACACCTTCGATGCCGCTAAAACCGCCAACTCAAGAAGCGCGTTGCAGTATTACATTTCAAAGAGCGTGCAGACGCACGACACTTTGAATTACGATGCATTTAAGATGCTTCGTCGTGACAAACTCCAAAACGTCAGCGACAAGCTCTTAAAGAAAATCGATAAGTATAACATTGCCGGTGTTTCCTTTGGCGTGCTTTCGGATACCGCATATTCCGATTACACAAATGAGGAGCACTACGTTAAAAGAAATATGGCAGCCGACGTTACAGCTATTTATAAAACCTATAAGGATAGCGGTAAAAAGGTTGCGGCAAACGGTGCAAACCTATATGCAGCATTGGCGGCCGACTGTATTTTCGAAACACCGCACAGCTCTGCCGAGAGCGATTTGTTCGATTATGACGTACCCTTCTACCAGATGGTATTCAAGGGCAAGAAGGAAATCACAAGCGAAACAATAAATGCAGGCGAGATGCTTGATAAAAAAGCTTTACAGTGCCTTGAAAACGGTACCTCGATGCTTTACGTTCTCTGTAATGAATATAGCAGTATAATTACATATTCACCCTTTAAGGGTCTTTACGGCGCACAGTATAGCGGTAATAAAGACGTAATTCTGAAATACGCCAACGAATATAAGTCGTTCTATAACGATATCAGCGGTCAGACAATCGAGAACCACACTGTTTTGACCAAGGACGTTAGAGTTACAACCTATTCAAACGGTATTAAGGTGTATGTAAACTATTCAAACAGTGATTATAAAACAGCCGATGGTGTTGTAACGGCCGGCGGCAGTTTAATAGTTAAGTAGGGGGGTGAACAGTATGGCTGAAAAGACTTTGAATAAAAAGAGAAAAAAAGGTGTTGAGCAGCTAAAAAGCCGTTACGGCAGACTGTTCGTTCTCCCGTGGGAAATAGGACTTGTTTTGTTCTTTATCGTTCCCATTATCACCTCGCTCATCTACTCCTTCTCGGACGTAGTTTTGAGCTCGGGCGGTATTACAAACAGCTGGGCAGGTCTTAAATGGTACGAATATATCATTAACAAAGACCCTAACTATATGAATGCGCTTAAAAGTGCAATTTCAAACTTTGCGGTTCAGCTACCGATTATAGTTGCCCTCAGTTTAATTTTGGCAATTATTCTTAACCAGAAGTTCGCAGGACGAATGATGGCGCGTGCTATCTTCTTCCTACCCGTTATTATTGCGACGGGTGTTATTCTTGATTTGCTTACCTCAGAATATATCAACGTAAGCCTCGTTACCTCGTCGGCCGAATCGTCGGGCGCGGGCAACTACGGTTCATCGATGATAGACTTTGATGCAATTCTCGGCAATTTGGGACTTCCCGAGGATATTACAAAAATCATAGGCGATTACATCGGTAGTATATTCAACCTACTTTGGAGCTGCGGTATTCAGATAGTGCTCTTTATTGCGGGCCTTCAAACAATTCCGGACCAGCTTTACGAGGTATCAAGGGTTGAGGGCGCTTCCAAGTGGGAAGAGTTCTGGTATATCACAATACCAATGCTCGGCAACACTATTTTGCTTGTAATGGTTTATACCATGATAGACATATTCACCAAGAAGACAGGTGTAATGGAAAACGCATTTGCACTTATGGAAAAAGATTTGGTGTATGACAAGTCATCGGCAATGCTTTGGTTCTACTTCCTTATAGTAGCGGCAATAATGGCGGTTGTTTTGGCCATTTACAATAAGCTTTGCCTTAAGAAATGGAATTAGGGAGGAGAGTTTAAAATGAATATACCAAAATCAAAACTTATCTCCCGTAAAACAAAGGAAGGCGTTACCAAATTTGTAGTGGGCATCATTCGTTGGGTTTTCCTTCTGTCCATCAGCTACATTTTGCTTTATCCGATGCTCTATATGCTGTCGTCGGCCTTCCGTGCTCCCGAGGATTTTATCGACCCGACGGTTGTATGGGTTTCCAAGAACTTCTCGGTTAAAAACTTTGTTATAGCATTTAAGGCGCTCGATTATTTAAAGACCTTCTGGTCAACCTTTAAGATTGAGATTGTAAGTGCCTTTATTGAGATTGTTATGTGCTCTATTACTGCATACGGTCTTGCCCGTTTCGATTTCAAGGAAAAGAAATTGTTAATGGGTATGCTTATTGCAACCATCCTTATTCCTACACAGATGATAATGGTTCCGCTTATGGTAAATATGCGTTACCTTGACGTGTTTGGTATTTTAGGCGCTATAAGCAAGTTGGTTGGCACCGAGCTTCGTCCCAACCTTCTTAACACACCGTGGGCATTCTATCTACCCAGTATTTTTGCGGTTGGCTTAAAAGCAGGCCTCTTTACATATATGTATGTTCAGTTCTTTAAGGGTCTACCTAAGGAGCTTGAAGAGGCAGCCTCCATCGACGGTGCGGGACCGGTTAAGACCTTCTTAACCATCGTTGTTCCGTCATCGGGCACAATTTTCTTAACCGTTACAATATTCAGTATTATTTGGCACTGGAACGACACCTATCTTTCGAGCCTGTTCTTATCGGGCGATTATCCGCTTTCGGTACAGCTTTCTCGAATATTTACAATACTCGGTACAGGTATTGACGGCGTTCAATACGGTAAGTACACCCGTTCAACCATAGGTATTGTAATGGCGGCGTGCTTACTCGTTATTTTGCCAATGCTTATTATGTATTGTATTTTACAAAAACGTTTCATAAAAAGTATTGACAGAGTGGGTATTGTCGGTTAAAATAGAGTTGAAAAAATGTGTTAATTGTATACACATATTTTAATTAGGAGGAAAAATAAATGTTCAATTTACTCAAAAAGTCATTTGCGCTTTTGTTGGTAGTTGCCATGTTGTTCACCTTAGGTGCTTGTAAAGACAAAAATGGCGACAAGAACAAAGTCAATGAAGGCGGCCAGACCGTTCAGCTTGACGAGTACGACCTTGATTCAGAGGCAATAATCAATTCTATGCCTGCAGAATTAAAGGGCACCAAAATCAAGTTTTTGAACTGGTACGACCCGATGCAGCGTGAAGAAAAGGCTGTTATCGAAGCATTCGAGCAGAAGACAGGTTGCGACGTTGAAATCATCGTAAAGACCTATGGTCCCGAATTTAACGCAGCACTCGCTTCTTTCGTTGCTACAGGTGATTCACCTGACGTAATTCGTATGTTATCACCCGAAGTTGCTAATCTTAAGTCTTTACAGCCCATCTCGGCTACAGGCTTCGATTTTAGCGATAAGGCTTGGGATAAGAACACCGAAACAAGATATACTGTTGACGGCGTTACATACGGTGTAAACCTAAGATACTCACCCTTCTTCTTGCCGGCAGTTTTATTCTACAACAAAGAAACCATTGAAGAATACGAATTCGAAGACCCTTATGAGCTTTGGAAGCAGGATAAATGGACATGGGATAAGCTTGTAGAAATGTGCGAAGAGTTCGTTAAGGTAGACCCCGACTATCATGGTCTTGCAATGCTTCCTTACGGCGATCTTCCTGCAATGACTGCAGGTCTTGACTGGATGAAGTACGACGGCAAGCAGTACACAGTTGACCTTGCTGATGCTAAGATACTCGAGAAGTGGCAGTTTTCACTCGAGAACAAGAAGGCTCGCGTATTTACCGAGTCACAGGACGGCTTCGATACGGCTAACCAGAAGACCTTGTTTGCTGTTATGGATGCTACCGCTGTTCAGACCTCTTCACAGTACTACAGCAAGACTCGTCGCAGAGGTCAGTTAATGGGCGTTCCCGCTCCTACATGGGGCTCTAAGGCAGATTATTCTGTTCCGCTAATCGAAGACCTCGCATTTGGTGTGCCGATCGATGCACCCAACCCGAAGGCTGTTCCTTACTTCCTCGCTTACTACCTCGACTTCTCTAACTACGATACCGAGGGTACAAACTTCTTCTTTAGCGAGCAGATTAAGGAAATGTATATGGACCTTCTCGCTGTTGAAAAGCGTTCATTCAACACCTCACAGCACTTAATGAATGCTCAGGGCGGTTACAGCAACGTTGGTATTTACAGAAACGTTGACCCCGCACAGTTAACCATCTGGTTACAGGAGAGAGAGTACATTATCAATGATACTGTTGCTCAGATAAACGACGCTTTAACAAAGCTCGAGAAGCCCAAGAAATAATTTAATAAAAATGCGCCGGTCACAAGTGCGACCGGCGTTTTTTATCCAAGGAGAAAAAATTATGAAAATTAGAGTTTTAGCTTTGCTTTTATGCGTTGCTATGGCCTTTGGCCTTTGTGCTTGCACAGGCAACGGCAATAGCGAAGAGGGCGGTAATAAAGGTGGCTTTTTAGGCAATCTTATCGGTGGCGATAAAGAAAACACCGATGGTAGCGGCAACGGCAAAAAAGACCCCAAAATGACAAAGGACTATACCGACCCTTCCATTTACACAATGGATACACTTGTTTCTATGGGAATTGAAGAGGCTCGCCCTACCGATAAAAACATCGACAAAGCGGCAGACAAAATGCTTAAAAAGATACTAAACAATGCCGACACCCTAAAACCCGCGGCAGGCGGTCAGTACATCTACGTTGCTAATGACGGCGCTGACGAAAAGGGCTGCGGTTATGACGAAAGCAAGCCTTTTAAAACAATCGGTTATGCCAATCTTGTTGCAAAGAAGGGCGACGTTGTGCTTTTAAAGCGCGGCAACTTCTGGAGAGAGCAAGTTATTTGCGTTGAGGGTGTTTCCTACGGCGCTTACGGCAAGGGCAACAAGCCTACAATATACGGCGCACCCAGAAACGCTGCAACCCAGAGATGGAGCAAGGATTCAGAGAACGTTTACAAAACCCCGTCGGGCACAGCTACCGATATCGGTCTTATCGTGTTTGACCACGGTAAAGCCTGCGGCAGCAAGGTTTGGGCAAAGGAAAGCCTTAAAAACGACTATGATTTCGTAAGTGTTGGCGGCTACGTTTACGTGTATCTTAGCAAGGGTAATCCTGCCGACCTTTACAGCGATATAGAAATTTGCCCCACCCAGCATATCGTTAAGATGAGGTCCAACTCAACAATTCAAAACTGGCGCATTATGTATGGCGGCGCACATGGTATTTCCTTAACAGGCAACCCGACAAACGTTACGGTTGACGGTTGCGTTGTTGGCTATATCGGTGGCGGTCATCAGGGCGGTGCCGGTCAATATACACGTTACGGCAACGGTATTGAGGTATGGGGTACCTGTAACGGCTACACCATTAAAAACTGCCACGTTTACCAGTGCTATGATGCGGGTGTAACAATGCAGTATTCCTCAAACTCAACCACCCCTATCTACGAAGAGAACATCCTGTTCGAAGATAACCTTTTGGAATATAGCGTTTATAACATCGAGTATTTCTACCACGTTAAAAACTCAAAAGAGTCGAGCATTCGCAACGTGCTTATTCAGGACAACATAATCCGTCACGGCGGCTACGGTTGGGGCTATTACTCACGTTCTGATAAAAACAAAGGCACAAACGTTCAGGGCAGAGGTACCGACAGGGTTGAAAACTTTGTATTTAAAAACAACATCTTTGACCATTCTAAATCGTATCTTATCGAGTCAAGTCTTGGCGAGGGCACAATTGTCTTTACGGGCAACACCTACGCTCAGCTTGAGAAGTCACGTATTTGTCAGATAAACGACAAAAACTACGGCGTTAAGAGATACGGCAAAACTGCTATAACCGATATTCTCGGAGACAAGACAGGTAAATTGATTATACTTAAATAAATTTTAAAAGCGGTCGATTATCGACCGCTTTTTTCTTGCAAAAAGGCATATTAAATGGTAAAATAAGAGCGTACTTTTGAAAGGGGAGATTAGGTGCTTAAAAAAACGTTTGCTGCGGCACTGTCGCTTTGTTTAATAATAGGGTTGTGCGGTTGCGGTGAATTACAGCAAAACACCCCGTCTTCGAGTGAGGAAGACCCAAGCAGCCAGATAACCTCAAGTGCGGGAAAAGACGATAAAGAAGACGGAAAAGATAATAACAATAAAAAAGACCCATTAATGACAAAGGATTACACCAACCCTTCGATTTATACTCTTGATACACTCGTTTCAATGGGGCTTGAAAGTCCGCGAAAGAGCGATAAGGCCATAGATAAAGCGGCCGACAAAATGCTTAAAACAATAGAGGCACGCCCCGACACACTAAAACCAAAGGCGGGCGGCAAATATATATACGTCGCAACCGGCGGAACCGACGGCAAGGGCTACGGTTATTCGACCCAAAAGCCCGTCGCTACTATTGCTTATGCAAATTTACTCGCTAAAAGTGGTGACGTCGTTGTGCTGAAACGCGGCGATATGTGGCGTGAAAACGTTGTCGGTAAAGAGGGCGTATCCTACGGTGCCTACGGCAAGGGCAATAAGCCCACCGTTTACGGCTCTAAAAAGAATTATGCCGACGTAAAGTGGAGCGAGGAAGGCGAAAACATTTACAGAGTGCTAACGGGTACGGCGTCGGATATTGGACTTATAGTGTTCGACCACGGCAAAGCCTGCGGCAGCAAGGTTTGGAAAAAAGAAAGTCTTAAAAGAGATTATGATTTCGTATGTATCGGTGGCTACGTTTACGTGTATCTCACAAAGGGTAACCCTGCCGAGCTTTACAGCGATATTGAAATTTGTGTTACTCAGCATGTTGTTAAATTAAAATCCAACTCAACCATTCAAAACTGGCGCATTATGTATGGCGGCGCGCATGGAGTCGGCATGGTCGATACAAACAACGTTGAGTTTGACGGCTGTGTGGTCGGTTACATCGGCGGCGGCTTGCAGGGTGGCGCAGGACTCAATACCCGCTACGGCAACGGCATTGAAATATGGGGTGAGTGTGATGGTTATATAATCAGGAACTGCCACGTTTACCAGTGTTATGATGCAGGTATAACAATGCAGTATAGCGGCCCAAAAACCGAGCAAAACATATTATTTGAAAACAATCTGCTTGAATACAGCGTTTATAATATAGAATATTTTTTGTCGGGCGGCACCTTTAAAAATATTCTTATACAAAATAATATAGTTCGCCACGGCGGCTATGGTTGGGGCTATTACTCGCGACCCAATAAAAACAAGGGCACCAATGTAAGCGGCGGCTGTGCTACGTATAACGAGAATTTTGTTTATAAAAACAATATTTTCGACCATTCAAAATCCTTTTTGCTTCGTATTAACGGCAGCGGTGGTTTTTATCCAACCTTTGAGGGAAACACCTTTGCTCAAAAAGGCGATTTTAGAATTTGCGTCTGGGACGGCAAAAATTACGGAATGAAAAAACACGGCGAAGAAGCGCTTAACAATGTGTTTAAAGATTTGACAGGCAAGCTTATAACTTATTAAAAGGGGAAATAAAAATGCTAAAAAGAATTACCGCAATAGCACTTTGCCTAATTTTGACAGTATCCTTTGCAGGCTGTAAGAAGGACGTCGATAATAAGGATAATTCACAAATCAGTTCGGGCGGTAAGGGGGAGGAAGCAAAATTCGATTATACCGACCCGTCGATTTACACGATTGACGCTATGGTTTCTATGGGCATCGAGGAGCCGAAAACCGCCGACGCCGAAATCGAAAAGGCGGCCCAAGAGAAGCTCCAAAAAATAATGGATAACCCCGACACCCTAAAACCCAAGGAGGGTGGTAAATACATCTACGTCGGCAATGGCGGTACCGACGGCAAGGGTTACGGCTTAGAGCCCGATAAGCCCTTTGAAACGATAGAATATGCAGGACTTGTTGCTAAAGCGGGCGACGTTGTTTTGCTTCGCCGCGGTGACTTTTGGCGCACCCAGGTGTATATTAAAGAGGGCGTTTCTTACGGCGCTTACGGCAAGGGTAATAAGCCCACCATATACGGCTCTACCCGTGACGTTGCGTCACAGGATTGGGAAAAGGTAAATAAGAATATTTATAAAACCCAGTCGGGCACAGGCGGTGATATCGGTCTGCTTGTTTTCAACCACGGTAAAGCTACGGGCAGCAAAAAGCGTTGGGAGCAGGAGCTGCAAAAAGACTTCGATTTTTATTGCAGCGGCGGATATATCTATCTTTACTATTCAAAGGGCAACCCAAAAAATAAATTCAAGAGCATCGAGGTCTGCCCGACACAAAGCATTGTTAAGGTGCCCTCTAACTCAACCGTTCAAAACTGGCGTGTTATGTACGGCGGCGCACACGGCATTTCAATGAGCCACGCCCAAAACGTTACGATTGACGGCTGTGTAATCGGATATATCGGCGGCGGTTTTCAGACGAATTCCGTTTGGGGCCAATACACTCGTTACGGCAATGGTATTGAGGTATGGGGTGAGTGCGACGGCTATACCGTTACAAACTGCCACGTTTTCCAATGCTACGATACGGGTATAACAATGCAGTATGAAACCAACAAGGAAGAAGACGTTTATATAAAGAACGTTTTGTTCAAAGATAATCTGCTGGAATATAACAACTACAACATAGAGTATTTTTTGAAGGCAAACAATGAAACAAACTCTAAAATGCAAAACATTTTAATTCAAAACAATATTTTGCGCTACGGCGGTTTTGGTTGGGGATTCCATTCGCGTCCCGACCGTAGCTACGGCACCTGTGTTATGAGCTTTCCCATAACCGAGATGGAAAACTTCGTTTATAAAAACAATATATTCGACCGCGGCTCGTGTATGATACTCATAATGATTGCCGATAAAAAGGGTAATTTCCCGAAATTTATGGGCAACACCTACGCTCAAACCGAAAACAAGTCGGTGTTGGAGAAACAGGGTCAGCCGTTTAACTTTAAAAGCGGTGGCGATAAAGTAGTTACCGAAATAATTGGCGACAAAACGGGTAAGATTATTAAATATTAGGAGCAAAAAATGATAAAGCTTAAAAACAAATACTTAACCGCAAAAATAGATGAAAAGGGTTGCCAAATCGCCAGTCTTAAAGAGGGCGAAAAGGAATACATTTGGCAAAAGGACCCTAAAGTTTGGAATTCCTGCGGCCCCGTTCTTTTCCCGTTTTGCGGCGGACTTAAAGATGATAAATTTATCTACGAGGGCGTAGAATACCCGAGTTTAAGACACGGCTTTGCCAAAACCAAGGAATTCGACGTTAAGCTGTTAAGTCGCTCATCGGTAACCTTAAGTCTTGTGTCGGACGAGGAAACCTTAAAAATATACCCCTTCGATTTTGAACTTAACGTTACCTTTACACTGCTTAAAAAACAGATGATAGTAAAATACTGGGTTAAGAATACAGGAAACAAGGATATGTATTTTTCTATTGGCTCGCACGAGGCCTATGCCTGCGAGGGCGGTGTAGAAAATTATGACGTAATTTTCCAGAAAAAAGAAACGCTCGAGAGCGTTGTTTTGGTGGACGGACTTCTGTCGGGCGAAAAGAAGCCCATAATAAAATCGTCTTGTGTTCTGCCTATTTACGAGTGGCATTTTGATGATGATTCGCTTGTTTTTAAAGATATGGCATCGCGCAAGGTAATTCTGCGCAACAGAATTACGGGTGACAGAATAGGACTTGATTTCCCGGGCGCCGATTATTTTGTAATTTGGCACATAAAGGGCGCGCCGTATATCTGCCTTGAACCGTGGGCGGGCATTGGCGACGGTCATGGCTTCCAAGGTGAAATAAGCGAAAGGGAAGGCATAATAACCTTAAAGAAAAACAGAACCTACTGTAAGGCGCATAAAATAAGCATTTTGCCGACCTATTAAAAGTCATAAAAAGCGCAATTTTCTCATACAATTTATTAGTCCTTTTAGGAGTTGAGTGTATGAGAGAAATAGCAGAGGAAAGGGCGGCCGAGCTCGGCGAATATATCGCCGTAACGGGTGCCACGGTGCGTGCCGCAGGTAAGAAGTACGGCATCAGCAAATCAACCGTACATAAAGACGTTACCGAACGGCTTTCACGCATTGACCCACAGCTTTTTATTAAGGTAAAGGCTGTGCTGGACAAAAACAAAAAAGAGCGTCATATCCGTGGAGGAATGGCGACCAAAAGAAAATATAAAGGCGAATAAAAATGCCAAGTCATAGCCGCTTTTTTTCGAGCTTATGACTTGGCGTTTTTTTGTTTATAAAACACTTGCAAATGTTAGGTTATTGTGGTATAAGATAAGTAGCAAAACATTAGGAGGCGCAATATGAATATAGCCGACAAAAAAAGACTTGACGAGATTTGCGAAATAGCAAGGCAGAGAAAAGAAAAAATACTAAATTCGCCGTCCGATTATCCAAAGGATGCTGAAAGATATTTTTATATCGACAGCATTGACGGTAACGATAGCGCCGACGGGTTATCGCCCGAAACCGCTTGGAAAAGTGTGGAAAAAACGGCGCATTTTGAATTCCATGAGGGCGACGTTGTGCTGTTTAGACGCGGCGGACTTTGGCGCGGACATATAAGGATGCAAAAGGGTGTTTATTACTCGGCATACGGCGAGGGCGAAAAGCCTAAATTTTACGGTTCTCTCGATGCTGCAAATCCTGATGATTGGGTAGAAACGAAATATAAAAACGTGTGGATGTTCCGCCCGTTGGTACCTTATGTGCGCGACATTGGTTGTGTGGTTATAAATGACGGACAGCTTTGGGGCATTAAGGTTTGCAAAAATTATATAGAGGGTGTTCGTTGTGACGGTACACACGACGTATTTAACGGCCGCACCACCTTCTCACGCGAGAGGGTGCCGTTTACCGATTACCGCGACCTTAAAAACGATTTGGAATTTTATCATAATTACGATGACGAGCATCTTTATCTTTACTGCGCAGACGGTAACCCCGGCGAAGTGTTCGAGAGTATCGAATTAGCGCAAAGACATAGTATTGTTGGCGGTCCGTCACAAGGCGTTGTTCTTGATAACCTTTGCTTAAAATATGCAGGTATACATGCGGTAGGCCACGGTGGTAGAGATTTCACAATGCAAAACTGTGAGGTTTCGTGGATAGGCGGATCTAATCAATTCCCCGAGCATGATATGATGCGCTGGAAAAAGCCCTTCCGCGATGATACTACACGTCTTGGCAACGGCACAGAGGTTTATGGCGGTTGTGATAATTACGTGGTTAAGGACTGCTATTTTTTTCAGGTGTATGATGCCGCAATAACCGCACAGTATATGAACGCTCATGTTGCGCGTGACGTAATTATGAAAAATATTGACTGGCACGGCAATTTGACCGATTGCGTACACTATTCTTTTGAGCTTTGGTTGGCTGTTCAAAAGGCCGACGAGGGCTGCAGGGTGGAGATGCGCGACGTTGACGTTTACGATAACATCTGTCTAAACAACGGTTTCGGTTGGAGTCATCAGCGCCCCGACCAAGGTTATACCTTTTTCTATGGCGACCCGCAAAAGACGGTTTGTCAGTTTAACAACGTCGAATTTCACGATAATCTGTTTGCCAATTCTCGCGGTGTGCTGTCGAGCGGCAGAATGTTCCGTAAGGGTAACGGTATGCACTTTTTAAGAAACGAAATGTACCATGCGGGCACAAAAATTGCCCGTCACTGCAAGGATTTGGCAGGTTGCACAGGCGGCTGGGAAGATTTTAAAACCTATATGGCAAACGACGAGGACCTCGCGTTGCTTACCGACAGCAAATGTTGGGAAGATTGTAAGTTATATATGTTCTTTAAAGAAGAAACGGCAGCAGAGCCGTATTTCAAGATATAAGGAGGCGCCAAAATGACAGCTAACGAAAAGCTAAAGGAAGTAGAACTTCTTGCCAAGAAAAGAAAAGCAGAAATACTAAATGCGCCTTCAAATTACCCGAAGTCTGAGCGCACTTTTTACGTTGACGATAAAAACGGCAAGGACACAAACGATGGACTCACCCCCGACACCGCGTGGAAAACTCTCGAAAAGGTCGGTTGTTCGGATATAAATAGCGGCGACGTTATACTGTTTCGCCGTGGCGGTTTGTGGCGCGGCTCGCTAACCCTTTGCGACGGTGCTTGCTACTCGGCGTATGGTGAGGGCGAGAAGCCTAAAATTTACGGCTCGATTCAGGCCGCCAACGCAGACGACTGGATGGAAACCGAGATTAAAAACGTTTGGCGCTTCAAACCGAAGGTTTCATACGTTAAGGACGTGGGCGCCATAATTTTTGATGACGGCCGACTCTGGGGCATAAAGGTTTGCACAAATCAAAGCGAGGGTATGCGTTGCGACGGCAACCACAACGTGTTCAACGGCAGAACAACCTTCTCACGTGCAAGCGTTCCTTTTAGAGATTACCGAGATTTAAAGAACGACCTCGAATTTTATCATAATCCGAGTGACGAGCAGGTGTATCTATATTGCGAGGACGGTAACCCCGGTGAAGTGTTCGGTTCTATCGAGATGAGCATCCGTCGCACAATTTTGATGCGCGGCGTAAACGTTACGGTGGATAACCTTTGCCTTAAATATGTTGGTATTCACGGCATCGGCCACAAGGGTCAAAACGTAACCTTTAGAAATTGTGAAATCGGTTGGATAGGCGGTTCATCACAGTTTACCGAAAACCTGCATTTTAGAAAAAATCATCCGTTTAATAACCAAAACGTTGTGCGTCTTGGTAACGGTATCGAGGTTTACGGCGGATGTGATAACTATACAATAGAAAACTGTTACATTTACCAAAATTACGACTGCGCGGTAACGGCACAATATATGGGACACAGAACGCAGGATATTATAATGAATAATATCAAATGGCGAAACAACCTATTTGATATGAACCACTATGCCTTTGAGTTGTGGTTAAGCGTTCGTACCGCCGAAGATGGCGTAAAGGTCGAGATGAAAAATTGCGATATTTCGGGCAACCTTATTCTCAACTGCGGTTGCGGTTGGAGTCATCAGCGCCCCGATGAAATGTCAATGGCGCTGTGCAGCTTTACAAGCAAGGATAATCTTTGCAAGGTTGATAATGTCTGCTTCCACGACAACGTCTTTGCGGGTGGACGCGGTGCCGCCTTCCATGCGGGCGTATTTTTAGAGGGCAGCGAGATGGATATTAAGCATAACACCATCATATTGCACGAGGGAACCTATATAGCAAGACATGCATCGCTTTTGTTTGACGGAAAGCTTGGTCAGAACATTGAGGCTACCGAAGAAAACATAAAACTCATGCAGGATGCAGGCTATTTTAAGGATAACGAGCTTTATTTAAGCGATATCAAACCCACCATACAAGAAGCACCGATTAAAATTTAATAAAAAAGTCTACCGAACTTAAGTGTAAGGTAGACTTTTTTGTTTTTGTTTGTTATAATGATTGTGCAATGGTTTTTTGTGAAAAACAGCATAAAAATTAAAAATAGAAGGTCAACAAATATGGCGGGTAATCATTACAAGAAAAAATTACGAAAAAAATATATATTTAGAAGAATAGCGGCGGTGGTGCTGTTGCTTGCGCTTATCGGCGGTGTGATTTTTGCCGTAAAGTCCTGCAAAAAGGGCGGCGATAAGGGTGGCGCATCGAGTGATATGTCGAGTGTCGACTCCACACCGAAGGAGCCCTACGTTGTTTCAAGTGCGGTTATAGGCTCGGCGGGTGACATTATGTGCCACAGCACGCAGTTAACCCACGCCAAGAAAAAGGACGGCAGCTATTATTTTGACGACTGCTTCGAATACGTTAAACCTTATTTCGAAAAGTACGACCTGATGGTCGCCAACTTTGAGGTAACACTCGGCGGTAAGGAGTTTGGTGCCTTCTCGGGCTATCCTATGTTTAATACGCCCGACAGTATGGCAGACGCCGTTAAATATTCGGGCATCGATACGGTGCTGTTTGCCAACAACCACACCTACGATACAGGCTACGCAGGTATGCTTCGCACAATGAAGGTGTTAAAGGAAAAGGAAATACCCTTTATTGGCGCAAGACAAACCGAGGATGATGTGTTCTGGCAGGTCAAGGACGTAAACGGCATTAAGGTGGGACTTATAAGCTACACCTATTCGACAAAAACCGCATCGGGCAACAAGGCGCTTAACGGCAACGTTATGCGTGCCGAGGCAGGACCGCTTGTAAACACCTTCACCTATGGCGATTTGGAGGGCTTTTACGAGGACGCGCGAGCCGCCCTTGCCGATATGAAGGCGGCAGGTGCCGACGTTTCGTTTATATACGTGCATTGGGGCAACGAATATCAAAGAACCCCCAACAGCTACCAAACAAAAATGGCGCAGGAAATCTGCGATATGGGTTATGACGTTATTGTTGGCGGACATCCCCACGTAATTCAGCCCTTTGCCACCCTTACGGGTGAAAACGGCAACCAAACACTCTGCATCTATTCGACGGGCAACCTTATTTCCAACCAACGCGCCAATTTGATGGATAGCGATAATTATAGCGGTCACACCGAGGACGGTATGATTTTCTCGGTTAAGTATGATAAATACAGCGACGGCAAAATTGTTTTATCCGACGTTAACATTCAGCCTCTTTGGGTTGATATGAATAATGCGACGGGCAAGCGCATCTACCGCATTGTAGCGCTTGACACCGAGGTTGAAAATTGGAAGGATATAGGCGTTGTAAATCTTAGCAATGCCAAAAAATCTTACAACCGCACAATGAAGTTGGTCGGCGCACCGCTAAACGAATTCCGCGCCAAAAACGGTTGGGCAGAGGTACCGCTTACGGTTAAATAAATAAAAAACGGGAGAAACAGATATGTCGATAATTCACAACAACGGATGCTTTAAGCTTGATACAAAAAACACAACCTATTCATTTCAAATTACAAAATTCGGCTTTTTAATGCATACACATTACGGCGCAAAAATTTCGGACGTCGATTTAGCTCATGTCTATCCGCTTGCGCGCAACCGTTCCTTTATTAATGCACCTGCAGAAGATACCGAGATGGTGCTTAATATCAATGACGTACCGCAGGAGTATTCGGCGTTTGGTATTGGCGATTTCAGAACAACGGCGCTCAGAGTCAGACACAATGACGGAAGCCGAGCTGCCGACCTAAGATATCAGTCTTTTGAAATTATAAAGGGCGCAGCAAAGCCCGAGGCACTCCCCGGTGCTACCGAAAATGGCGAAGAAGGTATTGAAACACTTAAAATAACCCTAAAAGATACGGCAACCGAGCTGTACGTTAATATGTATTATACCGTCTACGAGAAATGTGACGTAATAACAAGATTTAACGAAATTGTTAATAAATGCGATACCCCCGTTTTTGTCGAAAAGGCGGCAAGCCTGCAGCTTGATCTATTCCACAGAGAATACGACCTCGTTCAGTTTGAGGGTCGCTGGGCGCAGGAAAGACATATGAAGAGAAGCGCGCTATCGTCAGGCACACAGGGCTTCGTTAGTCGCAAGGGCACCTCGAGTCATCAGCACAGTCCGTTTTTCTGCCTGTGCGAAAAGGACACAAACGAAAAAGCAGGCGGCGTTTACGGCTTCCATTTGGTTTATAGCGGCAACCATCGTACCGAGGTAGAGGTTGCGCAGTTCGATAATCCGCGTGTGCTTATGGGTATAAACGACGAGGGCTTCGCTTGGAAGCTTGAAAACGCCGACAAGTTCACAACACCACAGGTCTTAATGACCTATTCGGCGTCGGGCTTCGGCAAAATGTCAAATAGCTTCCACGCCTTTATTCGAAACCACATTTTCAGACCCAAGTGGAAAAACGTGCGCAGACCGCTTCTCATAAACAATTGGGAGGCAACCTATTTCGATTTTGACCAACAAAAGCTTATAGATTTAGCAAGCACAGCATCAAAGCTCGGCATTGAGCTGCTTGTTATGGACGACGGTTGGTTTGGTCACCGTGAGGACGATAAGACCTCGCTCGGCGATTGGACACCCTATAAAAAGCGCTTGCCAAACGGACTCAAACCCTTGGCGGAGGGAATAAATGCTACGGGTCTCAAGTTCGGTATATGGATGGAGCCCGAAATGATTTCGGAGGATAGCGAGCTTTACCGCGCTCATCCCGATTGGGTGCTTTCCATCCCCGGCAGAGGTCGTTCACTCGGCAGAAATCAGTACGTGTTAGACCTCGTTAACGATGAGGTTCGCGAGTATGTTTTCGGCGCTATATCCGACGTGCTGTCAAGTGCCAATATCGAATATCTCAAATGGGATATGAACAGATATCTTACCGAGGTTTATTCGGCAACACTTTCGGCCGACAGACAGGGCGAGGCATACCACCGTTACGTTTTAGCGGTATACGATATACTTGACAGAATTATAACTAAATTCCCGAATTTACTTATCGAGCATTGCTCGGGTGGTGGCGGACGCTTTGATACGGGTATGCTTTACTACTCACCGCAGATTTGGACAAGTGATGACACCGATGCGGTCGAGCGTATAGATATCCAGTACGGCACGTCCTTTGGCTTCCCCGTTACGAGCATGGGCTCGCACGTGTCGGCGGTGCCTAATCATCAGACGGGCAGAGTTACGAGCATGGATATGCGCGCCAATGTGGCGTTTAGTGGCACCTTCGGTTACGAGCTGGATATCAACAAGTTGACCAACGAGGAACGCGAGATGATAAAGGCGCAAACGGCGTTCTATAAAGAGCATTACAACCTTATTAACTTTGGCGACTATTATCGTTTGGCGCACAATGATACCTTTAGCGCTTGGTCCTTTGTATCGGGCGATAAAAAAGAGGTTTTGGTGTTCTACGTTCAAAAAGAGGGCGGTCCTAACGGCAGCGACGTTTTTGTAAAGCTTGACGGCATTGACCCCGGTGCTTGCTATAAGGATGCCCAGACGGGCGAGGCGCTTTACGGCAATACACTTAAAAACGTTGGACTTTGTGTGCCGATAACACAGGGTGAGCGAAAAACTATGTGTAAATATTTAAAAGTATAGTTGCAAATCACAGTGACTTATGATATTATATTTTTGCAAAAATTATTTGTAGAAAGAGGAAATACTATGAAAAAGTTATTAGCGCTTCTTATGGCAATTGTTATGGTGCTCGGCCTCGTTGCTTGCGGCAACTCACCGGCCCAAAACAAAGAGCCCTCGGATACTGCTTCGGGCGGCAAACTTTCAAAGCTTGGCAAGGTAGACCCTACCGACCCGTCAATCTACACGCTTGACTGTATGACCAGCATGGGCATTTGGGAAACTCCCAAATCGGCACAGGAAAGCGATAAGGCAGCTAAGGAAATGCTTAAAAAGATTGAAGCTAATCCCGATACTTTAAAGCCAAAGAGCGGCGGTAAATACATTTACGTTGCTAACAACGGTTCTGACACAAAGGACCACGGCTATACCGAGGATAAGCCCGTTGCAACCATTGGCTACGCTAACCTTTTGGCAAAAGCCGGCGACGTTGTTGTTTTAAAGCGCGGCAACTTCTGGAGAGAATACGTTGAGGGTAAAGAAGGCGTTTCTTACGGCGCATACGGTAAAGGCAACAAGCCTACCATTTACGGCTCACCCGAAAACCTCGCAAACAGAGAGTGGAAGCTTTCGGACACACCCGACGTATACACCGCACAAATTGGTGCAACCTCAAACGTGGGCGCAATTGTGTTCGACCACGGCGTTG
>SVOR01000026.1 GCA_015066295.1 Oscillospiraceae bacterium
ATATGGATCAAACCCTTCGCTACAGTCAGGAGCAAGAAAACTATATCATCAAGCAAAACAGCAACTATCCGTTTAGAAATATACAAATTCGTATTCTTGAAGGGAAATGGGTGGTCATATCTAAGAATAAAGCACCGGCAATTCACTTTGTCATTCATAATCCGCAGCTCCGGAATGCTTTGGAAAATATGTCCATTCCGATTTCCGAAGAAAACGATGAAGAATAAGAGAATCGCTATATCTTACAAAAAATCATCAAGCGCTATGTAATACTTTCTATCCCGCATATTGTAACCTCCTTTGATTTTCTACCGTAATTGTACTCAAAGGCGGTGTAATAGTCGAATGTACCGCTATAAACAGAAAAATACCGAGAAAAACTTTTTACAGTTCTTCTCGGTATTTAACTGTTGTTTTCGGTTGTGCCTTTTTTAGCGGAGGTTATATTAGCAATACCGTAAAGCGTCATTGATAAAATCATAACGCAAGCACATACCACTACCAATATTTGTGAAACGATAAGTGGAATTTCTATCCATAAAATATGCAGAACCATTGTGGTATATAAAAGAACAGTCGTTAATTTGCCGTGCCAATCAGCGCCGTGCACCTTGCCCGTCATTTTAATTCTGACGAGGCCTGTAATGCCCATAAACAGCTCCTTAACCGCCATTATTGCGAAAAGATATATTATATAATCATACCTTGAAACAAGGCAAAGCAGAACTGCCGCTTGGGTTAGCTTATCGGCGACGGGGTCGAGCATTTTGCCAAAATCTGACACAAGGTTATACTTGCGCGCTATTTTGCCGTCGACGATATCGGTTATGCCCGAAACAACAATAAGTATAGCCGCCAATACATAATAATCATACACAACGTACGCAACGACTATTGCCGGAATAAGCAAAAGTCTTATAAAGCTTAAAATGTTTGGTATGGTAAAAATCTCTTCTTTTTTAAATTTTAAGAACATCAGAATACCTCTTTTGCTAATTAACTGAATTTACCAACTATGTATAATATTTTACTTTTATTTGTTATTATTGTCAATATATATTATTTATTATACGAATTTACAATAAATTTCGTCAATATTATTATTGACTATCTTACGCTTTTGTTGTAAAATTGTAATAATAATTTTATAAAAATATGGAGGGCAAAAAATGGCTTATTATTTTAACGACGTGTCACATACCTTTAACGAATATCTTTTAGTTCCCGGTTATTCATCGGCTGAATGCGTACCCGCAAACGTTAGTCTTAAAACTCCCCTTGTAAAATTTAAGAAGGGCGAAGAACCTGCTATTTCTCTTAATATCCCTATGACATCGGCTATTATGCAGTCGGTATCGGGCGAAAAGTTAGCGGTAGCACTAGCTCGCGAAGGCGGCGTTTCTTTCATATACGGCTCACAGTCTATTGAGGACGAGGCGGCTATGGTTGCCCGTGCTAAAAACTTTAAGGCAGGCTTTGTAACAAGCGCTTCAAACATTAAGCCCGACCAGACCTTAGCCGATATCGTTGCTTTAAAAGAGGCTAACGGTTTCTCTACCGTTGCCGTTACCGACGATGGTACCTGCTGTGGTAAGTTGCTCGGTATTGTTACCAGCCGTGATTACAGAGTTAGCCGTATGGACTTCTCTACCCCCGTTAAAGATTTTATGACACCGTTTGATAAGCTCATTTTTGCTTATGACGATATAACCCTCAAAGAAGCAAACAACATTATTTGGGATAACAAGCTTAATGCACTTCCCATTATTGATAAGGACCAGCATCTTAAATCAATTGTTTTCCGTAAGGACTATGATTCACACAAGGAAAACCCCAACGAATTATTGGATGCCGGCAAGCGCTACGTTGTAGGCGCAGGTATTAACACTCGCGACTATGAGGAAAGAATTCCCGCCCTTGTAAATGCAGGTGCCGACGTGCTTTGTATCGACTCGTCTGAAGGCTTTAGCGAGTGGCAGGCCCGCACCCTTAAATTTGTACGCGAAAAATATGGCGACACCGTTAAAATCGGTGCCGGTAACGTTGTTGATAAGGAAGGCTTTAACTTCTTGGCTGATGCAGGCGCCGACTTTATTAAGGTTGGTATAGGCGGTGGTTCGATCTGTATCACACGTGAGACCAAGGGTATCGGTCGCGGTCAGGCAACCGCTCTTATCGACGTATGTGCCGCACGTGACGAGTACTTCGAAAAGCACGGCGTATACATCCCCGTTTGCTCCGACGGTGGTATCGTATTTGACCATCACATGACCTTGGCTCTTGCAATGGGTGCCGACTTCCTTATGCTTGGTCGTTACTTTGCACGCTTCGATGAAAGCCCGACAAACAAGCTTATGATTAACGGCTCATACGTTAAAGAATATTGGGGCGAAGGCTCTAACAGAGCAAGGAACTGGCAGCGTTATGACCTCGGTGGCGATAAGAAGCTATCCTTTGAGGAAGGCGTTGACTCCTACGTTCCCTATGCAGGCTCACTTAAAGACAACGTTGCTATTACACTCAGCAAGGTTCGTTCAACAATGTGTAACTGCGGTGCATTAACCATCCCCGAATTACAAGATAAGGCTAAGCTTACCTTGGTAAGTGCAACAAGTATTGTTGAGGGTGGCGCACACGACGTTATCCGCAAGGACAACAACGACCACAAGCAATATTGATATTGACAAACCGTAATTTCGGTGTTATAATTCAAAAAACAAACCATTGAGAAAGAATAGTAGCATTACTTTTGCTTTTAAAGAGAGTTGCCGACGGTGGAATGGCAATAAAGTATAGTTTTGTGAATGGACTTTTGAGGGCGGACCGAACAAGTAATTCAGTAGGCTTCGACGGGGTGTGCTTCCGTTAACACAAGCACCGCATATAGCAGTATGCGTTACGAGTGGGAAATTTATTTCCAACTTGGGTGGTACCGCGTATCTTTATTGATTCGTCCCAAGTGTCCGCTTTGGGCACTTGGGATTTTTATTTGGAGGAAATACTATGAAATTAAATAACGTTGATTTTGAAACCTATTTTAATAACTATCCCGACAAGGACGGTTACTTTGGTAAATACGGCGGCGTTTATATTGACGAAAAGCTTAAAAACGCTATGGCCGAGATTACCGAGGCATATTTTTCTATTTGTCAGTCTCGCAAATTCATTGCCGAGCTTCGCAGAATAAGAAAAGAATTTCAGGGTCGTCCTACCCCCGTTACCCATTTAGAAAGATTATCGGACGCTCTTGGTGGCAAGGTTCAGCTTTATGCTAAGCGAGAGGACCTTAACCACTCAGGCGCACACAAGCTTAATCACTGCATGGGTGAAGCTTTACTCGCAAAATACATGGGCAAGAAAAAGATTATTGCCGAGACGGGTGCCGGTCAGCACGGTGTAGCGCTTGCTACTGCGGCGGCATATTTCGGCCTTGAATGCGATATTTATATGGGCTCGGTTGATATTAAAAAGCAGGCGCCTAACGTAGCACGTATGAAAATACTCGGTGCTAACGTAATTGAGGTTACCCACGGACTTGCAACCCTTAAGGAAGCGGTTGACGCGGCATTTGATGCATATAGCAAGGAATATAACGACTGCATCTACTGCATCGGCTCGGTGCTTGGCCCTCACCCCTTCCCCATGATGGTACGCGACTTCCAAAGCGTTGTTGGTATTGAGGCAAGAGAACAGTTTATTGAGATGACAGGTCATCTGCCCACCTCAATCGTTGCCTGTGTTGGCGGCGGCTCAAATGCGGCCGGACTTTTTGCAGGCTTCTTAAACGACCCCGTTGATATTTATGGTATTGAGCCGTTAGGCAGAGGTCCCAAGCTTGGCGACCACGCCGCAAGTCTTAAATACGGCACCGAGGGTATTATGCACGGCTTTAACAGTATAATGCTCAAAGACGAAAACGGCGACCCCGCCCCCGTTTACTCGGTTGCAAGCGGTCTTGACTACCCGTCATCAGGTCCCGAGCACGCATTCCTACAAGAAATCGGTCGTGTTAAATACGACGTTATCGACGATGAAGAAACTATTGATGCATTCTTTAAATTAGCTCGTCTTGAGGGTATCATCCCTGCGATTGAAAGCTCACACGCCGTTGCTTACGGTATGAAGCTTGCCAAGACGATGGACCACGGCTCAATTCTTATTAACCTTTCAGGCAGAGGCGATAAGGATATGGACTACGTAATTGAAAACTACGGTATAAGATAATAAAAATCCCGATGCTTAGGCATCGGGATTTTTTATATATTCTCCATATATTTTTTTAAAGCATCGAAAGTTTTCTCGCTTATGACGTGCTCCATCTTACAGGCGTCCTCGCCGGCGGTTTCGCGGTCAACACCGAGTCTAATCAGCACCTCGGTAATTAGATTGTGTCGCTCAAAAATCATTTTGGCAACCCGCACACCCTCGTCTGTAAGGGTAAGATATCCTTCATCAGATACCTCAACGTATCCGCCGTTTTTAAGAAGTCCCAAGGCACGACTTACACTCGGTTTTGAGAAGCCCATATATTCGCAAACATCCTTGGCACGCACCTTGTCGCTCTTGCCCGTTAAAACGTAGATTGTTTCAAGATACATTTGTCCTGATTCTTGCAAATTCATAATATGCGCCCTCCCATCTTTTTATTCGCCGATATTTATTGTTTGACCTGCCTTTACACAGTAAACTTTTGCATCACTTTCAAACCATACGTCAACTGCTGACGGGTTGAAAACCATATTACAGTCAACACTGTATTTAAGGCGTGAAAAAGCCTCGCAATAGTCATAAATTTCAATATTGCTGGCATACCAAACGTCGTCCTTGCCGCCAATTTCGGATAGGAATTTCTCCATACGTTCCCATTGTTCCTCGGTGACAAACTCGTAAGAATGTCCCCAAACGTAGAAAAGTGCAGGATAGCCGCTTTTCCAGGTGTTAAATCTTTCAACAAGTTCAAACAGCTTTTCGTTTCTGTGATGTGTTGTAGGATTCCATTTAAGGAAGTTAAGCGGCAACTCAAACCACTCGTTTCTGCCGCACGACCTGGCATAGCAAATGCCAAGCTCGCCAAGCATTCTTTCGGCCTCCACGCTGTATGCGCCGCCCGGGTAAGCGTAGCCGCGTACAATTTGGCCAAACTCTTTTTCGAGATTTTCTCTATCTTTAATTATTTCCATTGCTAAATTAGAGCCGCTAATGTGATCTACTTTAGTATGGGTTAAACCGTGTGAAGCTACCTCAAAGCCCTCGTAAACGCTTTTATCATACTTCCAGGTGCTTACAAGGTTAAAGGTTGCCTTTATGCCGTATTTTCTGAATAAATCGGCAAGACGCTTATCGTTGGGACAACCGTCGTCATAGCTTGCTGTGAAAGCCTTTTTAAAACCGCCGGGGAATTTTAAAATTAACTTTGACATTTATTTTACCACCTTAAACGTTAATTTTGTAGCGTCGCCCTTGGTTATTTTTAGCTGATAAGCATTGCCGTCCTGCTCGTAATCTACCGTATCATCGGTAATGCTCTTAATCTGCTTTGCGTCCGCATATTTAAAGGACAGAGCAATTTGACCATCGATGGTTATTGCGTCTTCTGTGAAGTTAACGGTAGCGATTTCACCGTTATTAAGGGTGATTTGAACGGCAAGACCGTCGGCAGTTTTTGACATATCGGTAATTTTACCCTTTTTGTCAAAGTAAATTCCCGAGCCGTCGCCCCAAACTCTACCATCAATTATCGGGTAGGTGAAAAAGAATGTATCCTTATCGATTTCGGGCTCTGAGTAATGATACTCAGTGTACTGCTCGTCAAATATCTGAATATCTCTAAATCTGATTTCATCAAAGCTTGAGAAAAGATTTGCACGGTAATTTTTACAGCTGTACCAAATTGATTTACAATCATCGTCACCCGCATACTTTAAGGTTGAATAAACAGTAGCGGGGGTTGTGGGGAATTCTTTTTTGAATATTTTACCAATGTCACTAAGCTTTCTAACCGAGAGTCTACCCTCTTTTTGAAGTCGGTCAATTACCTTGAACTGTAATTTTAGACCTTTCTCAAAATTCACCCAATCGAAGCTGTTTTCCTGACCCGTTTGGGTATATGAGAAGCCTAAATCTTCATTATTGCAGAAGTTTTCGAAATAGCTTTCTATCCACTCCTCAGTGAAGCCCATTTCCCACACGGGTTCGAGTGTCGGACAACCTGTTTTGCATATGCAATGAGCCTTTTGGTGTGAGTCACCATAGCCGTCGGCAGGGTCAATACCCAGCATACGGAAGCAAGGAACCGGTACCGCATTATTATGGTCTTGCGCAGGGATAATCATATGCTTCTTTGAAGGATAGAATGCGCCGTTATAATATCCGCCCCAAAGAGTATAACCATCGGTGCCATACTGCTCGCGGCAGATGCAAAAGGCGTCTATATCATATTTTTTGGACATATATTCCATACTGTAAGCATCGATTAACCACGAGCCTACAACGGTTGGATATGCGCCAAAAATTTCTTTAAACTTTTCAAAATAGGTGTCGATTATATTTTCACGCTCGCCTTGTGTATAAGCGGGCAAAAAGCCGGGATTAACACGCCAGTCCCACTCATACTTGCCGCGCCAAGCAATACCTGCGTCACGGCTTAACTGCTCGCACATCTCAAGCCAACAGCCGATTTCCATAGCATCGTCCTGTTCACTTATTAAAAGGGACGAATATTCGGGGTTAATCATAGCGTTATACTGAATTAAAAAGGTGTTTTCAAAGCCGTATTGCTTATTAAGCTCTATCTCATTTTTAACGGTACCAAGCAGTTGGACCTTATCATCTCTCGGCTCGCAACCACGAATAAAATTAACTACGTTTACAAATTTGTTGTTTGACATAATAATCACAACCCTTAATTATTTACTAATCTTATCCTATCATATAAATAGGTTTTATTCAAGGCTGTATTTAAACCTTTTTAATATAGCATCTTCTGCGCTTATGAAGTTCTGTATCGAACAGCTTCCACTGTGCGAGAATTTTGCTGTTGGTCTCAAGCATTGGGCCCGACTCGGCATAAACCATACCGTTTTTTGCGGCATTATTTAACATATGGTCAATTACAACTGCGTTAATGCCGCTGCCCTGCAAATCAGGTCTTACCGCCGTTAAAAGCAGGTCGAGAGCATTGTTTTTATTAAAGGCTTTTAGCACGCCAACCCAACCAAACGGGAAAAGTCTGCCGTTGGATTTTTTGATTGCCGCAGCAACCGAGGGTGCCGCAATACCGAACGCAATAATCTCATCCTGCTCATCCATTACAAAACAGGCGTATTTTGGATTGATAAGCGGTATGAATTTATTTGCATATTTTTTAATCTGCTTATCGCTTAAATGAACCGTGCCGTAAAGCGGTGCATAAGCCTCGTTGATAAGGTCAAAGACCTTTTCGATATACGGCTTGTACCCAAAGCGTGTACGCACCTCAACCTTGCGTAGCTTTTTGCGTTTTATAACGTGCTCGGCAATTTTATGTATTCTTACAGTTTGTTCATCTTCGAGTGACGGTATATAGATTTTATACTCTACCCAGTCGGTATCCTTGCTGTAACCGAGTTTTTCGAGATGCTCGTTATAATAGGGCTCGTTATAGTAGGTTATAAACATATTGCGCTTATCAAAGCCGTCTACCAGCATACCCTCTCTATCCATATCGGTAAAGCCAAGCGGTCCGTGAATCTCATCACAGCCCTTTTCCTTAGCCCACTTTTCAACCGTATCGAAGAGTGCAGACGATACCGAAATATCGTCGATAAAGTCGACCTGTGTAAAGCGCATACGCTTGGTTTCCCACTTCTCGTTTGCCCTGTGACTTAAAATAGCGCCAATTCTGCCCACAATTTCGCCGTCACGATAGGCTAAAAAGCAACGAGCCTCGCAATAATCAAATGCGGGGTTTTTCTTTTTATCCCAGTCGTCAATATCGTCGCCGTAAAACGCAGGTACAAAATTAGGATTATCGTGATAAAGCTTATTTGGATAATCAACAAATTTTTTGAGCTGCGCCTTGGTGGTTACCTCAACTATCTCGACGGTATTTAGTTTTTGTGTTTCTTTCTCTTTTAGCATATTTTCCCCTCAAATCTCTAAAAGTTAAAGTCAGGTATATATTTTTTATCGGAGCTTGAATAGTCCTGAATAAAAACGTTGTTGAGCGGTTTTGTGTAAAGATGCTCCAAAACCTTTTCATATTCTCGCTTTGTAATTTTTCGGTTAAGCTCTTTAAATTCGTGAGCCTTGCCGCAAGGCAAATATTGTGACATAAGGCTAAAATAGGCGTCGGGTGTATTTTCACTCACCCAGTCGATAACCGCCATAGCCTCGCGGGTGCCAAACGGCAACACAAGGTGACGTACGATAACGCCGCTTTGCATAATACCATTTTCATCTATAACGGTTTTCTTTTGTTTATATGCCGCCTTAATGGCAGACGACGCAAATTCAAAATAGTCGGCCGCTAAGGAATATTTCTCTGCCCTTTCGGGTGAGACGTACTTTAAATCCATTAAATATATATCGAAAATATCCTCTTTTATGTTCTCTACCCTATCATAACCACCCGAATTATAAACAAGGGGTATGCTGGGCTTATAAATTTTAAGTGCATTTTTGATTGCCTCAAAATAATGTGTAGGGTTTACAAAATTTATGTTGTGGGCGCCCTTATTTTCAAGCTCTCGCATTATGTCTGCCAATTGCTCTACCGTTATTACCCTACCTTTATTTTGGTGGCTAATCTCGTAATTTTGACAGTAGACACAAGCAAGTGAGCAACCACTAAAAAATATGGTGCCCGAGCCGTTTTGACCGCTAATGCAGGGCTCCTCCCAAAAATGCAAATCAGCCCTCGCTATTTTAGGGTTTGCGGGCATACCGCAAAATCCGCCAATATTGGTGGTTTCATCCCTTTTAGCATCACATTGCCGTGGGCAAAGGTTACACTGAAACATCCTGCTTATTCCTTTCGGTAGGCTGTAAAATGCGTTTTGCAACCTTAAGTCCGTTATACGTAACCTTAAACATAACACGTCCTAAAAACTTATTGCCACATTTAAGGCAGATGAATTCGCCCGTAAACCAATGGTTTTTATACTTCCATTTTTTTGAGCGTGTTGCCTCATTACCACATTTATCACAAATAAAGGTCAAGTGCTTTGGCTCAACTCGTTTATCGGTGAGTTTATTTATATAATAAGCCTTAAAGGTGAGTTTTTTATAAAATTCGGGGTCGGACGCATCCTTTATATAGGGCAAAAAGCGTTCCCTATTATATGTCATTTTAAGTAGTGCCGCCGTAACCGTACTATCATCCAAAGCAGTATGTAGGTCGAACATTTCGGTTGAAACACCAAGTATTTCTGCCGCCGCCGACAAGGAAATTTGATTGGTAATTTCGTGTCCCTTAAGCCTTAATTCGTTTTGCACAAAGCTTTGTAAATCCACATATTTACCGATTTTAAATTTCAGTCCGTCACGAAGCAAGAATTTCACGTTGCTCATAATGGCATAAAGGTCGGATGTGCTCCAGGTGAGAGTTATAGCATCCTCACCCACCCACTCGTTATATTCACTAACGGCGGTGTCGATGCTGACACCCGCAAGCATATTCTCTGTTGTAATGCCTGTAAGCTCGGTAAAGCGTTTTGTGACCTTTTTTGAAACCTGTGACCGAATTGTACGACTAAAACTGTCTACAAACCTAAAATCGTCATCCAGCTTAACGGCACCGATCTGAATAATCTGATTTATAAATCCGCTTTTCTTTTTACAGTATGCGCTATCCCACTCTAAATCAAGAATAACAAAACTCATTATTTATTCTTTGCCTCGTATTTCATACGGGCCTCCTTATTCAAAATCTTTTTACGAAGTCGAATGTGGTTAGGTGTTACCTCAACAAGCTCGTCCTCTTTAATAAATTCGAGCGACTGTTCAAGGCTTAAAACCGAATGAGGTACGAGTCGCAAAGCATCATCGCTTCCTGCGGCACGTGTGTTGGTCATCTGCTTTTTCTTACAAACGTTGCAAACGATATCCTCGTTTTTGGGATTTTCGCCCACAATCATACCCTCATACACGGGGGTGCCGGGACCGATAAACAGACGGCCTCTGCTTTGGGTGTTAAACAGACCGTAGCCTGTTGCCTCGCCCGTTTCGTGCACGATAATCGAGCCCGTTGTTCTGGCATCGATATCGCCCTTATATTCCTCGTATGAATTGAAAACGTGGTTCATAATACCGTTACCGTTGGTATCGGTTAAAAACTGTGAACGATAGCCGAGAAGTCCGCGTGCAGGGATTAAAAATTCAAGATGAGATGAACCGCCATCGCGAACACCCATATTTTTAAGCTCAGCCTTACGGGTGCCAAGACGCTCCATAACGGCACCAACGTATTCCTCGGGTACCTCAATCATAAGTAGCTCAATTGGTTCAAGCAATTTGCCGTCCTTATCTTTTTTATAGATAACGGTAGGTGGTGACACCTGAAATTCGAAGCCCTGACGGCGCATAGTTTCAATAAGAATAGAAAGATGAAGTTCACCTCTGCCCGAAACCTTAAAGGTATCTGCAGAATCGGTTTCCTCAACCCTTAAGCTTACGTTGGTTTCAACCTCTTTAAAAAGGCGGTCACGCAGATTTCTTGAAGTAACAAATTTGCCGTCCTTACCTGCAAAGGGTGAATTATTTACCATAAAATTCATAGAAAGTGTAGGCTCGTCGATTTTGATGAAGGGCAACGGCTCAACACAGGTATTATCGCAAGCAGTCTCGCCAATATTAAGGTCGGTAATACCTGCAACCTGTATTAAATCGCCCACCTTTGCCGACTCGCACTCAACACGCTTTAAGCCCTCAATCATAAAGAGCTTTGAAATTCTAACGGGACTTGTTGTGCCGTCCTTGTGGCAAAGAGTAACGCTTTGGCCAACCTTAACCTGACCGCGCTCAACACGACCTACACCAATTCGGCCTAAATACTCATCATATTCGATATTTGAAAATAGAATTTGAAGCGGTGCATCAAGGTCGCCCTTTGGCGCTTCTATCTCATTAACAATTGTTTCAAAAAGCGGCTGTAAATCGCTGCCTAAATTATCGCTATCGAGTGAAGCATAACCGTCACGACCCGAAGCATACACAACTGGGAACTCTATCTGTTCGTCATCGGCACCGAGCTCGATAAATAAATCAAGCACCTCGTCAACAACCTCGCTCGGTCTTGCCATTGGTCTGTCGATTTTATTAACGACAACTATTGCCTTTTTGCCGAGCGACAACGCCTTTTTAAGCACAAAGCGTGTCTGCGGCATACATCCCTCAAAGGCATCAACAAGCAGTAAAACACCGTCTACCATCATAAGTATACGTTCAACCTCGCCACCAAAATCGGCGTGTCCGGGGGTATCAACTATGTTGATTTTGATATCCTTATACTGAACGCTTGTGGTCTTTGAAAGTATGGTAATACCGCGCTCGCGCTCTAGGTCGTTCGAGTCCATAACTCGCTCGTTAACCTGCTCATTAGTGCGGAAGGTACCACTTTGCTTTAAAAGCTGGTCGACAAGTGTTGTCTTACCGTGGTCAACGTGTGCAATAATTGCGATATTTCTTAAATTTTCAATAGATTGAATTGCCATAAAAATACTTCCCTAAAAAATAACATTATCTATATAATTATACTATTATAATTACTATATGTCAATAAAATACAAGATTTGACAAAAGAAAAAGCCGTCTTTGACGGCCTTTTAAAAACATTTATTTATCCTGTGATTTTTGCAGGTATCGACCCTGCCGCAACGGTAACAAAGCTCGTTTGCGCTTGTTCCCTTTTCGAAAAATTCCTCTATATTTTGAATAGTGGTCTGGGCAATATTGCCGAGTGCTTCGTTAGTTAAAAAGGCTTGATGCGAGGTAACGAGTACGTTGGGCATTGTAATAAGGCGAGCGAGCGTATCGTCATCAACTATATGACCCGAATAATCTTCAAAGAAAATGTCCGACTCCTCCTCGTAAACATCAAGGCAAGCGGCACCAATTTTGCGTGATTTTATACCCTCAAGCAGTGCTTCCGCCTTAATTAGCGCGCCGCGCGAGGTATTGATTATAACGACGCCCTTTTTCATCTTGGCAATGGCATTTTCATCTATCATATATTCGGTATCAGGTGTCAAGGGACAGTGCAGTGAAATAATATCACTCTTTGCCAAAAGCTCGTCAAATTCGACGTAATTTATGCCGTCATCCTTGGGGAATTTATCGTATGCCAACACCTTCATACCGAAGCCTTTACAAATATCAATAAACACTCTGCCAATTCTGCCCGTACCGATTACGCCGACCGTTTTGCCGTGTAAATCGAAGCCGGTCAGTCCGTTTAGACTAAAATTAAACTCTCTGGTGCGGTTATACGCCTTGTGAATTCTGCGAATTGAGGTGAGCAGCATCGCCATAGTATGCTCGGCAACGGCATAGGGTGAATATGCCGGCACGTGCACAACGTGAATTTTGCCAAAGCAATGTCCTAAATCTACGTTGTTGTAGCCTGCGCAACGAAGTGCAATAAGTTTAACACCATTTGCATACAGTTTATCAATAACCGCCTTATCTACGGTATCATTAACAAATACACAAACTACTTCACAACCTGCCGTTAGCGAAACGGTTTCTATATCAAGTTTAGTTTCAAAAAAATGTATTTTAATATCATCATTTAAATACGGCTCAAAGGATGATACATCGTACGGCTTGGCATCAAAAAAAGCAATATTCATATATTTTCTCCCTTCACTTTTTAATCTACCTATTATTTACAATTTTATACTTTTGTTGTATAATTTACAAGAGGGATTTTTATGTTTAATATACTTTTTGAGGATAAAAACTTAATAGTGCTTATAAAACCTGTCGGCGTTTCATCCGAGGATGGTATGGTTGCCGCCATACGCGAGCATCTCGGTAATGCCGATGCTTACGTCGGTATTATCCACCGACTTGATACCGCCGTTTCGGGTGTGATGGTGTATGCCAAAACTAAAATTGCGGCGGCCGACCTTTCTCGTCAGATACAAGACGGTGTTTTTATTAAGAAATATTTAGCAGTAGTTTCGGGTAGCCCCGAAAAGAATAACGGCAGGTACGAGGACCTGCTTTTTAAAGACTCCTCTAAAAATAAGTCGTTCGTTGTAAAACGTGAACGCAAGGGTGTTAAAAAAGCGGTTTTAGATTATGAAACGCTATCAAAAACCACTCTTGATAACGGCGAAATTTCTCTTTTGAAAATTAGGCTTCACACAGGCAGAACACATCAAATTCGCGTACAATTTTCGCACCGAAAAATGTGTCTTTTGGGCGATAAGAAATACGGCAGCAGATTTGACTGCCCCATTGCACTTTTTTCACACAGTCTAACCTTTACCCACCCCGAAGCGGAAGAAGAAATGTGTTTTACGGCATTACCCGAAAAAACATTCCCCTTTAATAAATTTGAAATTTAAAAAGCCTTGTCTTTTGACAAGGCTTTTTTCTTTATTTTGTAATTTCGCAGCCGCCGATAGGTCTGATATTTAAAATATAGCAGCTACCCTCGCCAAATACCTTTTCTATGTATTGCTTGTATGCGCTAAGCTTTTCTATCGGCATAAAGCACTGAATTGTACCTGCAAAGCCGCCGCCGTGGACACGGGCTGCGCCCTTAACGCCTTGTAGGAACTGCTCGGTTACTGCAAGACCTAAGGAAATACCCTGCTCGTAAATATTTGAGTTTGAATAAACGTTTTGCAAATATTTAAAGGATGAATTGCCCGACTCGTTAACAAGCCTTAAAAACTCATCAAAATCGTTATTCTCAAGCGCCTGCTTCTCCTTTTCGGCACGCTCATCCTCATTAAAGAAGTGAAGCGCGCGAAGAACGGCGCGGTCGTTATACTCACGTCTTAAAACGCCCAAATTAGCAAAGAATTCGTCGCGGTCAACGTCACGCAAAAATCCTTTATTAAAGTGGTTGCTGATAAGTCGGCACTCAACCGTAATATCTGCATAGTCCTGTGTTAGATTTGCGTGGTTGCCGCCTGTATTTACAACACAAAGTGCATAGCCGCGCTTAGCAAGGTCAAAATCAACCTGCTCTACTATCGGGTTAGCGGGGTCCTTAAAATCGATAGCGGTAAAACCACCGAGCGAGCTTGCCGACTGGTCAAGAAGACCACAGGGCTTGCCGAAATAAACGCTCTCGGCCTTTTGTGAAATCTTAGCAATTTCTATCTTATTAATGCTGCCGCCGTTATAAATACCGCTAAGGATATTTGAAATGAGCACCTCAAAAGCGGCAGAGGACGAAATTCCCGAGCCTTTTAACACGTTTGAGGTTGTGTAGGCATCAAAACCGCCGATATTATAGCCGTTTTGCTTAAAGGAAGCGCAAATACCTCTGATAAGCGAAATTGCTCTGCCCGTTTCGGCAGGGTTAATTTCGAGGTCATTAAGGTCAACCGTATCCATATCGTAGCCCTTAGACTTAATGCGAACAACGTTTTCGTTATTTGGTGACACGATGGCAATAACGTCGAGGTCTACACCGCCTACAAGCACGCGACCGTGCTGATGGTCGGTATGGTTGCCGCCAACCTCGGTACGACCGGGGGCAGAGAATAAACGCATATCCTCGCGCATACCGAAAAGCTTTACAAACTCGTCACACGCTTCGGCATAGCGGAGCTGTGCGGCGGCTGTATCGCTGTATATAAGGGAGAAAAACTTATCGTATTCACCCGCTAAAATAGCACTTTTAATTTGGTTAGTATTCATTTTAACACCCCAAAAAATTATTTGCTTACAACAAACTTTGTTTCTCTTGCAATTGCCAATTCCTCATTGGTAGGAATTACGTAAACGCCAACCTTAGAGTCAGCGGTTGAAATTCTGATTTCGAGGCCACGCTTGTTGTTGGGCTCGTCATCAATTTCGATGCCGAGGAACTTAAGGTCGCGGCAGATATCCTTGCGAAGCTGAGGATTGTTTTCACCGATACCTGCGGTAAATACGATAGCGTCAACGCCGTTCATAGCGGCAACGTATGAGCCGATGAACTTAACTATCTGGTAGCGCTGCATTTCAAGTGCCAAAGCAGCCTGCTCGTTACCCTCTTCTGCTGCATTAACAAGGTCGCGGTTATCGTTTGTAAGCTCAGAAATACCGAGAACACCCGATTCCTTATTGCAGATGCGGTTGATGTCAGCAGGTGTGAGATTTTCCTTCTCGGCAATGTAGGTAAGCACAGAGGGGTCAAGTGTACCTGTACGTGTGCCCATCATAAAGCCGTCGAGAGGTGTGAAACCCATAGAGGTATCGAAGCAAACGCCATCCTTAATGGCCGAAATTGAACAACCTGAGCCTAAATGACAGGTGATAATCTTGATATCCTTCTTATCCTTGCCGAGCATAGCAGCGAGACGGTCACTTACGTACTTGTGTGAAGTACCGTGTGCGCCGTACTTACGAACGCCGTACTCTCTGTAATACTTATAGGGTAAAGCGTACATATAGGTGCGCTGGGGCATTGTCTGATGGAAGGAAGTGTCAAATACACCAACCTGCGGAATCTTTGTACCGAAGGTTTTAAGGCAAGCACGAATTGCCAAAACGTGTGCAGGGTTGTGAAGCGGTGCTAACTCACCAAGCTTTTCAACGTTTAAGATAGCCTCCTCGTCAAGAATACAAGACTCGGGGAAAATGCTACCGCCCTGAACTATTCTGTGACCGATAGCCGAAATTTCATCAAATGAATCCATAACCTTAGCATCGCTCTTTGTAAGCGCATAAACAACGCTCTCAAATGCTTCGGCGTGGGTCGGCATCTCGCACTCGTTCTCATAAACTCTGCCATCGGGTGTTTTGTGTGTAATGGTACCGAGTGAGCCGTCGGTAGCACCGATACGGTCGCAAATACCCTTACATACGAGTGACTCATCACTCATATCGATTACCTGATACTTAAGAGTTGAACTACCAGCATTAACAACAAAAATCTTCATAATTTTTTCCAATTCCCTTCTAAAATATTGTTGCACAATCTATTTTGGTATGCTAATATATACTTACTAAACAATAATACTTTATTTGCCGCGTTTTTTCAAGTCATTTTTGTAAAGGAGTTGTGTTTTTATGCAAAATATTGGCATTATTGCAGAATTCAACCCCTTTCATAGCGGACACAGGTATATTATTGACGAAATAAAGGATGAAAATACCGCCGTAACGGTTGTTATGTCGGGCAATTTTGTTCAGCGTGGCGACACCGCAATTGTATCTAAGGGTGAGCGAGCCGCCGCGGCACTTAAAAACGGTGCCGATTTGGTTATTGAATTGCCGACGCCGTGGAGCATGGCAACGGCAAACGATTTCGCCTTTGGCGGCGTTAGTATTTTAAAAAATCTCGGCAATGTTGACGGCATCTGCTTTGGTAGTGAGTGTGGCGATATTGAGCTTTTGAAAAAGACCGCCGAGCTTCTTATGAGCGATGAATTCAACGCAAAGCTAAATGATAATTTAAGTGGCGGCGACACCTTTGCAAAATCACGGAGCAACACCGCAAGGCTTTTTGGTGCAGAGTACGAAAAGGTCCTTCAAAGTCCTAATGATACTCTGGCAACCGAGTATATTATTGCCGCAAAAAGACTCGGCTTTGACTGCGGGTTTTCCTGTATTAAGCGTGTAGGCGCAGCGCACGATTCTGCAGATTTTGCCGAGCATATTTCGGCATCTTTAATAAGGCAGCAGCTTAAAGATGATAATTTCGAGGCCGTACAACAATATCTTCCCGATTTCGATAAAAACAGTAATATTTCGTCCGTTGCGAATATAGAAAACGCTATTTTGTGCGATTTGCGACGCAAGGCCGCTACCGACTCGCTTTGTAATATTGCCGACCTTAGTGAGGGTATTGAAAACCGCCTAAAAAATGCCGTTTTAAAGGCAACGAGTCTTGATGAATTATATTCGCTTATAAAAACAAAGCGATATACCTTAGCACGTGTAAGGCGACTTGTATTGTCGGCATATCTTGGCATTGACAACACCTATCACGCTAAGGAGCCACCCTATATTCGAGTATTGGGCTTTACAAAAAAGGGTGAGCAAATTTTAAGGGATGCCAAGCAAACGGCAAGCATACCTATTATCGCCACCGCCGCCGACCTTAAGAATTTGGATGAATTCGGTAAACGGGTGTGGCAAAACGAGTGTATCGCAACCGACATATTCTCACTTTCATTAACTGTTCCGCAGGTGTGTGGAAACGAATATTATCATAAAATTATAAAGGAGTAGAAGAAAATGTTCGAAACAAAAATTATTGAGTACAAGGATTACGGAAAATGCTTGTCAATAACCAACGGTATCGTTGACCTTGCAGTTACAATTGATATCGGTCCGCGTATCATCAGATACGGCTTTGTTGACGGCATCAACATTATGCTTGATGATAGGTCTTTTTTAACACCTAACACCAACGAAAAGTTTGAAAAGTACTATGGCAAGGGCAAATTCTACTGTGGTTACGGTGGTCACAGACTTTGGATTTCACCCGAGTATTATCCCGAAATGTACTATCCGGACAATGACCCTGTAGAATATCAAATTGTTGGCAACAGTGTTATCTTTACCCCACCCGTACAGGTTGAGAATAGCCTTCAACACAGAATTACGGTAACTCTAAGTGAAAACAGCACCGAGGTACAGGTTAACCACGAGGTACAAAACCTTAGTGACCGCAACAAAGAATTCGCACTTTGGGCACTTACAATGGCGGCTAAGGGCGGTATAGAAATAATACCCATGAATACCGACAACACCCACCTTCTCCCCAACCGCAAAATGGTGCTTTGGCCCTACACCAATCCGCAGGCTAAAAACATATTCCTCGGCAAGAAATACACAACCATCGAGCAGCCCGAAAGCGGCGCTTTAAAGCTCGGTTTCGACCTTAAAGCAGGTATTGCTTACTACGTGCTCGACGACGTCGTCTTCACCAAGAAATATTACCCCAACTTCCCCAACGGCGTTTATCCCGATGGTGGCGTTTCGTTTGAAACCTACTCCTGCACCAAGTTTACCGAGCTTGAAACACTCGGCGAATATAAAAAGGTTGCCCCGGGAGAGACCGTAACACACGCTGAAAAGTGGTCGCTTTGCAAGAAACCTTGCGAGGTCGATTACAAGGATGAAAACTCAATCGACCAGTTTATCGAAAAGCTTTAAAAAAACAAAAAATCCCGAGTCACAAGACTCGGGATTTTTTTAATGTATTTTACCCTGTTTGGCCATTTCTCTTGCGCTAACCTTTTCTTCGGGTCTAATTTCGCCCGCTTTTTGCAGCGAAATTTTAGTAAGGAACGGGCCTATAAGCTCGTATACAAGCACCGAGAAAAGCGTTATATTGGCAACTATCGAACCGATTTCGCCAAGTGCTTCGGCCTTAATAGCCATACCAAGTGCAACGCCTGCCTGTGGGAAAAGCGTAATACCTAAATATTTAACGATATTGTTGTCGCATTTAACCGCTCTCGCGCTTAAAGATGCACCGAAATATTTACCTATGCAACGCGACAAAATGTAAACTACGCCAATTATTACGATTATATAGTCCTTGAATACCGATAGCTCGAGTTCGGCACCGCTGATGACAAAAAATAGTATCAGTAGCGGTGAGCTCCAACGCTCTACCCTTGCCATAAGCTCTTCGGAAAAATCGCACTCATTACAGAATACCGTGCCGAGCATCATACAAACAAGCAATGACGAAAATGCGATATGTATGCCGCCTATATTAAATTCCAGCATAGAGAATGCAACCGTCACGAGCACAAAGGTAACCGACATTGAAAGACGCTTTGAGCGTGAATGGAAAAATCTCTCCGACCATGTGAATAGCTGACCCATAAGTGCGCCGAGTCCCAAGGATAATACAACCTCTAAAATGGGCTCAATTATAATTGAAAGCACGTCGACCTCGCCCTGTATAAGTGCCTTGGCGATACCAAAGGAAATTGCAAAGAGTACAAGACCAACGGCATCGTCGAGGGCTACTATCGGCAAAAGTATATCGGTCAAAGGTCCGCGCGACTTATATTGACGAACAACCATAAGCGTCGCCGCCGGTGCGGTAGCCGATGCTATTGCACCAAGCACGATGGCAGCGGGAAGTGGAAATTTATCGGGTATAATAAAATGAACACCTAAGAGTGCCGCATCAACTATGAGTGTAGTAAATACCGCCTGTATGATACCTATTACCGTCGCCTGCTTACCGGTATTTTTGAGATGTGACAGACGAAACTCATTACCGATTGAAAACGCGATAAATCCGAGTGCCACGTCGGACAATATCGAATATGTCTTTATGTCACCCATACTTACAAAACCGATACCCGTTATTCCTAAATTACCGAGCACGTAGGGGCCGACTAAAATACCTGCCACAAGATATGCCGTAACTGCAGGTAATTTAACCAGCTTTGCAAGGCGGGATAGCATTAAACCCGCAAAAATTGCGATTGATAGACTAAGTAAAGCTTGCATTAAAAATTCACCTCTAAATTTTTCCAACCTAATGATTTTAGTACTATAAAGGTCATTTGTCAAGACCAAATAAAAAAACACCCGTTGTTATTGCAACATCGAGTGCTTTTAAATATCAGATAAAATACGTTATTCTTTGTTTTCGGTGGTTTCTTCGCTCTTTTCCTCTTCGTTTACCCACTTATCAACCTTTTTGGCGGCGGTTGCACCCGTTTTAATAAGAGTTTTTCCTAAATCACGAAAAGCATGCCCGAGGCTTGTTCCTGTTTCCTTCCAACTACCCCTTAAATCCTTAGCCATAGTCCATCACTCCTTACTGTTTATTTACATTTTATAGTATAATGATTTCACTTCTGCTTGTCAAGTAATGCCGTTTTGTTTTGATTAAGCTCGTAGAAAATTTTTACCATATTTATAAACTTCATCACAAGGCTACCGTCATTTAAAACACAACGATATATATCTGCGCCATACTGAATTTCAAAATATTTTCCAGGGCTAAAGGGCAGCGAAGCAAAATTAGTAATGGGTATAGTAAGCTCTCTACTCTCCCCTTTTATAACGCCGTTAATGGTAAAGCCACTTTTCTGTAATTTAACCTCGGCCTCGCCCACGTCTGTAAATTTATCCTTAGTGTAGTCAATCATTCTAATTTTCGCACGAGAGGATATCTCGGTTACCTCACCGTTTATCATCTCTGCTTTAAGGTCGTTATATATAAGGCGACTCCAATCTGATACGTATCGAAGCTCATCACCAATTTCAGAGGTCTTGTGCATAAAACCAAAACGGTCACTATTCTGCTCGTAACCACATTTTTTACAAAACAGAGTGTTTTTTTCTTTTACGTCAATTACGAATTCCTGCTTGCAATGAGGACACATATACAGTACGTGCTGCAAGCCCTCAATATTATCCGCTTTTGAATATTTAAAAAGTCGTTTTTCCTGTTCGCGATATGCATCGAATAAAATTGCATCCTGCAACGATTTTTTTATTTGTGGGACGTCAAGAGTCTCCAAATCATCCTTTGAAAACAGCTTATAAACGTCAAGCTCGGTTTTGCCTGCTCGCAAACCCTTAGACCATTTCGGCATTGAAAAATACGTACCGTAGGTGCGCGCTACGTAAACGTCGGCATCAAGCCATTTTAAAAACTTGTAGGTTGCCTCAGGTATTGGTGTAGAAAGCCCGTCTTCACACATGAGTCCTGCAGGATATATGACAATCGGATTGCCGCTATCAACAACCGACTTCATTTTTTTCATATCCTTAACGGTGGTCTGAAACTGCTGTTTAGGAATTACGCCTATTTTAGATATGATGTTTTTTATTGGCAGAGAATTATAAAACGAATTGCTTATAACAAAGGTCATGGGGGTTTTAGTTATACCTATTAAATTCACAAAATCAAGCGCCGCTTGGTGATTTGCAATAACAACAAACGGTCCTCGCTTATTCTTTATTTCGTTTCTGATAATTTTTCGCCTGAATATAAAGGTCGCAACAATCCACGACGCAAATTGAGCAATTCTGTAAATAAAGATATTTTGTTTGATGTCTTTCATAACCTCACCCCTTTAAACGAAAAAGATTATACCATATTTTTAAAATTTTTTAAAGAGATAATTTAAATTTATAAATTGCTTTACTTTTTTGTTTTTTGTGGTAATATATAAATATGTTTATGGAGGCATAGCTCAGTTGGTTAGAGTACTTGCTTGACATGCAAGGGGTCGCAGATTCAAGTTCTGCTGTCTCCACCAAAAAAGAAGTAACTTTTGTGTACCAAAAGTTACTTCTTTTTTTATCCAAGCCGCAGGCTTGGTATATCATCACGCGTTAGCGTGCATATCATCGCCATTGGCGCATATCATCAGCCGAAGGCTGCATTACCTGCGGCTTGATGAGATACAACACTTCGTGTTGATGATATACCTCAACAAGTTGCGGATGATATACAAGGCTTCGCCTTGATTGATTTACTAAACTCATAAAACTGACACAACCCACATTTGCCATATAGGCAAGTGTGGGTTGTTTTTACCTTACAAATATTCCTTTAATATATCTATCGCCTTATCGAGTGAAGTGATTTCAGCAAAAAGTGTTTGTTTGATTTCATCACTAAACTCAACCATATCGGGTACACCTATGCACTTCATACCTGCTGCAACGGCGGCTTTTATGCCGTTTGATGAATCCTCAAACACAAAGCAATCTTTAGGTTCTGCGCCTAAACGTTTTGCGGTTTCTAAAAAAATATCGGGCGCGGGTTTGCCGTGTTTTACATCTGAGCCCGCAAGTATTGCATCAAAATATTTCATAGCGTCAAGTTCTCCTAAATGATGCTCAACCGACCTGCGTGACGAACCCGATGCCAAAGCGATTTTTACATTATTTTTAATTAAAAACTCTATAAGTTCTTCGGCGCCCTTTTTAAATTTAATTACAAGATTTGCCTTGACGTACTCACGCACGTCATTATTAAATTTATCGGTATCAATAGACGGATAATTATCCTTTAAAAGCTTGTTCCATCCTGCCTCGTTCATACCGCAAACCTCTTTTATATGTTTGCCGGCACCTAATATACCCTGTTTCTCACCTGCCCAGTCCCACGCAGGCACACATATACGCTGTGTGTCAAGCAGAGTGCCGTCCATATCAAATATAACTCTAAACATAACAAATCATCCTAATAATATATCACTGACAAGCATTACGCAAAAGCCTATTAGTAACGCATAGGTTGCGCCACGCTGATGCCCGTGGGCATGGGTTTCGGGTATCATTTCGTCACTTATAACGTAAAGCATTGTGCCGCCCGCAAACGCCAAAGCAAAGGGCAAAATAGCGGTGGACACACTAACGGCAAAGTATCCAAGAAGTGTGCCGACAACCTCAACAACACCCGTAAGCATAGCGCAAACAAAGGTTTTGCGCGGTGAAACACCTGCCGCCAACATAGGCGCTATAATAACCATACCTTCAGGTATATTTTGAAGCGCAATACCGCCTGCAATCATTAAAGCCTGCGATGTATTGCCCGAGCCAAAGCCTACACCGGCTGCAATACCCTCGGGCAGATTATGGATGGCAATTGCCAAGACAAAAAGCAGTACACGATTTAAATTTTTATTAAGGTGTGCCTCCCCGTCGGTACCCATAAGGCGATGAAGATGTGGTACCAGCTTATCAACAAGATTAAGGCATACGGCACCTATAAAAATACCTAAAACCGTAATAACGATACCGAATTTACCGCCGTACTCAACCGACGGCAATATGAGTCCCAATACAGCCGCCGCAAGCATTACGCCCGCCGCAAAGGATAGCACTATATCTGAAAATTTACGAGACGCCTTTTTGAATATAAACCCGATTAGTGCGCCGAAAACGGTTGAGGCACCGACACCGAGTGCCGTTAAAAGCACAAGTTTCATATATATCACCTAATCTTTAAAATACAACTAAATAATATCATACCGCGCCTGTTTTTTCAAGGAATATATAGTGCGACTATTTTCATATAATTAGCTAAAAGGTGGTAATTATATGAACAAACAAATAAAACCTTATATTATCTCGGTTGCAATAGCGCTCGGCGTTGGCGCACTCTCGGCATTATTTACTCGAAATAATATGGATATTTACAGCGAGGTGGCAACGCCGCCCCTTTCCCCGCCTGCTATATTATTCCCTCTTGTGTGGACCCTTCTTTACATACTTATGGGTGTTAGTGCTGCGGCAATTTATACGAGTCGCTCGGCTTCGGTATCACAGCGCAAACGAACGCTTTACACCTATGCCGCAAGTCTTGTTGTAAACTTCTTTTGGAGCATTATTTTCTTTAATATGCGAGCCTTTGCTTTCGCGTTTCTTTGGTTATTATTGCTTCTTTACCTTATTATTAAAACGATACTTCAGTATAAAGAAATCGAACCGACCGCCGCATATCTGCAAATCCCCTACGCCTTGTGGGTAGCCTTTGCAGGATATCTTAATTTTGGAATATGGTATTTGAACAGATAAAAAGACTTCGTCTGTATAGACGAAGTCTTTTGCACTTTATTATCCTTCTAAAACTTTTAGCGCTTTTTTAAACTGAATGGCAAATAATATAGCGGTAAAGGTTACGGCGATTATATCTGCAACCGGCTCGGCGGTGTAAACACCCATAGTTTTGTCGGTAATAATCTGTGGCATTAAATAAATAAGCGGTAAAAGCAAAACGAATTTGCGCACAACCGCCACTATAATCGAGCACGGCGCATTGCCGATGGATACAAAGGTCATTTGACAGGCAATCTGTATACCAAATATGCAAAGCACGCCACAATAAATACGCAACGCCTTTGCGGTAAACTCAATCAGCTCTGGACTCGGTGAAAAGATGCCTGCAAACATTTGCGGGAATAACATAATGGCGCCCCAAATCACAAAAGAATAACTAAGGCAGGTTATGAGTAAAAGCTTAAAGGTTTTCTTCACACGTTCTGTATTTTTAGCGCCATAATTATAGCTTAAAATTGGTTGCGCACCCTGTGCTACACCCTGCATCGGAAGCATTGCAAATTGCATAACGCTTGTAAGAATGGTCATTGCGCCAACTGCAATATCGCCACCATATTTTAAAAGCGACGAGTTAAAACAGACCGAAATAACACTTTCACTGCTTTGCATAATAAAGGTTGCGGTGCCGAGTGCTATGCAAGGGAAAACGAGTTTTGCATTGATGCGCAGGTTTTCTTTTTTAAGCTTAAGGTGTGTTTTCTTGCCTATAAGGAAAGAGAGAACCCAAACGCAAGAAATTGCCTGTGATATGATTGTGGCAAGCGCCGCACCTCTAACGCCCATACCAAACACAAAAATAAATAAGGGGTCGAGAATTATATTGCTGATAGCACCGATAACAACCGTTGTCATACCCGTTTTTGCAAAGCCTTGCGCCGTAATAAAGGCTCCCATACCGAGTGTCAGCTGAACAAAAAGCGTACCCATGGCATAAATCGTCATATAATTGGTGGCATATTCGATGGTGTTTTCACTCGCACCAAACATTAAGAGTAAATCTCTATTCCAAACCAATAAAACGGCGGTCAGGATTGCCGAAATAATGAGCTGTAATGAGAAGCATCCACCCATTATTTTTTCGACCGAATTATAATCGCCCTCGCCCATTAGAATTGACGCCTTTGGCGCGCCGCCCGAGGCAATAAGCGCCGCAAAAGCCGAGATAATCATAATTATCGGCATACAAACACCAACGCCCGTGAGCGCAAGGCTGCCTTCACCAGGTATGTGTCCAATATAAATACGGTCAACTATGTTATAAAGCATATTGATAAGCTGTGCCACTACCGTTGGAACCGCTAATTTAAACAGCAGTTTGCCAATCGGTGCCGTGCCGAGCATTTCTTTATTTTCGCTCATATTTTCACTCCGTAAAACTAAAAACTACGATAAGAATTATATAATATTTTGCCTTGTTATTCAAGAGGTTTATTGCCGAAATAAAAAGAAAGCACTTAACATTTAAGTTAAGTGCTTTTTACAATAAAAAGATAAAAATACTTTAAAAATATTAAACGACACCTAATACTATTTGAAACGAGGCGAAGCCCGTGCCGTCTTTATTCGAAAGGTAAACCACATTTAAGTAAATTACTTCGCCGTCACTTAAGTTGACCCGATAACTCACTTGCTCCTGACTAGTCCTGCCGGATGTACCTGTAGAGGTGCTTACATTGATGTTTTGAAGCTCCATGGAGTCAGCCTCCCGACCAGCCAAATAGGTGCTCATTTGTTCGATAGCGGCATCCGACTTGTCAGATGACTGAGGGTGCATCAAGGCTTTGGCATCTGATGTGTTATTTTCCGCCAGTACCGATAACATTTCTTCTACTTTAGGAGTGCACTCAGCATCACCCGCTAAAACACCCGACATATTTTGGGTGAAACTACAGGCTGTAAGGCAACTAAGCAGAGCTAGCACAATCAAAGCAACGGAAATTAATTTTTTCATAGGGATGCTCCTTTCAATATTTTCCAAACTGATTATATCACAAAATTCAGCGTGTTTCAATATTTCATAAGTAATAGAAACTGTATTTCTTTACGAAAGCTTTTTGATACACACCTAAAGGTGTGATGAGATACGCCGCACAAGTGCGGCAATGATATACACGCTGGTGCGTGGTGATATACCATTGCTTTCGCAATGGATAAAAAATCTCGTTCCGAAGAACGAGATTTCTTGGTCTAGGTGACAGGTGACGTTGCGAGCGCGTCCTGCGGACGAAACAGCGAGCAACGGCAAGCGCCGCGGTCGAAAGGTGCGCCACGCTCCAGCGTGTGGCTTTTCAAGTTCACAACACCGTTAATGCGTTCAGCAATAAGACCTTGCTCCTCGTCGGAGAGAGCAGAACCTTTTGCAGTTCTGTATTCGCTCAAACGGGAGATAAAGTCACCGATAAACTTGAATGTATTTGTGGATGTGAAGAGATCGCTAATGTTGTAAATCCATTCAGGGTCGTTTTTGGTGGCTTGATAGCCAACCTCAAACTTATTCTGCAAAGGACAATAAGAGATAACAATGCTCTTTTCATCAAACTTGGAGTTGATTACTTTTTTGCCCTTCATAACAGCATATAAGGACGTCAAACGCTGCTGACCGTCAATGATTACCTCTTTGGGTGAATCATAAGGGAGACAAAGAAGCTCGCCGTTTGCAATCCGACCACTTCATTAAAGAAGTAAAGAAAATGGACGGGGTGGTTACAGCGTTTGACGAGAGACTTTGGTACACCCTG
>SVOR01000027.1 GCA_015066295.1 Oscillospiraceae bacterium
GAAAGGGAAAAATACCTTTTTCACATCTGCAAAATCGCTTGTAAAAATTTCGACCGTAGAAACGGCGAAACCCCCGATAAAATCGGGGGTTTCTTGGGCAATATCTTTTTCATTGCCCTTTGATGGCTGGGGTGGCAGGATTCGAACCTACGCATGCAGCAGTCAAAGTGCTGTGTCTTACCGCTTGACGACACCCCAATATTAAGTTTTAAAATCCTGCCACGTGGCAGGGTACGGTGCGCTCTTGATTTTTTCGACCGTTCCGAACGGTTGCGAAAAAATCTGCGTGCTGCCGACTTCGTAGATTGGAAAGCCTGTCGCGGCGTTCCAACTACTTCGACGAACCTACGCATGCAGCAGTCAAAGTGCTGTGTCTTACCGCTTGACGACACCCCAATATTAAATTTAGATAAAGGCTTTGGACGAAGACTCGCCAAAGCCTTTTTTGTGTGGGGTGGAAGATGGGACTCGAACCCACGGTCTCCAGTGCCACAAACTGGCGCTTTAACCAACTAAGCTACATCCACCATACGCAACGACTATTATACCATAATTATGGGTTTTGTCAATAGAAAATAAGCAGTTTTTTAAAAAATATCCTTTCTTAGTTTACCGCTATATTTTTTATCTCTTATGCAATAAATAAGACATGCACAGGTTATTAAAAATAAAATCGAAAACGCAACATTTCCTTGGCTAAGCAAAGGCATAGCTAAATAACCGTTCGAAATTACATCAAGCTTAATTTTGAAAATTTTAATAAGTAAAAAGGCATTAAAAGTTAGTAGTAAACCGTTCAAAATTCTCGATATAATTATCTTAATAATATTCGGTTTAAAGCATTTAGTTAGAGAAATCACCTGCATTATTATTGAAATACCACTAAAACCAATAAAAAAGCAAGATAAATATACGCTTTTACTATTGGCTACAGCCGTTGTAACTTCGAGAGTACCGAGTAAAACATTTTTAAAAACATTATCGGTAAAATACGTATCGACTAAATTTATAATAGAGGAAAAAATTACTATGTAGGCGCAAACCGATAGCATTGCCGCGGCGGCAGAGCTCACCGAATAAACAAAATTTTCAGTAAAACTTACCGTGCTACGGCTTTTTGTTTGCGGTAATTCTGATTTTTTATTAAATATAAAATAAATCTGCAATGCGCTTATTATACTCGATATAAAAATAATAATACCGATTTGATTAGAATAATAAATAACTCCTACCACCGAAACGCAAAAAGCAGGACCGGCGTTAATGGCGCAACATAACATATTTTCGGCTGTTGTGCGGCTTATTCTGCCTCCATTATACGCCTCACTAATAATTTTTGCACCAATAGGAAAACCTCCCAAGCAGGATATTATAAATATTATAAATTTTTGTCCTGCTTCGCTTTTTGGAGTGAGTGAGTCAATATATCTGCCGTTATATAAAAACATAGCTACGACAGTAAACGGGAATAATGAGGGAATTATTCTCTGAGCGCATATAACCATCCCGTCAAGCGCACCTTCAACTACTGTTTTGTTAAATATAATCAAGGTTAAAAATGAAGAGAAAATAATTGCACAAAGTAATATATTTTTGAATTTTATCATAGTAAACGCTCCAATATGAATTATTATAGTGGTTTAATCATATTTTTAAATTAACGTGAGGGTGATTTTGTGAGCAAAAAAATTAAGTTGGGCCTGAAGGCTAAAAATGATAAAATTAAGCTTTTCGAAAAAACAGAAAACAATGATATTGTAAGTTTTGGTGATTATTATATCAATTTTATATCCAATAAAAAGATGATAATTGAGGGGTGTAAAAGCGTTACCGATTATAATGATGCTTTTCTTAGTTTAAATGTTGGTAAGCGCATAATTTCTATTTTAGGTAGTAATTTACAAATTGTTTCATACACCGAAAATGAGATTACGGTTACCGGCACCTTTTTTAAATTAGAGTTTGGTGAATAATATGTTTATTATAAATTTATACAGATTTGTGCTTGGTTATGTTGTTTTAAAAATTTATGGTGATTTTCCTGAAAGAATGTTAAATTTGTGTGCAAAAAACGGCATAATCGTATGGAACGTTAAACGGGCAAAGGATTACATTCGATTTTCTGTTTCTATTAGTGATTTCAAACGATTTAGGCGTATTCGACCAAAATCAGTTGTTAAAATTAAAATACTTAAAAAATGCGGGTTAAATATTATTTTTTCAAGGTACAAACATAGATTTGGAATACCGCTTGGTGTAATTGTATTTTTTGTTATTTTGAAGGTTCTATCACTGTTTGTGTGGAATATTGAGGTCGTTGGTGCAAAAAGCGTTAACTCAAATGAGGTTATTGGTCTTTGCGAAAAACAGGGTATTTATATAGGAAGTTACATTAAAAGCATTGATACAAAAATTTCGAAGGATAAAATTTTAATTGATAGCGATAAGCTTGCGTGGGCGGCGATAAATATTGAAGGCAGCACCGTAACGGTAAACGTTAGCGAGGTAAAGTCGGAGATACCCGATTCTAAGCCAAGTAACATAATATCCGATTCTGATGCCATTATTAAAAAAATAACAATAACGTCGGGTAATTCACAGGTATATTTGGGTCAAGCGGTCAGTAAAGGCGACCTGTTAATCAGCGGTACTGTCGATGTCGGCGATAGGGTTAATTTTGTCCGTTCAAGCGGGGTTGTTTTAGGTGAAATAGAGGAAAAAATCATTTTAGAAAAAAATTATATTCAAAAGGTTAAACATTTCACAGGCAAAGAAAATAAAAAGTACGTTTTTGAGTTTTTCGGCTTTAAAATGCCACTGTTTTTGGGTGAAACAAGAGGTGAGCATTTAAGCAATTATTCCAAAAAGACACTTAAATTTTTGGGTAAAAATATGCCGATTTCTTTATATTACAAGCATTCAACCCACTTTGTTTCCTATAAAAAAGAATTCTCAAAAGCAGTTTTGCTTTCAGAAATTGAAAGTGAATTTGAGCAACAAATTAAAAAACGTAAGTTGCAGGACGTAACCGTTTTAGGTAGAGAAATTTATGATGAAAACAATGCTGTTCGTGTAGAATATTCAATTAAATACATAAAAAACATCGGTAAGAGTGAAAATTTGTTAATTTCTACTTTAAATTGATGTAAAATATGGTATAATGAATAAAACAGAATTTGGAGGATAAGTTTACGGAAAAGATTATTAAAATAAAGGATATAAATTATATTTCCTCGCTTTTCGGAAATTTTGATACAAATACGAAAATTGTTGAAAAAAAGTATGGTGTCACCATAACTTCACACGGTGCTAACGTTAAAATTATCGGCAATGAGCCATCGTTAAGTTATGCGCAAAGTGCGGTTAACGGTTTATTGTCGCTTATTGAAAAAGGCGAAATTATTACCGAACAAAACGTAAATTATATAATCGGTCTTGTTGATGACGGCGACAGCGAGCAAATCAGCAATTTAAGCGATTCTGAGTGCTTAATTGTTACTTCTCGTGGTCGACCTGTTAAGCCCAAGACACTCGGTCAACAAAAGTACGTAAAGGCTATTAAAAATAACACCATCACAATTGGCGTTGGTCCTGCGGGCACTGGTAAAACCTATTTAGCGGTTGCTATGGCGGTAAATGCTTTTCGTTCAAAGCAAATTAGCCGCATTGTGTTGACCAGGCCAGCCGTTGAAGCGGGAGAGAGTCTTGGCTTTTTGCCGGGTGACCTGCAACAAAAAATTGACCCGTATCTAAGACCGCTTTATGATGCACTTTTTGATATGTTGGGACCGGAAATCTTTGCACGTTGTCAGGAACGCGGTGAGATTGAGGTAGCCCCCTTGGCATATATGCGAGGCAGAACGATTGACGATAGCTTTATTATTCTTGATGAAGCACAAAATACAACTACCGAGCAGATGAAGATGTTTTTAACCCGTCTTGGCAATAATTCAAAGGTTGTTGTTACGGGTGACATTACACAAATTGACCTGCCGTCAGGCAAAAGCTCTGGCTTAAAGCAGGTTGTGTCAATTCTTAAAAACGTTGATGATATAGCAATAATTAAATTGAACGGCCGCGACGTTGTTCGTCATAAGCTCGTTCAGGAAATAATCAAAGCATATGAGAAAAATGAAAGGAACAAGAAAAATGAAAAACATTAAGGTAAACATTAACGACAAGCAGAAGAAAATCAAACTACCGACCGGCACAAGACTACTTGTCAGAAAAGCCTGTGTTGCCACGCTTAAATGCGAGGGCTTTACCGATATGGCTGAGGTTAACGTTACCTTTGTTGATGATTTTGAAATAAGATATATGAACAACGAGTTTCGTGGTATCGATGCTTCGACCGACGTTTTATCATTTCCGCTTGGCGAAAATGGGGTGTATGATATCAACCCCGAAACAAATGCTAAAATGCTTGGCGATATTGTAATTTCGGTTGAGCATGCTTTTGCCCAAGCAGACCTATATGGTCATGGTATCGACCGCGAAATCGGTTATCTTACAGTACATTCAATGCTGCATTTGTTGGGCTATGACCACGTCAACGGTGGCGTAGAAAAAATGCGTATGCGAGAAAAAGAAGAGCAGGTGCTTTCTCTGTTAGGACTTGCAATAGTAAAGGAATAGTTACATAATGAGTGAATTAACTTCTGCGTTTATTGGCGTTTTTGGTCGACCTAACGTCGGCAAATCATCACTAATAAATAAAATTTTAGGACATAAGGTTTCAATAGTTTCTGATAAACCGCAAACAACCCGCACAAGAATAATGGGCGTGCATAATTGCGGTAATTTACAAACCGTGTTTATTGATACTCCCGGTTTTCATAAACCACGTAATCTCTTGGGAGAAAAGATGATTAAAGCGGTCGGCAGCGGTATGACCGATATTGATGCCGCTATTTTGGTGGTTGAGGCCAACCCAAAATTTGGCTTTAATGCCGATGAATTACCACCTGCCGAGCTCGAGCTTATAAACGAGCTTAATCGTCGCAAAATTCCTACAATTTTATGCATAAATAAAATTGATTTGTTGGAGGATAAATCTGAATTATTCGAGATAATTGGCGCTTATTCTAATAAATCAGATTTTAATTCCGTTATTCCTGTTAGTGCCAAAACGGGTGACGGTGTCGAGATAATTTTAGATGAAGCAAAGAAATTTGCAAAAGAGTCTGTGCATTATTTCGGTGATGATGAGTTTACCGACCAACCCGACCAAGTTATGATAGGGGAAATTATTCGCGAAAAGATTTTGCGACTTCTATCACGTGAGGTACCACACGGTGTCGCCATTGAAATTGAGCGATTTTATGAGCGTGATGCGGCAGACGGTAATGAACTATTGTGTGTTGAAGCTTCTATATATTGTGAAAAGGACTCGCACAAGGGAATTATTATCGGCAAAGGCGGTTCGATGCTAAAAAAAATCGGCACGCTCTCACGCGCAGATATTGAAAGATTTTTTGGCATTAAAACCGATTTAAAGCTTTGGGTTAAGGTTAAAGAGGACTGGCGAAATCGTCAAGGCATAATTCATACTCTCGGCTTAGATTAACTATTTTTTCCTTAAATATATTCTGTTTTTAATGGGCAAATTATTTCTACGGAGTGATAATAATGGACCCGAAAGAAATGTGGATGAATTTCGTAAAAACAGGACGTATTGAATATTATTTGGAATATAAAAACTCTCAAAAGATAAGGGAGAAAGAGAATGCAGATAACAACCGATGCACTGGTTATAAAGGTTAGTGATGTAGGCGAAAACGACCGCTTGATTACGCTTTTAACCAAGGATTACGGTGTGCTTAAGGCGTTTGCCTCACAGGCTAAAAAGATAAAAAGTAAATATTACGCGGGCACTGCGCTGTTTTCGTATTCTCGTTTTATTCTTGAATACGTAAAGGGTACATACAGAGTGAGGGATGCGTCACTCACTAACAGTTTTTTTAAGGTAGGCTGTGACGTTACCGAAATTTCTTTGCAACAGTATTTTTGTGAGCTTTCGTCTGTTTTAGCGCCCATTGACGGAAACGCTGAAACCTATTTGCGATTATTACTTAATTCGATGTATTGCCTTAATAACAATAAGATGAACGAGAGTCTGCTTAAAGCAATTTTCGAACTGCGTATTTTAACGCTTTCGGGTTATTCGCCCGACCTAATTGCATGTGATGGTTGCGGCGAATTTGATAAGGATATTTTCTATTTCAATCTTTTTGACGGCGTTGTGCTTTGTGATGATTGTGTTACTGATAAAAACGCAACCGTAATTTTGGACAAGACGTTATTTAGTGCAATGCGACATATAATTTATTGCGATTTTGAAAAGCTTTTCAGCTTTTCAATACCCGATGATAAAGCAAACAGACTTTCAAAAATCACCGAAAAGTTTTTACTTACACAAACCGAGCAAAGATTTAGCACTTTAGATTTTTACAATAGCATTCTTTAGAGGTGTTTATGGAATTAAATGCGAAAAAATTTACTACCGCTTTAGAACTGAATAAGATTCTCGAAATGTTATCGAACGAAGCTGCACTTTCTGATGCGGCTTTTTTGGCGTTAAATTTAGAGCCCGAATGGGATGCGGCACGTGTTGAAAATAATCTGCAAATGACCTTTGCGGCATTTGAGCTTTTGGCAACGGCATCAACACCTAATTTCGGGGGTGCTTCTGATAATGGACAAGCAATCGGTAGAGCTGTTGCGGGCGGTGTACTTAACGCAAAGGAAATTATTAAAATTGGCGATACGCTGAGAACTGTAAGAAATATTAAAGCTTGGCGTGATAACGCTAATTTTCCTGCCGAAACGGCACTCGATAAATTGTTTGACAGACTGCATCCAAATAAGTATCTTGAGGATACCATTTTTTATGCAATTAACGGCGACGAAACAATTAAGGATTCTGCTTCGCAAACACTTGCCGACATTCGCCGAAAGATAAAATCTGCAACCGCAAATATTAGAGATAGGCTTGATAAAATCGTAAAGGGTAAAAGCTTTGCGAAATATCTACAGGAAGCCATTGTTACTCAGCGTGATGGTAGATTTGTTGTTCCCGTAAAAAGCGAATTCAGAGGCGAATTTGCGGGTATTGTACACGATTCTTCATCATCAGGTGCGACACTCTTTATTGAGCCGATGTCGGTTGTTGAAATTAACAATGACCTGCGTGTTTTATATTTAAAGGAGCAAGAGGAAATCGAGCGTATTTTAGCCGAATTATCGGCCGAAATCGCCGCGTTTTCCGATAGTATTAAATCATCTTACAACACTCTTGTGAAGCTTTGCCTGATTTTTGCCAAGGCAAATCTCGCTTATAAAATGAGGGCAAGTGTGCCGAGCATTAACACGGATGGTCGTGTTGTGCTTAAAAATGCGCGTCATCCGTTAATTGATAAAAACAAGGTTGTACCTATTTCGCTCACACTTGGTGTCGACTATAATTCTTTAATAATCACAGGTCCCAATACGGGCGGTAAAACCGTTACCCTTAAAACTATTGGTCTTTTAACGCTTATGACAATGTGCGGACTTATGATTCCATGTGATGATATGAGCGAAATCGCAATATTCGACCAAATACTTGTTGATATTGGCGACGAGCAAAGTATTGAACACTCACTCTCAACCTTTTCATCACACATGGTGAACATTGTTTCAATTATTGAAAACGCGACCCCGTTTAGTCTCGTTTTACTCGACGAGTTAGGTGCCGGCACCGACCCAATTGAAGGTGCGGCGTTAGCGCGTGCGATTTTATCTCATTTAACCAACAAAGGCTTACGACTTGCGGCAACCACTCACTATGCTGAGCTTAAAACCTATGCGCTTGATACCGATAGGGTGGAAAACGCAAGCTGTGAGTTTGATATTGAAACTTTGCGTCCTACATATCGCTTACTTATCGGCGTTCCCGGACGCTCAAACGCTTTTGCAATTTCACAAAAGCTTGGCGTTAATGAAAAAATTATCGAAGAGGCAAAAAGTTATATTTCCGAGGAAAACAGTCGTTTTGAAAAAATCATTGCTTCGCTCGAAAAGGAACGTCAAATAGCCGAGCGCGAAAGGGAAGAGGTTGCGGAATTAAGAATTCAACTTGCAAACCAAAAGCAATCGGCTGATAAAAAGTATGCCGACATCAATGCCCTTTATGAAAAAACTATTGAAAAGGCGCGAAATGACGCTTCGTATATAATTGATAACGCGCGCTATAAGGCAAATGCCTTGATAAACGAGCTTGAGGATTTTAAGAAAAAGGCTGATAAAGAGAATGCGGCGCAAAATCTAAAAAACGCTAAACAAAACGTAAAAAGCACCTTTAATTCGCTCGAAAATGATATAAATCCCGTAAATAATACAAAAACCGAGTATGTTTTACCGAGAGCGCTTATAAAGGGCGATAACGTGCGACTTATTGATATAAATAAGGATGCAACTGTGCTCGATATAAAGGGAGAAAAAGCGCAGGTGCAGGCGGGCAATCTTAAAATATGGTCTGAGTTAACAAATTTAATGCTTATCGAAGTGAAAAAGAAAAAACAGCCTGCAAAACAGACTGTTACGGGTATAAATTCGGGACTTAATCGTCAGGCATCGCTCGAAATTGATATGCGCGGTATGAACACCGATGAGGGAATAATTGAGCTTGACCGATTTATTGATAATGCCGTTATGAGCGGTATCGGCAGTATAACGATTATACACGGCAAAGGTACGGGCGTTTTACGTACTGCCGTACAAAACCATTTAAGGCGCCATAAAAATATCGCTACCTTTAGAATTGGTTTATTTGGAGAGGGCGAAAACGGCGTAACTATTGCTGAGATAAAAAAATAGAACGGGTTTCCCGTTCTATTTTTTTAATTATTAAATTGTCATACCACCGTCAATAGCAAGTGTTTGACCCGTTATGTAGTCGGCATCCTCACTTGCTAAATAATAAACCGCTTTAGCGATTTCTGTTGTGGTACCCATACGTGAAATAGGTAGGGCATCGGTAAACGCTTTTTTATCCTCATCCGATAAATTGGCATTCATTTGTGTATCAATGAGTCCGGGCGCAACACAGTTAACCGTGATACCACTTGGTCCAACCTCTTTAGCAAGTGATTTTGTAAGTCCTATTACACCGGCCTTTGATGCCGCATAATGCGCTTCACAAGCGGCACCTGTAATGCCCCACATTGAAGAAATATTGATTATTTTACCGCTTTTGTTTTCAATCATATTAGGTAGCACAGCTTGACAGCAATTGAAAACGCCTTTCAGATTTACGTCGATTATGTTATTCCAATCGAATTCACTGATTTCGGTAAAAAGACCTTGACCTGCAATGCCTGCATTGTTTACAAGAACGTCAACAGAGCCAAATTTATAAATAGTTTCCTTAACCATAAGGTCAACCTCTAATTTGTTGGTAACGTTAGCCTTATGAGCCATTACGGAATATCCGTTGCTTGCGAGTGACTGCTGAAGGAGTAGGGCAGACTCGGCGGATGAGTTGTAGTTAATAACAACGTTGTAGCCCTTCTCGGCAAAATAGATTGCTATGTTGGCACCAATACCCTTTGAAGCACCTGTTACAATAACGGTTTTTTTGTTTTCCATAATTATTTACCTCAAATATACAAAATTTTACAAGGTCAGTATAACATAAGGTTAATATAAAATCAAATATAAAGTAAGAAATTTTTAAAATTTTATCAATAGGTAGGTTTACATAACGGGGCAGGGACAATATATTGTGTAGTTTACATAATAAGTTTACATAATATTAAAAGGTTACAAAATTTTAATTTGACATAATATTTTTTTGTTATATAATGGTATATGCAGGTTGAATACTGCATTTTTTAATCGCACTGTAAATGTGTGATTTTTTTGCGCCGATTTTGTTTGTTTACATAATATCATATTATACAAAACACAACATCTGCTTTTCACATTTAATTTTTACAACAAAATATTGTGGTTTTAGTATATCTTGTCCGTTTTATTCATAGTATTTATAAAACGGAGGTATATAAAATGAAACATTCAGGCGTTGTAAATTTAAATCGTTCAAAAATCGTAAATACAATAGTTAAAAATAATGTAATTATTCTGTTAACTGTGTTTTTTGTTGTAGGTATTATTATTGGCGTAATAACTCTCAGAAATAACGAAATTATCTCTAATATCGCGAAGGCTAATTTTAATAATTTTGTTTTGATAAGAAAAAACGGTAATTTCGGTAATATATTTTTATCTTCATTTTTTGACATTTTGCCGTTTGCACTGCTTGTGTTTTTGTGCGGAACTTCTATTGTAGGTATTGCACTTACACCAATTGCAATTGCTTACAGAGGGTTTAACTACGGCATTTTAGCTGCATATCTTTATAATACTTATTCGTTGCAGGGCATTGCCTTTAATTCACTAATCTTAATACCAACCACGCTAATTGCCGTTTTTGGTTTCTTAATCAGCGGGCGCTCTGCATTAAATTTTTCAGTTTATTTAGCAAAAATTTCTCTACCGAAGGGTCAGGCGGTATGTATTTATAACGACTTTAGAATTTATTGTAAAAAGGCGTTGCTTTTCTTATTATTCTATATAGCTTCTGCATTGCTTGATGCAATAATGAGTATGTCGTTTATTGATTATTTCAAATTTTAAGGATGTTTAAAAATGGTTGATTTCACAGTAGATTTTGAAGGTTACTTGGTTAACGATAAAAAATCATCTAACAACACAATTGAATCGTATAAGAGAGATATCTTAAAGTTTTTAGATTATTGTGATATCAATCATATTAAAAATATAACCGACGTTAATGATGACGCAATTAAAAAATACGAGCAGTTTATGTATTTTAACGGACAGAGTGAGGCATCGGTTTCGCGTTCGTTTGCATCACTTCGTTGTTATTTTAACTTCCTTAAAAAGAAAAATTTTATTGATAATATACCGCAAATAACAGTTTCCCGTCGCACAACCACCAAGAAACTGCCCGAAATACTGACTAATAAAGAGATTTTAACTCTGCTTCAACAGCCTGATGTATCGGATTATAAGGGTTGTCGTGATAAAGCAATGCTTGAGCTTTTGTATGCAACCGGCATTAAGGTTACCGAGTTAATTGAGCTTAACGTTGATGATATCAATCTTCAAATCGGTATTTTACATATGCATTCTGCAAAAGGCGAGAGAATTATACCTATTTATCCCGATGCAGTTAAGTCGCTTAAAAATTACCTAATTAACGTTAGAAATATCGTTGTTGAAAGCGACGACGAGCAGCGTTTATTCACTAATATGAGTGGACAACCTATGACACGTCAAGGCTTTTGGAAGATTATCAAGCAGTATGCATCATCCGCCAAGATAAAGAAGGATATTACGCCCCACACAATTCGTCATTCATTTGCGGCACACCTGCTTGAAAACGGCGCACAGTTAAGTGATATTAAGGAAATGCTTGGTCATGCCGATATATCATCAACACAAATCTATGCACAACTTATGAAAAATAAATATGCAAGTTCGTACAGTAGATTCCATCCGCTTGCAAAATAAAAGACACAGTAAAACGGGAAAGTTTACTGTGTCTTTTTTATTTACTCTGTGACAAAGTAAAATAAAAAAGAGGGCTAATTTAGCCCTCTTTTTTTAATATAATTTTACGTCTATCCAAAGATTTTCGTAGTAGTTTCTGATATCCTTATCAATATCATGGAAGTATTGAGTTTTGGGCATATCAGCTTCTTCGGGATAGAGAATTTTATTGCCGTAGTAATAATAATTTTCATTATTTACAACAGCGGTATTTGGTGAAGCGTAGCCGATATACTCGGCATTAGCAAGCGCGATATCTGGCTCTAATAAGAAGTTTATAAACATAATTGCCGCTTCATAATTTTGCGTGTTTTTTGGTATGCAAACCGAATCAACGAAAATGTTTGTGCCTTCTTTGGGGTAAACAAATGCAAGGTCATCGTTGTTTTCCCACATTGTAAGGAAATCGCCCGCATAGTAGGGGGCAAGTGCGGCTTCGCCCGTTTCCATCTTGCCGTAAACCTCGTCCATAACATAGGATTGAAGGTATTTTTTCTGCTTTTTAAGTAAAGAAGCAGCTTTATCCCAATCGGATTTATTGGTTGAGTTAAGGTCTTGATCCAACATAAACTGCGCAATGGCAAAGGCGTCACGTGGATTATTAAACATAAGAATATCGTCCTTATATTTTTTATCCCACAAAACGTGCCAACTATCAGGCGCTTCTTTAACCTTTTTGGTGTTGTAGATAAGTCCCACCATACCAACACAATACGCTACGGTATATTCATCCTTAGGGTCGAAATACAAGCCTTTGTATTTGCTGTCGACAAGGTCAAGGTTGGTTATTTTTTTGGTATCAAGCTTTAATAACATATCCTCGTTTATCAGGCGCTCAATCATATAATCGGATGGAATGATTATATCGTACGAAACACCGCCGTTTTTAATTTGAGAATACATTGTTTCGTTGCTGTCAAAGGTGGAATAATTTACCTTGATGCCTGTAATGTGCTCGAATTCTTTTATGGTATCAATACTGTCGTCGCTACCGTCTGAGATGTATTCACCCCAGTTATAAACGTTAAGGGTAGTGCCGGCAAATTCTTTTGTATATTCTGCTCGCAAATCGAGGTCGGCGTACGTATAACCACAACCACTAAGCAATGCGCCAAATGAGCAAATCATACCGAAAACGAGAATAAGCGAAAGAAGTCTTTTCATCGTTTAGCCACCTTCCTTTCGCTTTTGTTCTGCATTGTATTGTAGAGAATAAGCAGCACAAATACAGCAACAAATATAATGGTTGAAAGGGCATAGGCGTCAGGAGTTACCGTCTTTTTGGTCATATTGTAAATAACAATAGGTAACGTCTGATAGTGTCCACAAGTGAAATAACTAATTACAAAGTCATCAAGGGACAGTGTAAACGCCATAATAAAGCCACTGAACACACCCGGCATAATGCTGGGTAAAACCACCTTAAAGAATGCTTGCAACGGTGTGCAGCCTAAGTCAAGCGCGGCTTCAGGGAGATGACTGTCGGTTTGTTGAAGCTTTGGCATAACCGACAAAATAACGTAGGGTAGGTTAAAGGTGATGTGCGCAATAAGCACAGTAAAGAAACCTAACGACTCGGTTAAGCCTAAAAGCTTTCCAAAGAAAACAAACAACAGCATTAGTGAAATACCGGTTACGATATCTGCATTCATCATTGGAATGTTTGTAACCGACATAACAAGGCTTTTGGTGATTTTTTTGCGTAGCTGTAAAATACCAATAGCCGCCGCTGTGCCAAGCACGGTTGAAATAAATGCCGATAGAATAGCAATTATTAAGGTGTGCTGAAGGGCATTTAACATAGTTGTGTTAAATATTAACTCTTTATACCAATCAAGCGAAAATCCCTCAAACACCCAAACACTCTCGGCCGAGTTGAAGGAAAAAATAAACATAACAAGTATCGGCGCATAAAGGAAAATGAGTATGAGCGCAATATAAAGCTTTGATAGTAACTTCATATTATTACCCCCTCGTCCGTTTCATCGGTAAAGCGGTTCATAATTGCCATGGAGATAAGTATAAGCACCATTAAAACAAGTGAAAGGGTAGATGCAACGTTATAATGGTCGGGGCCGATATTGAATAAATACTCAATAGCGTCGCCAATTAGCATCGTCTTATTACCGCCAAGCTTTTGTGAAATGTAAAAGGTACTAACCGAAGGTACAAATACCATTGTAATACCCGAAACTACACCGGGCAAAGTAAGTGGGAATATTACCTTTTTAAGTTTTTGCCAACCGTTACAGCCTAAATCATCAGATGCCTCTAATAAGGAACGGTCGATTTTAGACATCGCAGTATAAATCGGCAAAACCATATAGGGTAAAAAGTCGTAAACCATACCGAGAATAATTGCGCCGGGGGTATTGATAAGTTTAAGTGGCTCAAGGCCTAAGCTTACTAAAAAGCTATTTATAATACCTGTGTTGGCGAGTATGCTTATCCAAGAATACGTTCTGATAAGAAAGTTCATCCACATAGGGAATATAACCATCATCAAAATTAAGCGTTGTGATGACATTTTAAGTTTAGTCATGGCATACGACAATGGATAGGCAATAAAAAAAGTAACAATGGTAGAGATAAGCGCGTATGTAATTGATAGTAAAAACGCTTTACCGTACTTTTTAAGTAATAAGAAATTATCAAGTGTAATATTGCCTGATGGATTGGTTACGGAATAGTATACTATCATAATAAGAGGTACTATTATGAAAATTGCCGCCCAAACGTAATAGGGGCAGGCAATAATTCTGCGTCCTAAAGCGCTGTTTTTCAATTTTCTTCCTCCTCAACATCAGAAAGATGGTCGATTTCCTCACTGTAAGAGCTGTAATCGCCATATTTGCCCGAATATTCACTCTTTTTCATAATATGAATAGCATCAGGCTCAATATAAAGGCCAACTCTATCACCAACAAACTGCTCATCAGTAGTCTGAATCATCCATTTAAAGCCGCCGATATCCACAATAATCTCATAGTGAACACCAAGGAAGGTGATAGAGGTAACAACACCTTCAAGCATACCTTTCTCTAGCGGTACAATATCAACGTCCTCAGGACGAACAACAACGTCAACAGGCTCGTTTTTTTCGAAGCCGCCGTCAAGACACTCGAATTTTTTGCCCGAAAATTCAGCCAAACGGTCGCAGAGCATAACGCCGTCAAGTATGTTAGACTCACCGATAAAATCGGCTACAAAGGCATTTTTAGGCTCGTTATAGATATCCTTAGGCGTGCCAATTTGCTGAATTTTACCGTTGTCCATAACAACAACGCGGTCGGACATAGAAAGAGCTTCCTCTTGGTCGTGCGTCACAAAAATAAAGGTGATGCCGAGCTGTTGTTGAATTTTTTTAAGCTCGGTCTGCATATCCTTACGAAGCTTTAAATCAAGCGCCGCAAGGGGCTCGTCAAGAAGCAATACCTTTGGGTTGTTTGCAATGGCGCGTGCAATTGCAACACGCTGCTGTTGACCGCCTGAAAGCGTATCTATTTTACGCTTTTCAAGACCCGTTAAATTAACGAGTCGAAGCATATCTTTAACCTTGGCATCAAGCTCTGCCTCAGGCGTCTTTTTAATGCGCAAACCGAAGGCAACATTCTCATAAACGTTAAGGTGCGGAAAAAGCGCATAACGTTGAAAAATGGTGTTAACCTGTCGCTTATGAGCAGGCACACCATTTATTTTATTATCGTCAAAGAACACGTCGCCGTTTTGCGGCTCAACAAAGCCTGCAATTATGCGAAGCGTGGTGGTTTTTCCACAGCCTGACGGACCGAGTAGGGTAATGAACTCACCATTGTGAATATCAATGCTGATGTCATCAAGGACCGTTTCACCGTCAAATGCCACCGAAATGTTTTTTAACGATACAATATTCTCATTTTTCATAAAGCATCCCCCTTTGCGGACACATAGTGCCGCGTAAACCGTAATCAGTTCTGCGCGATACCTGTAAAATCTCTGAACACAACCTCCGCAAAGAGTTTTTAATCATTAGATTAGCGGTGTTCTTGAAATTACATTCAACACAGATGCTTGCAAATAAAATATTTACTTGATAGATAAAGTTAATATAGAGCAAATCGTTCAAAAAGTCAACACTTTTTTAAAAAATATCGACAAAATTTAGCACTGTTTTTATGCAAAATTAAGTAAACTCTTTTTTGCTCGTTTTTTCTCTCATTTCCTCACATTTCCTCACTTTTTGAAAAATAAGAAAAATTTGGAATATATCAAACAAAAATATTGATGATTATATTTATTTATGATATAATTGTTTTAACTATATGATGAAGTGGAAAGTGTTGCTTTTTGGTTATATTAGGTATTGACCCAGGTTATGCGATAGTAGGCTACGGTGTTGTTGAATCTGATTCGGTTAAATTCCGTCCGCTTGAATTCGGCGCGGTAACAACCGAAGCTAAAACACCATTTACCGAGCGCTTGCAAAAAATATTCGAAAACATTACTGCAATTATAGAAAAATACAAGCCCGATGCTTTGTCTATTGAAAAGTTGTATTTCAACACAAACACAACCACCGCAATTGACGTAGCTCAGGCTCGTGGTGTCATTGTTTTGGCGGCGCAATTAAAGGGCGTGCCCGTTTTCGAATATACACCATTACAGGTTAAACAATCAGTCACAGGATATGGTAGGGCAGAAAAGCGACAGGTTATGGATATGGTAAAACATTTTCTATCACTTAAAGCGGCGCCAAAGCTTGATGATACAGCCGATGCGTTGGCTCTTGCAATTTGTCACGGGCACTATGCAGGCTCGGCTTTTGGAAAATTAAAATTGGAGGGTAAAATCTAATGATTTCTTCATTACGCGGCAGATTAATTTATTCCGAGAAGGATTATATAATCGTTGAATGTGGCGGTGTTGGATTTAAATGCAACGTCAGTCTTAATACAATAGGAAAGCTACCCAAATTGAATTCCGATATTTTTATTTATACCTTTATGTCGGTTAAAGAGGACGCCATTGATTTGTTCGGCTTCTTTTCGCTTGAGGAAATCGATTGCTTTAAGCTACTGCTCAGCGTTAGTGGTGTAGGTCCGAAAATGGCAATAGCGCTGTTATCAGAGTTTACTGCCGACCGAATTATGCTTTTAATTGCGTCGGGTGACTCTAAATCATTAACCGCGGCTTCGGGTGTAGGCAATAAGTTGGCACAAAGAATAGTGCTTGAACTTAAAGATAAGGTTGGCACGTCATTTAGCGTGGCAAATGCGAGTGAAATTTCAGCTGTTGGCAATGCAAGTGTTGCTACAAACTCAAAAGAGGCGATTTCGGCCCTCGTCTCACTTGGCTTTTCACAAAGCGATGCCGCTATGGCGGTCAGCAAATTTGATAGCTCGCTATCAACCGAGGAACTTATAAAGCTTTCACTTAAAGAATTATCAAGGCAGGTGTAGTTAAATGGAAGAAATGGATTTTGAAAACAGAATTGTCGCTCCCGAATTTATTGCTGATGATTCAGAAACTGAAGTTTCCCTCAGACCCAAAACGCTTGACGACTATATCGGTCAAGATAAGGTAAAAGAAAATCTTTCAATATACATTAAAGCGGCCCTGCAACGTCACGAGTCGTTAGACCACGTTTTACTATATGGCCCTCCCGGACTCGGTAAAACTACTCTTTCGGGCATAATTGCACGTGAAATGGGTGTTAATTGCCGTGTAACCTCGGGTCCTGCCATTGAAAAACAGGGTGATTTGGTAGCAATACTTACCAACCTAAACGAAGGCGACGTTTTATTTATCGATGAAATACATCGGTTGTCGCGCAGCGTTGAGGAAATCCTTTATCCTGCTATGGAGGACTTTTCGGTTGATATTATAATTGGCAAAGGCCCGTCAGCCCGTTCTATCAGACTTGATTTGCCGCACTTTACACTTGTGGGCGCGACAACTCGTTCGGGTCAATTAACCGCACCGCTTAGAGATAGATTTGGTGTTTTACTGCGTCTTGAGCTTTACACTCCCGAACAGCTCGCAGGCATAATTACACGTTCAGCAACCATTTTAGGAATTGAGATTGAGCATGATGGAGCGTTGGAAATTGCATCGCGTTCACGTGGTACACCGCGTATTGCAAACAGGCTTCTTAAACGTGTAAGAGATATTGCACAAATCGAGTTTGACGGCGCAATTACCGAGGAGGTAGTACAATCGGCACTTGCTCGTTTTGAAATTGATGAATTAGGTCTTGATGAATTTGACCGCAAGATGCTCTCTACCATTATTAACGTATATGGCGGTGGACCTGTTGGTCTTGATACCTTGGCGGCAGCAATGGGCGAGGAAGCAATTACCATTGAGGATGTCTACGAGCCTTATTTAATGCAGATTGGCTTCCTTTCGCGCACCAACCGCGGTAGATGTGTAACAAAATTGGCATACGACCATTTGGGAATAAATATCAACGATGACAGTGTGCAACAAAATATGTTTAATTAGTTAAAGGTGTATAAAATGCGCTTTGTAGAAGATTTTAAAGATTATGAATTGATTGATGCAACGTCCGGTCAGCGACTTGAACGTTGGGGTGATATTATTTTAGTGCGTCCCGACCCAACAGTAATGTGGGACGAGCCTCAAAATGATAGTAGATGGCAGACACCACACGCCATATATCACCGTTCTAATTCGGGCGGCGGCTATTGGGAAACCGTAAAAAAGGTGCCCGACGTGTGGAACGTTAAGTATAACAATCTTGAATTTCGCCTAAAACCAATGGGCTTTAAGCACACGGGTCTTTTTCCCGAACAGGCAGTAAACTGGAAGTTAGCAACCGATTTAATTAAAAATGCTAATCGTCCCATAAAAGTGTTAAATATGTTTGCTTATACGGGCGGTGCCACCATTGCTTGTCTAAAAGCAGGCGCAGCGGTTACACACGTTGATGCCTCAAAAGGTATGGTTCAATGGGCAAAGGAAAATGCCGTAGCATCAGGTGTTGCTGATGCACAGGTTAGATGGCTTGTAGACGACTGCCTAAAATTTGTTAAGCGTGAAATCAGACGCGGCAACAAATACGATGCCATTATTATGGACCCACCTTCCTACGGCAGAGGTCCTAACGGTGAAGTGTGGAAACTTGAACAACAAATTTCTGAATTATTGAGTGAAACAGGTAAGTTATTGAGTGATGATGCTTTATTTTTCTTCCTTAACTCATACACAACCGGATTATCACCAACAATTCTTAATTATCTTACAAAGCTTTACATCGCCAAGGATAAGGGCGGCGAAATCTACACCGATGAAATCGGTCTTAAAGTCACAAAAAAACCGATAGTGCTGCCTTGCGGCAATACTACAATTTGGATTGGTGAAAAATAGTGGAAAACATCATCGAGATTAACGGTCTTTACTATTCCTACGAGGATACAGATAATTATTCGGCCGTAATCGAAAATTTAAATTTGAATATTAAACGCGGCAGCTTTACCGTAATTCTCGGTCACAACGGCTCGGGTAAATCGACACTTGCAAAGCTGTTAAATGGTTTATATAGGCCAACAGGTGGCAGTATTTCGGTGAACGGAATGCTAACTTCTGACGAGGATAAGGAATTTGATATTAAAAAAACTGTTGGTATGGTATTTCAAAATCCTGATAATCAGCTTGTCGCATCTGTTGTTGAAGAAGACGTGGCGTTTGGTCCCGAAAACTTATCTATTCCACCCGATGAAATTAGAAAGCGTGTAGACAACGCCCTAAAAAGCGTTGGTATGTTCGAGTATAAAGATGCATCGCCAAGCAAGCTTTCGGGCGGACAGAAGCAGAGAGTTGCCATTGCAGGCGTAATTGCAATGCAACCCGAATGTATTGTGCTTGATGAACCTACGGCAATGCTTGACCCTTCAGGTCGCCGTGAAGTAATTGATACTGTGATTAAACTTAACAAAGAACAGGGAATAACAGTTATCTTAATTACACACTTTATGGAAGAGGCCGAAAAGGTCGACCGAGTAATTGTTATGGATGACGGCAAGATATTAGATGATGGACGTCCCGAAGAAATTTTTGCTAAGGTTGAATTTCTTAAAAAGTGCGGTCTTGACGTACCGCAGACAACCGAACTATTAAATGAATTGTCTAAAAACGGCTTAAACGTGTCGAGTAATATAATTTCGGTAGAGGATGCCGCCGAAGAAATCGCAAAACTATTTTAGATGGAGGAGAGCCTGTGGCTTTTTTGCGTGTTGAAAATTTAACACATACCTATAACGAAAAAACTGCATACGCCAAGGACGCCGTTTCGGGTGTCAGCTTCAGCGCCGAAAAGGGCGAAATTATTGGCATAATTGGCCATACGGGCTCGGGTAAGTCTACACTTATTGAGCACCTTAACGGCCTTTTAAAGCCTAATGACGGGCAGATTTTTATAGATGATGTTGATATATGGCAAAACCCCAAGGATATTAAAAAATATCGTTTTAGGGTTGGCCTTGTATTTCAATATCCCGAATATCAGTTGTTTGATGAAACCGTATATGATGATATTGCCTTTGGTCCTAAAAATATGGGGCTAAATGCAGAGGAAATTGATATTCGAGTAAAAGAAACAATCAAAAGAGTCGGTCTTGACTTTTCGTATCTTGAAAAATCGCCCTTTGACCTTTCGGGCGGTGAAAAAAGACGTGTTGCCATCGCCGGTGTGCTCGCTATGAACCCCGAAATTATAGTTTTTGACGAGCCTACCGCAGGTCTTGACCCGAGCGGCAGACAAATGGTTATTGATATCATTAAAAACTATCGCGACACCTATAACGCGGCGGTAATCATAGTTTCTCACTCTATGGAGGATATGGCAGTTCTTGCCGACAAAATTCTTGTTATGAACAGCGGTAAGGTTGCGATGTTTGACACACCGCAAAACGTATTTTCTCGTAATGAAGAGCTGAAACAAATCGGCTTGTCCGTTCCTGCTGTCACAAAGGTATGCGAGATATTGCGTGAAAAAGGTATTGATTTACCCAAAAGCATTATTACCGTTTCTGATGCAGTACAGCATCTGCTTAAATTAAAGCAGGGAGGTGGTACTGTTGATTAAGGATTTAACCATTGGTCAATTTTATCCCGCAAAAAGTCTTTTGCATCGGCTTGACCCACGTTTTAAGATAATAATTTTAATTTTATTGCTCGTTTTTATTTTTATTGCCGATAACTTTTTGTCTTTAGCGCTAACCGTGGCGTTTGTTTTGACTGTTCTACTACTGTCAAAAGTACCGCTTAGCATGTATCTGAAAAATTTGAAAATTATTTTGCCGATTTTGATTTTTACGATGCTTTTAAACCTGTTTTATATAACAGACGGTACAGTATTATTTGAGTATTGGATAATTAAGATTACTACAGGCGGAATAAGTCGTTCTATCTTTATGTCGGCACGTGTTGTTTTATTGATAATAATAAGTGCGTCACTAACATATACAACAACGCCAAATGATTTAACAACGGCAATTGAAAAACTGTTGTCGCCGCTTAAATTCATAGGACTTGGCGGTGCTGTGCACACAATGTCAATGATGATGACAATTGCACTTAGATTTATTCCAACTTTGGTTGAAGAAACCGAAAAGATTATCAATGCACAAAAAGCGCGTGGTGCCGACTTTGAAAGCGGAAAACTGATGCAACGCATTAAGGCGATTATACCCATTTTAATACCGCTTCTTATTTCATCGGTGCGCCGTGCGTACGATTTGGCCGAGGCAATGGAAAGCCGCTGCTATAACGGCGGTAAAAACAAAACCTCTATGAAGCAGTTGCACATCAAAGCAGGGGATATAATTTCACTTTGTGTGAGTTTACTGTTTTGTGCTTCGGTTATAGTTTTAAATTTATATTTTTAATGGTGAATTATGACGAGATTTTTGCTTAAAATTTCATACGACGGAACGGCTTATCACGGTTGGCAGGTTCAGCCTAACGGCATTACCGTTCAGCAGATTATGTGCGAAAAGCTTAGCGAGCTTACTAAGGAAAGAATAAGTGTTACAGGCTGTAGCCGCACCGATGCAGGAGTTCACGCAAATGAGTTTTATTGCCACTTTGATACCGAGCACGCTCTGCCCGAGATAGCATACGTTAAGGGTTTAAACGCTATTTTGCCCGATGATATTGCGGTAATTGCCTGCCGCAAGGTTGCCTCTGATTTTCATGCAAGATACAGTGCTAAATCGAAAGAATATATCTATAAGTTTTATGATGGTGACGTACCAAATCCGTTTTTAAAGAAGTACACGCTATCGGTTCCCGTAAAATTGAACATCGATTTAATGGCGGAATTTTGCGAAAAAATGGTTGGCACGTATGACTTCAGTGTCTTTTCAAGCAGTAAGCGTACCGTTACCGATACGGTTAGGACTGTGCAGTCGTGCAGTGTTGCTCGCGAGGGCGATGTTGTCACACTTAAAATCGCCGCAGACGGTTTTTTATACAATATGGTGAGAATAGTTGCGGGTACGGCGCTTGACGTATCTAACGGGAAAATTAAGAACGCAGACATTATTGATATTATAAATTCAAAGCAACGCGAGCGAGCAGGCGCAACTCTGCCGCCACACGCATTATATCTTAACAAAGTTATTTATTGATGAGGTTTTATATATGCCCGAATATAAAAAGAAAAAGGTCAAAAAGACCAAAAAAGCTATTAAAAATACATATACAGAAGAAATTAAAATGGCGCCAAAGCGCGAACGTAAAAATTCTGTAAATGAAAAGGTTAAAAAAGAAAATAATTCAAAGTCAAAAGAGGCGGCAAAGACACAGCAAAAGCCACGCATTATTCGCGGTAAAAAGCTTGTAAACAAGGGCAAAAGGCGCTTTGCTTTTGGAGCAATAGCTGTTTTGATTATTGCTGTTATTGTTTTTTCGGTTTGTCTTCCTACGGGGCTATTTGAGTATATTCAAAATTCAATCGCTTCGGTTGGTACTTCGGGTGAATTCCCGTGTGAAATTTCCGGCGGTACGCTTATCAATACAACTAAAATGGGTAAAACCTTCATTGCGGTTACACCAACACAAGCGAGCAGTTTTAACACTAAAAGCGGTAAAAACGTATTTACCCATCAACACGGATACGTTCGACCCGTTGTTGCGACGTCAGAATCAAGATTTTTAATTTATTCTCAGGGCGAAAAAGAATATACTTTATATAATTTGAAAAAGAAGATAGCAGGTGGGCAGACTAAAAACGATATTCTTACCGCCTGTGTTGCCCGAAACGGCACCTTTGCCATCGCAACGCAGTCTGACGGTTATTCTTCCGAGGTGACTTTTTATAGCAAAAAGGGTAAAGCAGAATTCACTTGGCTTTGCGCTGATTATATAATTAACGATATTGTTTTATCCGATAACGGTAAACGTATTGTTATTTCAGCAATAAATGCAAATAAGGGTAAATTCGTTTCTAAACTTATTGTGGTTGAGTACGATTCACCCACACCCGTTTATTCAAAGGTTTATGAAAACGATATTCTCTTGGATATTGAAGCTAATAACAGAACCTTCTATGCTGTTTTTGAAAATAAGGTAGAGTTTTTTAAATGGTCAAATTATTCATCAACACTCCACGACACCGAGAAAAACTTTACTTTTAACCGCAACAACAATAGATTTACCTTCTTATTAGCCGGTCACGAGAGTAATAAAGGCAGTAATACCGCATACATTTTCAACAAAAAAGGCGAAAAAGTTTCTGAATTTAATCTTGATTTTGAAATTATAGACGTTGCCTTTACCGAAAATTACATTTATATTTTGAGCGATAAGGTAATATATTTATATTCGATAGACGGTGAAATGTCGTCTAAAACCAGCTGTGGCTTCGGTGTTGTACGAATAATACCCGTTTCGCATCATTCACTAATTACTTTAACCGATAATACCGCAGATAAAATTCATTTAGAATAGGGGAATATAAGTGGCTTTAATTCTCGATTTAATTATAGTTGCCATATTTGTTGTTTCTATAATTATTACCGCTAAACGAGGCTTTGTTAAATCGGTTTCGCTTATCCTTGGCTTTTTTCTTGCGATTTTTGCGGCAATGACTATTAGTGGCCCATTATCTGAATTTATCTATGATAAAGCTGTAGAACCAAGCATTGTAAGGACCATCGAAAAAACAATAACAAGCAGCGTTGATTCAACGAAAGAAGGTCTTGTTAACGGCGTCAATGACGCTCTACCCGGATTTATTAAAAACAGTGTAAAATTTGATAAGTCCGACCTAAATAACGATATTGTAGATAATGATGCGCCAAAAACAATTGCCGAAAATATTAGCAGAAATTCGGTAAGGCCAATTACTGTATCTTTTATAAAGGTAATAGCATCACTTGCTTTATTCGTCGTGCTGTCCATTGCCTTTAAGTTCCTTTCCCGAATACTCAACAAGATATTCTCATTTAGTATTGTGGGTAAGCTAAATAGATTTTTAGGCGGCATTTTAGGGCTTGTAAACGGCGGAATTTATGCTATAATATTTATTCTGTTAACCTCATTTTTAATTTCGCTTACGGGTGGTTTCCTTATATTTAATCCAACGACCGTAGCGAGCTCGTATTTGTTTAATTTAATACTCGAGTTTTTGCCGGGTATTTTCTGATAAAAGGAGAATTCTAAAATAATGAAACTATGTTCAAAATGTAATAAAAGGCCGGCTGTGGTTTTTATTTCTGACCCTGCTAAAGCCGATGCAGGACCGCAAGGCTTATGTCTTGTTTGCGCTAAGGAGCTTGGGATAAAGCCTATTGACGATATGCTTAAAAAGATGAATATTTCTGATGAGGATATCGAGCAGATGAGTGAACAATTTATGGATATTATGGCACTCAACGAAGAAGGCGACGATGACGATACCTTTGCGCTTGGCACAGCACCTGCTTTTCCGTTTTTAAATAATCTTTTTGGTGACTCTGCAGCCCCAAATGCGAGTGATGCGACCGAAAAGAGCGAGGACAAAAAGGAAAAACCTAAAAAGAAAAAGCGCAGATTTATAGACCAATATTGCACTAACCTTACCGAAAAGGCTCGCACAGGTAAATTGGATGCAATAATCGGTAGGAATGATGAGCTTTCGCGCGCAATACAGATTCTTTCACGTCGTTCAAAGAATAATCCTTGCTTAATCGGTGAGCCCGGTGTCGGTAAAACCGCTATTGCAGAGGGTCTTGCTTTAATGATTGTCAATGGTGAAGCGCCTGCAAGACTGCTTGACAAAGAAATTTATTTACTCGATTTAACAGGTTTGGTGGCCGGCACTCAATTTAGAGGTCAGTTCGAAAGCCGCGTTAAAGGTCTTATTGAGGAAATAAAAAATGAAGGCAATATAATTTTATTTATTGACGAAATTCATAACTTGGTTGGCGCAGGCGACTCGGCAGAAGGTTCAATGAATGCTGCCAATATCCTTAAACCTGCTTTATCACGAGGTGAGATACAGGTAATTGGTGCTACAACCTTTAAGGAATACAGAAAATATATCGAAAAGGATGCCGCTCTTGAACGTCGCTTCCAGCCTATAACGGTTGAAGAACCGTCTATAACAGATGCCGAACATATTTTACTTGGTGTTAAAGGCTATTACGAGGGCTTCCATAACGTTACAGTTTCGGATGATTTGGTGCGCAAAATTGTGCATTTATCAGAAAGATACGTTAACGACAGATTTTTACCCGACAAGGCAATTGACCTGCTTGACGAGGCTTGCGCTTGTGCCAGTCTTGCCAACAAGGCGGTTGACGAATTGTATGCCGTTAACAAGAAAATTAAGGAAACAAATATTGAAATTGAGCGTTTAGAGGCCGATTTAGATAACCCGAATTACGAAATGCTTGCCAACAAAAAGGCAGAGCTTGAAAAGTATAAAAATGAAGCAAATGGTCTTTACGAACCTGCATCAAATAGGGTAGTAACCGATATGGACGTTGCCACCGTTATTGAACTGTGGACGGGAATTCCGGCTGCAAAAATTCAAGAGAGCGACCTTAAGAAGCTCGCTAACCTTGAAACACAAATTAAAAAGCGCATTATTGGTCAAGATGAGGCAGCTGAAGCCGTTTCGGCCGCTGTAAGAAGGTCAAGAGTGCAGACTACAGCACACCGTCGTCCCGCATCATTTATTTTCGTTGGTCCTACAGGTGTTGGTAAAACCGAGCTTGTTAAGGTGTTGTCAGAGCAGTTGTTCTCAACACCCGAAACAATGATAAGACTCGATATGTCCGAATTTATGGAAAAACACTCGGTTTCGCGTCTAATTGGCGCGCCTCCCGGATACGTTGGTTATGATGAGGCAG